>NZ_CP178837.1:1227284-1534105 GCF_047946755.1 Leucobacter sp. HNU | reverse complement strand
GCGCGCACGAGGCCGACCCGAGCGCATCCGAGGAGACGATCCTCGATTGGCCGCTGGACCCGTTGGGCGCCCGCGCCGAGGCCGTGCGCCGCGCCGCCGGCGCCGTCGAGGCACGCCTCTCCGAAGCTCCGGACGAAGGCACCGCCTCGATCGACCCGATCGTCGAACTCCTCCTCGCCGAGCGTGAGCGGGCGCGCTCGACGCTCAGCGCTCGGGGTGCCGATGGGGATCCGGGTTCCGACGCGGAGAATCAGCCCGAGAACGGATCCGACCCGGATGCGGGCCCCGGCTCGACGGTCGAGCGGATCACCGCTTCGACATTCCACGAGTTCGTCGACGAACCCGAAGCCGCCGAGCGTGCCCGGCTCCGCCCGGTTCCGCAGCGTCCCTACCGGCGCACGCGCGTCGGCAACCGGTTCCACGAATGGGTCGAGCGGCGCAGCTCCACCGCGGTGGGCACGCGGCTCACGCTGCCCGGTTTCGGTGACGGCGCCTTCGCCGGCGACCCGGAGGGACCGGGGATCCTCCAGCGGAGCGGCTTCGCAGGGGCCGGCGAGTTCGAGGAGGTGGACGGCGGACCGGGGGTTTCCGACGAGCCGGCCGTGTCCGACGAGCCGGCCGTGTCCGGCGCGTCGGCCGTGCCCGGCGAGTCCGGAGACGGGCTCGACGAGGAGGAGCGCGTCCTGCAGGAGCTCATCGCCAACTTCGAACGCTCCGAGTGGGCCGATCTGCAGCCGATCGCGGTCGAGCAGGAGATCTCCCTGCCGTTCGCGGGCAATCGCCTGGTCTGCAAGCTGGACGCCGTGTTCCGGCACGGCGACCGGATCGAGATCGTCGACTGGAAGACGGGGCGAGCACCGCGGGACGACGCGGAGCGGGAGACGAGGTTCTACCAGTTGGCGCTGTATCGGCACGCCTGGGCGAGCTGGACGGGTACTCCGCTCGAGCGGATCGATGCCACTCTCTACTACGTCGCGGACGACGTGATCCTTCGCGACGAGCGGCCCCTCGGCCTGGACGAGCTGGAGCGGCGCTGGTTCCTGGCGCGTCGCAGTCTCGAGGTGCGTCAGGAGTGATGCGGGCCGACGCGGTCCTCAGCGGCTGCGGGGTCCGTCGTCGAGGGGCTCGATGACGTCTGTGACCTGTTCGGAGGCGTCATCGGCGCGGGAGGCGGTGCCGGGGCCCGCTGCTATCGGCTCGCCTGCGGGATCGCTGTCCGACGCGTCCTGAGTCTCGCGGTCCTGAGCTTCGCCGTCCTGAGTCTCGCGGTCCTGAGCCTCGCGGTCCTGCGAGCCCGCCGAGTCGGCCGAGGCCTCGGCCGTGCGGCCGTCCTGGGGTCCGGCTCCCGCCGCGCTGTCGTCGAGGGGCTCGATGAAGTCGGTGTCGGCGTGGAACATGCGGTCCTCGTCGAGCGCTTCGAACGCGGCGGTTTCGGAGAGGCCTTCGGGCGCTTCGGGGGTCTCTTCGAGGAGTTGTGCAACTTCCGCGGTGCCGAGGCCCGTCCGGATCGGGACGGGGAGGTCAGCTTGGTGAGCCGGTCGACCATCCGGTCGAGCATGGCGACGGCATCGCTGACGATGTCCTGGTCGTGGGTTTCGACTCCGTGCATCAGCCACTCGGCGACTTCGAGCTCTCGGTAGAGCTTGGCGCGTGCGCGGAGCCATCCGACGTGGCCGGTGTCGCTGATCGCGGCGTATCGGGCGAGCACGGATTCGAAGACTTCGTCGCCGGCGGCGAGGAGCCAGGCGAGATCCGCCGCGGGGTCTCCGACGGAGAACTCGGACCAGTCGAGGACGCCGGTGATCCGGTCGTCGGTGATCAGGACGACCTCCGCGGTGAAGGCGCCGTGCACCGGGGCGGGAGCGAAGTCCCAGAGGGCGGTGGATTCGAGCGCTTCCATCCAGCGATGGTGCACGGTCTCGGGCAGGAGGCGGGTGCGCTGGGCGCGGTCCACGAGCCGGGCGACCTGGGCGCGGACTTCCACGGCGTCGCGCACGGGGAGGCCGCCTTGCTGCACCAGTGCGGTCGGGAGCGCGTGGATCGCGGCGATGGTCTCGGCGATGGACTGCAGGACGAGTGCGTCCGACTCGAGGTCTTCGACGTCGATCCGGTCCCCGTCGAGGAGGGTGGTGACGACCGCCCGGGAGTCTCCGGCGCGGGTGAGCCCGAGCGTCTCGGGGACAGCGAAGGGGAGCGCGGCGCGCGCACCTTCGGCGAGCGCTGCGAGGCTGAGCAGCTCGGCGGACTGGGCGACTTCCGCGGCGGGGGTGCGCGGCACGCGGACGAGCAGATCGCGGCCATCGCCGACGATTCTGGCCGAAACGAACTCCCCGCTGCGATCCTCGTTCAGGTCCAGTGCCGTGACGGTGAGTCCGGGCACCGCGGAGGTCGCGAGCGCGGCTAGGGTGAATGGGGAGCTGGCCATGCACTCAGCGTAGGCAGGCGGCGCATTTCGTGCCGCACGCCACGCGCATCTGCGGGGAGCTCACGGGGAAGAAAGGACGATCGGATGACCGCGACTCCGTTGCCGCCGCTCTCGAGCGGGACGCTCGACCGGGATGCTGCGACCCGCACCGATTCCGCGCTGCTCGCGGCAGCCTGGTCCGATCCGGCGGCGCGCCTGCTCGTGCTGCGTGGTTCCCGGGTGCCCGTGCTCGGCGCCGCAGAGGACGGAGGGGCTCGACTCGCCCTGTCGTCCGTCCTCGGCGAGTTCGGAGACGAGCATGCGTACCTCGGCCGCTTCGACGGCGCACCGATCTTCGTCGAGTTCGGGGCCGACGCCGCGGCCGACACCCCTGGGTCCGGCACGGCCGAGTCCTGGGCGAACCCGCTCGAGCTGGGCGGCCTGCGGAGTGACGGCGAGCGAGAGATCATGACCGCCGCGCTCGCCCTCGCCGCGTGGCACCGGTCCGCCGGTTTCTCCCCGGTGGACGGCCGGCCCACGCGCCCGAGCTGGGCCGGATGGTCTCGAACCGACCCCGATGGTGCGCTGCTGTTCCCCCGAACCGACCCCGCGGTGATCGTGCTCGTCGAGCACGAGGGGCGCGCCCTGCTCGGTTCGAACGCTCTCTGGGAGGCGGGAAGGTTCTCCCTGCTCGCCGGATTCGTCGACGCGGGCGAGTCCGCGGAACAGGCGGTGGTGCGCGAGATCCGCGAGGAAGCGGGGGTGCCGGTGGACCGGGTCCGGTACATCGCTTCCCAGCCGTGGCCGTTCCCGCGCTCACTGATGCTCGGTTTCCACGCGAGCCTGCAGCCCGGGTTCGACCCGGACGCGCTGGCCCCCGACCCCGAAGAGATCTCGGAACTGCGCTGGTTCACTCGCGCCGAACTGAGAACTCCTCCTCCCGGCGTCCGTCTACCCGGCCCGCTCTCGATCGCCCGTTGGCTGATCGACCGCTGGGTGGACGAGGCATGATCCGAGAGGATCCGCTTGCCGGGCTCGACCCCGAGCAGCGCGAGGTCGCGGAGTGCCTCCGCGGTCCGGTCGCGGTGCGAGCCGGGGCCGGAACCGGCAAGACGCGCACCATCACTCACCGGATCGCCCACGGAGTCCAGACCGGTGCCTACGCGCCGGATCGGGTGCTGGCGGTGACGTTCACTCGGAAGGCCGCGGGGGAGCTGCAATCCCGCCTTCGCGCCCTCGGAGCCGAGGGGTCCGGGCGCAGACGTTCCACGGGGCGGCGCTGGCCCAGCTGGGGCATTTCTGGCCGCAGCTCGTCGGGGGACGGCGCCTCAGGTGCTGCCGGGAAAGGTCGCCGCGGTCTCGCAGGCGGTCGAGGCGATGGGCCTGCGGCTGCCGGCGGAGGCGCTTCGCGATATCGCGTCCGAGATCGAGTGGCGCAAGGTCTCGATGCTGAGCATCGAACGATATGCCGCGAGGATCGACGAACGTCCCCTGCCGCAGGGGATCAGCGCTGAGCAGATGATCCAGGTGCACGAGTCCTACACGGAACTGCTGGAGGCCCGGCGGCAGATCGATTTCGAGGACGTGCTGGTGCTCCTCACCGGCATGCTCGAGACCGAACCGCGGGCCGCAGTGCACGTCCGCGAGCGCTACCGGTTCTTCACCGTCGACGAGTACCAGGACGTTTCGCCGCTGCAGCACGCGCTGCTCAAGGTGTGGCTCGGGGACCGGACCGACGTCTGCGTGGTCGGCGACGCGAGCCAGACCATCTACGGCTTCGCCGGAGCCTCGAGCGCGCCGCTGCTGCGCTTCGCAGCCGAGTATCCGGGCGCGCGTGAATTCCGGCTCGAACGCAACTATCGATCGACCGCGCCGATCGTGCAGACCGCGAACCGGCTCATGCGGGATCGGCCCGGAGCGCTCACGCTGCGCCCGATGCGACCGGAGACGCCTGAGGACCAGCTGCCCCGCGTCGAGTGGTTCGCGACCGAGCACGAGGAAGCGGCTGCGGTCGCAGCGTCGATCCGCGCGAGCATCGAGTCCGGCACCCCGGCATCCGAGATCGCGGTGCTCTCGCGCACGAATGCGCAGTCCGCCCGTGTGGAAACGGAACTGGCGAATCAGGGAGTGGGTAGCCGCGTGCACGGAGGCCAACGCTTCTTCGATCGCGCGGACGTGCGCCAAGCGGTGCTGCTCATGCGCGGCCAGGCGAAGGTCGCCGATCCGCGCCCGCTGTTCCAAGTGGTCAGCGATGTACTGCGCTCGTGCGGATGGACGACGCAGGAACCGGAAGGTGCGGCGCAACGCGAACGCTGGGAGGCGCTCGGCGCGATCCTCTCCCTCGTCGACGAGATGCCGCCGGGGACCACGATGGAGGCCTTCAGTGAAGAGCTGCTGGCGCGGCAGAAGGCGCATCATGAGCCCACTCTCGAAACGGTGACGCTGAGCGCGATCCACGCTGCGAAGGGCCTCGAATGGTCTCTCGTCCATGTGGTTGGCCTCAGCGAGGGGGTGCTGCCCATCGCGCACGCGATCGACGAGGACGACATCGATGAGGAGCGGCGTCTCTGCTACGTCGCCTTCACCCGAGCGCGCGACGAGCTCCGGCTGTCTGGATCCGCAGCCGGGGCCAGAGCCGCGCGGATGCCGTCCAGGTTCCTGGCGGAAGCCGGCATCACGCTGACCGAGCACTGAGTTCCGTTCCGGTCGCGGAGGGCGTGTGGCTCCGGTCGATCCTCGGCGGGAACGCAGCGGGAGCCTCGCCCAGTCCGAGGGCCTCGAAGGAGTGGCAGTCGCACGAGGGATGCGGGAGTACGGGCTTCGGCGTCGGGGCGTCGAGCACGGCCCCGCCGCTGCACGGGAGCAGGAGGCCGCGGGAGGATCCCGAGGCGGGCCCCTCCCGTCGCGCGTTCGCGATGGTACGGAGTACCAGTGCCGCTACGAGTTCGCTCGTCTCGGCGGTCTCGCTCGCCGGGACCGATTCTCGAAGCTGAACGGCGAGGTCGACCTGATCCGGATCCCGGTCGTGATCGTGCAGTGCGAAGCAGGTGATGCACGGGGAGCCGTCGCTCGCGATCACGGGGCTGATCTCGACGCTCCGGTCGGAGAATCGGACCGCGAGGTGCGGTGTGCCATTCGCCAGTGCGTGCTGCGAGCCCGTGACCGGCCAGCCGAAGCGAGACAGGAAGACGACGAGGTCGGCCCGGGCCGACGGTCCGCGCGCCGTCCGCTGCGGGAGCACCCGGCACCCGGCCCGCTCGAGCATCGAGCGGAGCGCCGCGGCGGGGAGACCGTCGCCGACGAGCCTGATCCGTCTGGCGTTGAACGGAGCCTCGGAAGGAACCAGGACCGCTGAAGCTGCACGAGCCCGGGGCGCGGCCGGGATCAACGCCTCTTCGAGTTCGGAGAGCAACGCGGGGATCTGCTGCGCCGGGACCCCGCATCGCCGGGCCAGCTGAGCGAGCTGGGAGAGAGGCACGGGTGCGCGGAGCGCGGCGATGAATCGCTCGACCCCGGCGCCGAAGTCGCCGACGCGTGCGACCGGGGTATCGAAGCCCAGGCGAAGCGCGCCGCGCCGGTCGAAGCCGAGCGGGAGATCGGGGTCGAGCCGCACCTCGGCTGCGGGCTCGACGGCGGACGGGGGCGGCGGATCGAACGCGATGGAATGCATGCGGACCAGTGTGCGATCCGGGTGCTCGTGCGGCTCCGTTGTCCACAGGGGGTCGAGCGCGGACGAGGCGTCGCCGTCCTATCCGATCTGTGTGCGGGACCAAGCCCGCCCGCTCCGTCCCGTGTCCGGCTCGGCGCGTCAGACGGCGGGAGGCCGGGGATCCTCGTCGGGGTCCGTTCCGTCCTGGGATTCGTTGGCCGACGGCTCAGGACGGTCGAGTCCTTCCAGCCCGCCCGCCAGCAGCTTCTGCAGCTCCTGATCGAACTCGTCGACCTCCGGCTCGGGATCCCCCGCGAGACCGATCCGCTCGAGCAGACGCGCCGGGTGGTCCAGCTCCTCCGCGGTCGGCAACAGGTCGGGGTGCGCCCAGAGCCCGTCGCGAGCCGAGATCCCGCCGCGTTCGGCCACGAGGCGCCACACCGCTGCGGCTTCGCGCATGCGCCGGGGGCGCAGTTCGAGTCCGACCAGGGTGCCGAACGCGTGCTCCGCGGGTCCACCCGTCGCCCTGCGGCGTCGCACCATCTCAGCGATCGCGTCGGCGCCGGGCAGGCGGCTGACGGCATCTGCAGTCACCGCGTCCACCCAGCCGTCGATGAGGGCGAGAGTGTTCTCGAGGCGTGCGTGCGCGGCCTCCTGCTCGGGCGTCTTCGGCGGGATGAGGGCTCCGCCGGCGAGCATTTCCTGGACCTGCTCGGGCCGCTCGATGTCGAGTTCCGAGGCCAGCTCCTCGATACGGTCGGTGTCGATCCGGATCCCGCGGGCGTAGTCCGTGATGGCGCTCAACAGGTGCTGCCGGAGCCAGCGCGCGTGACGGAACAGGCGTGCGTGCGCGAGCTCCCTCACCGCGAGGTAGAGCGTGACCGCCTCCGCGTCCTGGTCGAGTCCCTCGGCGAACGCCGCGACTCCGCTGGGGAGGAGTGCACCGCCCTCCCGTCCGGGACCGGTGAGCAGCGGGATGCCGACGTCGCCGCCCGCGCTGATCTCGCGCGAGAGCTTGCCTACCACGGTGCCGAGCTGCGTGGCGAAGAGCGCACCCCCGACGCTGCGCAGCATCGGGCCGGCGCCGGCGAGCGACTCGCCGAGTTCCTCGGGGAGCTGGGAGGTCAGCGCGTCCATGAGCGCCCGGGTAATCGATTCCGCGACCGGTTCTGCGAACCCGACCCAGGTGTCGATGGTGGCCTGGACCCATTCGATGCGGGTGATCGCCCGCGGAGCATCCGGTGCTGCGCCCACCTCGGTCACTTCGTCGAGCCAGAGCCCGGCGACGGGGAACGCGCGCTCCACCTGTGCACGGTCGCCGCCCTCGCCGCCCTCGGCGGCCACGTCGATCGCGGTGCGGCGGGTCACCGACCAGTCGATCCCGTCGGCGGGCTGGCGCATCGCGTTCTGCAACGTGTTCATGAGCCCCTGCAAAGCCTGCTGATCGATGGGGAGCCCGGCCGCCGACGCGAAGGCGGAGGGGTCGATCCCGCCCGCGGGACCCTTCCCCGAGAGGAACTCGCGCAGCATGCGCTGCAGGTCGTTCTGGTCGTCAGGGGTGTTCTGCTCGTCTTCGGGCCCGCGGCCCTCGCCATCGTGCGAATCGGTGCTCATATGCCGACCTCCTGGTGTTACCACAACGGTAGGGCACAGGCCCCGGGATCACCCGGGGAATCCTCGGTTTCCGCTGCGATTCCTTTGCGCCCACCGCGAACGTTCCCGGCGAGCGGTGCCGGTTCGTGCGACGTACAGTCCGCACATGGGAGGTTCGGGCTACGCTGGCGCGGTGCCCGCAGATACCCCTTCCACGTCCGCACGGCGATCCGGCGTCCGCACCGGATCGCTCGTGTTCGTCGACACCGATCTGCGGGGTCCGGAGGCCGGACGAGGCGGGCGCTCGCTCTTCATCATCGTCGCCATCGCGGCGATCCTCGTCCTGCTCGCCTCGGCAATCCCCTCGCCCTATGCGATCGAGCGTCCAGGGCCCGTCGTCGACACGCTCGGCACCGTCGAGGGCGGAGGAACGGGCACGCCGCTGATCACGATCGAGGGGGAGCGGACCTACCCGACCTCCGGGACGCTCAACCTGCTGACGGTGACGATGGTCGGCACTCCGCAGAAGCCGAACTCCTGGCTCTCCCTGCTGCCCGCACTGCTCGACCCGAACCAGGAGCTGGTGCCCATGGAGGAGATCTACCCGAAGGGCATCACCGAGAAGCAGCGCGACGAGGCCAATGCCGCACTGATGACCTCGTCGCAGGATCTCGCGACGGTGGCGGCGTTGAACGCCCTCGGGCGGAAGGTTCCCGCGGAGCTCGTGGTCGGTCAGGTCGTCGACGGCGGTCCGTCCGACGGGATCCTGCAGGACGGGGACGTCATCCGGTCGATCGACGCGCGACCGGTGACGAGCCTCACCGAGCTTCGTGACGGGCTGCGGCGGGCCGACGGCGCCGTCACGCTCGTGATCGATCGGGGCGGCGCATCGAAGACCGTGCGGGTGACGCCGCGAACGGCGGAAGCGGGATCGGCGCCGCAGCTCGGGATCCTGGCGGGCTCCCGCTTCGACATCCCGGTGAAGGTCCGGGTCGAGGTCGAGGGGATCGGCGGTCCGAGTGCCGGCACGATCTTCGCGCTCGCGATCTATGACAAGCTGACGCCCGGAGACCTGACCGGAGGGCTCCGGGTGAGCGGCACCGGGACCATCGATGCGTCGGGCGAGGTCGGGGCGATCGGCGGCCTCCCGCAGAAGCTCGCGGGAGCGGAACGCGCGGGAACCGATGTGTTCTTCTTCCCGGTGGCGAACTGCGCCGACGTGCCGAGCTCTCTCCCGAAGAACCTGCGAGTGGTTCCGGTCTCGACGTTCGCGGAGGCGCTCGAGGCCGTGCAGGACGCCGCTGCGGGTAAGCCGACCCCGACCGTATCGCAGCGCTGCGGGGTACCCGGAGGCTGAGTGTCAGGGGCGACCGGTAGGCTGTCCGGAACTCAAGCATCTGCCCGATTTCGACCGGAAGATCACACGTGACCGATCAGACAGCCCCGAACACGACCGGGCGCCGCCGTATTTCTCCGATCGCGATCACCATCGCGCTCGTCGTCATCCTCATCCTGGCGTTCCTCGCGGTCGCCTCCGTGGCCACCGAGGTGCTCTGGTACCAGCAGCTCGGTTTCCTCTCAGTCTTCACCACGCAGTGGATCGCCACCGCCGCGATGTTCCTCGTCGGGTTCCTCGGCATGGCCGTTCCGGTGTTCTTCGCGATCGACATCGCCTATCGCAAAC
This sequence comes from Leucobacter sp. HNU, assembly GCF_047946755.1. Taxonomy (GTDB): domain Bacteria; phylum Actinomycetota; class Actinomycetes; order Actinomycetales; family Microbacteriaceae; genus Leucobacter. Next base: position 1,524,775 of record NZ_CP178837.1, on the reverse strand, counting down.
GTCCGGTCTACGCCCGGCTCACCGCGCAGCTCGACCGCTACCAGGAACTCGTCGAGCCTCTGCGCCGAGTGATCAAGTGGGTGCTCCCGGCAGTGATCGGCCTGTTCGCCGGGGTCACGGCCGCAGCATCGTGGGAGCGAGTCCTGCTCTGGCTGAACTCCTCGCCGGTGGGGACCAAGGACCCCGAGTTCGGGCTCGACATCTCCTTCTTCATGTTCGATCTGCCGGTCTGGCAGGGGATCGTCGGGTTCGCCTCGGCAGTCGTGCTGATCTGCCTCATCGCGGGTGCGGTCACGAGCTACCTCTACGGCGGTATCGCATTCTCGGGACGCGACACCCGTATTTCGAAGGCGACCCGGGTGCAGGCCGCGGTCCTCGCGGGGCTCTATCTCCTGCTCCAGGGCGTCAGCCTCTGGCTCGACCAGTACCGCACGCTGACCGACAGCAGCGGCCGGTTCACGGGCGCGACCTTCGCCGGGGCCCACGCGGTCATCCCGGGCAAGCAGATCCTCGCCGGTATCGCGATCATCATTGCGATTCTCTTCCTCATCACCGCTTTCACCGGCCGCTGGCGCCCTCCCGTGATCGGAACGGCGCTGTTCGTCGTCACCGCGCTGGTGATCGGCGTCGGCTACCCCTGGGGCGTGCAGACGCTGCAGGTGAAGCCCGACGAGAAGCGTCTGGAGGCCGAGTACCTCGGCCGGAACATTCAAGCGACCCGGGCCGCCTACGGGATCGACAAGGTGCAGACCGAGTACTACGACGCAAAGACCACGGCAGAGGCCGGCGCGCTCCGCAATGACGCCGTCGCAACCTCGAACATCCGCATCATCGACCCGGCGATCGTCTCGCCGACGTTCGCCCAGCTCGAGCAGAGCAAGCAGTACTACAAGTTCCCGAGCCCCTGAGCGTCGACCGCTACACGATCGACGGCAAGGTGGAGGACACCGTCTCCGCCGTGCGCGACATCGACGTTTCGGATCAGCAGGGCTGGTACAACCAGCGCCTCGTCTACACGCACGGTTACGGCCTCGTCGCTGCGTACGGCAACCAGCGCTCTCCGAGCGGCGAACCGGTGTTCCTCGAGAGCGGTATCCCGACCAGCGGCAAGCTCGGAACCTTCGAACCCCGCGTGTACTTCGGACAGAACTCTCCGACCTACTCGATCGTCGGCGGCAAGCACGACAAGCCGATCGAGGTCGACTATCCGGCCGACGCCGAGAGCAATGCCGAATCGGCGGAGAGCGGGAAGACGGGCGACGCCAAGGCGAACGCGTCGAAGGAGCAGAAGGGCGGCCAGAACCTGACCACCTTCTCCGGCGATGGTGGCCCGAAGCTCGACGGGCTCTTCACGCGTCTCATCTACGCGCTGAAGTTCCAGGACATGGAGATCCTGCTCTCCGGTTCGGTGGTCGAAGGCTCGCAGATCATGTACGACCGCGACCCCTCGACCCGTGTCCAGAAGGTCGCTCCGTATCTGACGCTGGACACCGCGCCCTACGCCTCGGTGGTGGACGGTCGCGTGGTCTGGATCGTCGACGGGTACACGACCTCGGCCGACTATCCGTACTCGCAGGTATCGGACATGACGAACCTGAAGTCCGACGTCCATTCCCAGAACTCGAACGAGTTGGGAAAGCGGGTCAACTACATCCGTAACTCCGTCAAGGCGACGGTCGACGCCTACGACGGCTCGGTCAAGCTGTACGCATGGGACGACAAGGACCCCGTGCTGCAGGCGTGGGGCAAGGTCTACCCGGGCACCCTCACGAGCGTGTCGAAGATGAGCGGCGATCTGCTCAGCCACGTGCGCTACCCGAGCGACATGTTCAAGGTGCAGCGTGAGATGCTCGCGACCTACCACGTGACCGATCCCGGAGCCTTCTACTCGGCGGAGGACGCATGGCGCACCCCCGACGATCCGGTCGCCAAGACGGCTCAGCAGCAGCGAACGAACACTCCGAGTGCGACCTCGGGTGCCGCGGCCGGCGTGCCCGAGACGGACTCCGTGACGCGGCAGCCTCCGTATTACCTGACGCTGTCTGCCGGGGCCAAGGCGGCACCGACGTATTCGATCTACTCGACCTACATTCCGAAGTCGCGGAAGGAGAACTCGCGAGAGATCCTCACCGGCTACCTCGCCGCCGACGCGAACGCCGGCTCCACGGCGGGCAAGGTCGCGGAAGGGTACGGAACGCTCAAGCTGCTGACGCTGCCCAAGGGGGACACGATCCCCGGCCCGGGGCAGGTGCAGAACAGCTTCACCACCAACTCCGGAGTCTCCAGCCAGCTCAACCTGCTGCGCCAGGGGGAGAGCCAGGTGCTGAGCGGCAACCTGCTGACCCTGCCGATGGGCGGTGGCCTGCTCTACGTGCAGCCCGTCTACGTGAAGGCGTCCTCGGGGACGAGCTTCCCGACGCTGCAGAAGGTCCTCGTGTCCTTCGGCGATCGGATCGCCTTCGAGGACACCCTCGATGCGGCGCTCGACAGCCTCTTCGGCGGTAACTCCGGCGCGAGCGCGGGTGACGGCGACACGCCTGTTCAGAACGATGGCGGGGGCACGTCGGGCGGTTCCTCGAGCGGAACCGGCTCGAATGGCTCCGGGGCCACCGGCGGGAGCGACTCCGCGCTGCAGTCGGCGCTCGCGCAGATGAAGCAGGCCATCGCCGACCGCGACGCGGCGATGAAGGCCGGAGACTGGGCGGCCTACGGCAAGGCGGACGCGCAGCTCAAGGCCGCGCTCGAGGCTGCGCTGAAGGCCGAACCGAAGAAGTAGGAAGCCGGCACAAACAGCCCTGATGCGCGAAGAGCGGCCGGGCCCGGGAAACCGGGGCCGGCCGCTCTTCGGCGTTCGCAGCTCATGCGTACGAGGAGGCATCGCCCCTGCACACCGTGCGCGAACGCACTGCACGCGTGCGTGGTGGCCGTCGCTGTGCGTTCCCCACTCGGTGCATCGATCGCGCAATGGCGGCCGCACGGTATCCGCGTCAGAGTAAACGGCAAGCCCCGGTCGGTGAGGGAACGCAGAAAGCGCCGTGTGAACCGGCATCTGAGGAGGATCCCGAGAAAGGCGAAAGGCCCTGATCCGGTGTAAAACACCGGATCAGGGCCTTCCTCATAGTTGCGGGGGCAGGATTTGAACCTACGACCTCCGGGTTATGAGCCCGGCGAGCTACCGAACTGCTCCACCCCGCGGCACAAGAATTAACTATAACCCCGGTCTGCGTGAAGGGCAAGCCTGAGTCCTGGAAGACGCATCCCGGGCGTGTCGATGGTGCTGTGGATAGCGCCGTCCCGAGGCGAGTCGCCGCGCATCCTGGTCGCCCGGCGGATCCTCCGCCGCGAAAGGAGATTCATGCCACTGCCTCCCCGAATGCGCGCGGTTCTCCCGCCGGGCGGGCGCGACGGCGTTCCCGGCCGGATTCCTCCGGGCCGGAACACCGCCGCGCTGGCCGCTGGAGTCCTCGTGCTCACGCTGTTGCTGATGCTGCTGATGATCGAGCGCATCCCGGCTGCGAGAGCCGCCGAGAGCGCTGACGTCGTGTCCATCGCCGGATGGGAACTCGGCAACTTCCGCTCGTCGAACGGCGAGATCGTCTACTGCTTGGAACCCGGAGGAAGGATGCCGGCCGGTGCCCAGCGCGAGCCTGCGCTCGTCTCAGAGCTTCCGGCGTTCTGGACGACTTCGTTCGATCAGACGGGATGGTCCGGTGCGGTGTCGAGTGCCGCTGCAGGGGGAGACACCATCCGGCGCATGAACTACCTGTTGTCGGTGCACGGCGCGACCCGTGACCCTCGGGCGGCCGCAGCGGTGCAACTCGCCGTATGGCTGGTTCGGCCGGACCCGGGAACGGACGCCTGGATGAAACACCACATCATCTGGGCCGAGACGCATGGGGCGGCGGACATCGTCCAGCGAGCCAGGGCACTGGCGAGCGAAGCCAGGACGAATGCCGTTCCGGTGCGGATCGAGTTGCCGGGCGCTCTGGAACTCCGAGCTGACGACGGCTTCCGCAGCGGCGAGCTCTCCTATCCGAGCGGCACGACATCGGTGACCATCGCGGGAGCTCGATTCCCGGACGGATCGACGACGAGGACCATCGTGGACGGTGCCGCGGGAACCGTCGCCTGGCGGGCCGAACTGCATGCGGACGGATGGGAACGCAAGCGAACGGTCACCGCAGAGGGAGCGTGGAAGGTGTCGAAAGCGCAGTGGCCGGACTCCTTGCGGTTGCATCCACCGACAGTGGACGCGCAGCAGCGTCTCGGCGCCGGCATCGGGCCGGGTCAGGCTCGACGGGAAGGGCGGTTCGAGCCGACCTCGCTCGAACATGATGAACGCTTCGAACCGGTGCTGACGACGCGCGTGCCGCAGGTCGACCTGATCCGCGAACGGGACCGCTTCGCAGACACGGTGACCCTCGCTATCGAGGAGCAGGGCAGGCCCTGGCCCTGGCGGATGAAGGGTGGCGAAGTCGAGCACGCGCCGGTCCGTGCGGAAGGCACGGTCTACGGACCATTCGCGCAGGCGCCTGTCGAGGGCGAGCGGGTTCCCGCCGGTGCCCCCGTCGCGGCCCGTGCGACCCTTCTGGCCTCCCGCGGTCCTGGGGAGTACTCGGTCTCCGCGGACTCGGCGCCGGACGAAGCCGGCTACTACGTCTGGGTGTGGCGGATCCGGGGTGACCGGCAGCCGCAGGATGTGCGATCGGCGGGTCTGATCGATCCGGAGTACCGCTTCCAGGACCGGTTCGGCGTCTCCGAGGAGCAGCACCGCGTCGCGACGGCCCTGCGCTGGACGACCCGGATCTCTGCGGACGGGCTGCGATGGGATCATCGCGGGTTCAGCGACCGCGTGACCGTTGAACTGCAGCACGGGGCATGGCTGCGGGACGAGAACGGGGACCGGATCCCGGCGAGAATCCGGCTGACCGCGTACGGCAGCGAACAGCGTCCCGAGCGGCGGGCCGAGCCCCTGCGGATGCCCCCGAGCTCGCCGCCTCGTTCGTCGAGGTGAACGCGCCTGGCGTGGTGGAGAGCGAACCCATGGAGCTCCCGCACGGGACTCGCGGGTGGGTGACCGTGCAGGCCTGTCTGAGACAGGAGGACCAGGACCCTCGTGCGGCCGGTGCGTTCGAGGACTGGTGCGACGACTATGGAATTCCGGACGAGACCGCGGAGATCGAGGTGCCGAGCATTCGTACCGAAGCGCAGGAGCAGGCGCTCGTCGGCGATGGGATCAGGGACCATGCGGTCGTGGAGGGGGTCGTGCCCCGGGGGACCGAGATCGACTTCACGTTCTATCTCCAGCCGAAGGCCGGCGAGCCGAAGTTCGATGAGCGATGGCAGCCGAAGCGCGACGCGATGGGCGAGGTCATGCGCTGGAGCGCGTCCGAGCTCGAAAGCCTGAGCCCAGAGGCGTACTGCCTCGCGCAGCCGGTCGGGCGTACGGCGGCAGTGCCCATCGGTGCCGCTGGTCGGTTCGCCTCTCCGGAGCTCCGTGCTCGAAGTGCGGGCACCGGGTACTGGGTCGAAACGGCTACCGTCCCGGGGAACGGGCCCGAGGCCCCGCGCGTCGAACTGCATCGCGGCGAGTGCGGCTTGGATACTGAGCGGACGATCATCCAGGCGGCACCCGAAGATCCTCCCGCGACTGCTCGGCCGGAAGCTCTGCCGCGGACCGGCGGTCTTCCGGGAGGGGCCATTATCGGCATCGGTTCGGCCCTCATCCTGTGCGCGGCGATTCTGGCGATTCGTGTCGGAACGCGTCGGCGTTCCGCAGCGCCGCGAAGCACGCCGGACGGCGCCCGAAATGGGATCGGAATCGCGATGAGGGCGCGCGGCTCGCGCCGGACCTGACCGAGACAGGCCAAGGCCGGTGCAGTCGGGGAGCGGCGCGGGCGAGAGTCCGCCCGTTCCTCGCCTGCACCGGATTCCCGGAGGACGAACGCGACCCCGGTTGCGCGCTGAGCCGTTCGGGGCGGTTATGGAGCATGCACAAGCCAATTTCATAGGATTGGTGGGCAGTCTGGGTGCATCGAGAAGGGAACCCCCAAATGAGTACGACTCTTGAACACGAGCCCGCACAGACTCCGTCCGGGCAGGCCCCGCAGGGCGGCGTGCCCCAGGTGCCCGCGTCGGACGCACTGGACCAGGCGCCGGCAGCGCAGCCGACCGCTCCCCAGCAGGCGCAGCCGCAGACCCCCGCGGCCGACCCGCAGCAGATGCCCCAGCAGACCACTCAGCCGACCGTGCAGCTTCCCGAGACCCTGCCGCAGCAGCCCGTCGCGCAGCATTCCGGAGTTCCCGCAGGGCAGGGCTTCCCGCAGGGCGTTCAGACGGCCGCTCCCGCCGCGGGTATCGTCGGCGGGTACGCGCAGCCCGAGGTGCAGCACGAGTTCGCGCAGCAGCCCGGAGCCGCCTTCGGGCAGGCTCCCGAGTATGCTGCTGGGCCGCAGCCGGCACCGCACGCCGGGGCGGCTCCCCAGCAGAGCCGCGGGCGCAGCGGAGCGTTGCTCGCAGGGCTCGCGATCGGGGCACTCGTGGGCGGACTCGTCGGCGGCGGAGCCGCGGCGGTCGTGGCCGCCAACTCGAACGATTCGGCCAGCACGAGCAGTCACGGTGGAACCCTCACGCTCAAGAACGGGAGCACCGCCACCAACGTCTCCGGCGTCGCCGCCGTCGCCACTCCGAGCGTCGTGACGCTCGAGGTGTCGGGCAGCTCCTCGCAGGGCTCCGGCTCGGGCGTCGTCTACCGCTCCGATGGGTACATCATCACGAACGCGCACGTCGTCACTCTCGACGGGGCGGCGGGCAAGAACCCCACGATCCGCGTCATGACCAGCGACGGCCGGATCCTTGCGGGCAAGATCGTCGGCGTCGATCCCTACGCGGACCTCGCGGTCGTGAAGGTCGACGCCACGGACCTGACCCCGATCAAGGTCGCGGACTCCGACAAGCTCAACGTCGGCGACATGACGGTCGCGATCGGCGCCCCGCTGAACCTCGCGAGCACCGTGACCAGCGGTGTGATCAGTGCCCTCAACCGAGGCATCTCCGTCGGCAGCCCGCTCATCCCCGACAACACGCAGTCCCCGGACCAGGGGGCGGCAACGGCGGCTCGGGCAGCGACGGCGGCTCGAACGACGGCAACGGCTTCCCCTGGGACTTCCGCTTCCAGGACCCGGGCCAGGGCGGCAGCAACGGCGGTTCCGACGGCAACGGTGGCGGCTCGAACGGCGGACGCCAGAGCCAGCAGCAGTCCTCCGGCGGCACGGTGACCCTCCCCGTCATTCAGACGGACGCCTCGATCAACCCCGGGAACTCCGGTGGCGCGCTCCTGAACGGGGACGGGCAGCTGATCGGCATCAACGTGGCGATCGCCTCGAACGGCAGCGATCAGCAGACCGCCGGCAGCGTCGGCCTCGGCTTCGCCATCCCGTCGAACCTGGTCACCCGCGTCGCCGATGCACTCATCGACGGCAAGCAGCCGAGCCACGGCCTGCTCGGCGCATCGGTGTCCGACCCCTCCGGCGATGCGAGCCACGCGGGCGGACTGGTCCGCTCCGTCGAGAGCGGGAGCGCAGCCGACAAGGCCGGCCTCAAGGCCGGGGACATCATCACCTCCGTCGGCGGCGTGCCCGCCTCGTCCGGCACCTCGGTATCCGGCCTGATCCGCATGCACGAGGGCGGAAGCAAGGTGAAGCTCGAGTACATCCGCAACGGCAAGACCGAGGAGACCACCGCGACGCTCGGCACCCTCAAGTACTGAGGACCCCGCCGCGCACGCGGAACCCGACTCGAACGAAGGGGGCGGTCGCATCGAGCGACCGCCCCTTCGGCGCGCGCAGCGGGACCGCAGAGGCGCCGGACGGCTAGAGTGGAGCAGATGAGCAGCGGTGGATTCGGCTTCGCGAGAGGCAACCTCGAGAAGGTGCTCGCGATACCCAAGTACGCGGGTTCGCTCCTGCTCTCCTGGTTCATCCCGAGGATCGCGACTCTCTGGGTGTTCGGCAGCGGCATCGGCGTGGGAGAAGGCGCGCTCGCGCTCGCTCGCGAGCTCCGACGCACCGACCCGAGCGCACGGATCATCTGGCTCGTCGCCGACGATTCCGAAGCGGCGCTCGCCGAGTCCGAGGGCTTCCGGCCCGTGCACCGGCGGGGACGCCGGGGCTTCTGGGCGACGCTCCGCGCCGGCCGCATCGTCGTGACCCACGGGCTGGGTGACGCCAACCGCTTTGGCGTGTTCGGCGGACGCATCATCCAGCTCTGGCACGGCGCCCCGCTGAAGCGGCTCCACCTCGACTCCCCGGTCACGACCCGCATCGGAGGACCCGCGCCGGTCCGGATCCTGCTGCGCCGCATGTACGAAGCCGGGGCCAAGCAGGTGGCCCTCTACGTCGCGGGATCCGTCGAGTCCGCCGAGCGGCTCCGCTCGGCATTCCGGGTCGACCCGGGCCGTGTACAGGTGCTCGGAGATCCGCGGGATGATGCCCTCGCCGAACAGCGCAGGGATCCTGCGGCAGCGGCGGAGGCGAGAGCGCGGGTGCTGGAGCTCCTGCGGAACGCCGGAACCGAGGCGTTCCCTCCCGGACACGAGGCCGACCTCTCCGGCCCGCTGGTGCTCTACGCGCCGACCTGGCGGGACGGCGACCCGGATCCGGCGATCCCCGACGCGGCGGAGCTGGCGGCGATCCGAGGGGCGCTCGAGCGTCTGGGCGCGCACCTCGTGATCCGCTCCCACCCCCTCGGCGCAGGCGCCTACTCCGAGGCGCTGGGAGGACGGATCCACGGGCTCGGCGCGGACCTCGTGCGCGATATCACCCCGCTCCTCGGGGCCTTCGACGCCGTCATCACCGACTACTCCTCGATCGCCATCGACTTCTCGCTGCTCTCGCGCCCCATCGTGTGGTTCGCGCCGGATCTGGAGGCGTACGCAGCCACCCGCGGTCTCTACGAGCCGCTGGAGGTCACCGCGAGCGGCCGCATCGAGCGCACCTGGCGGGAGACCCTCGACCGACTCTCGGAAGTCCTCCCCGAGGACGCGCCCGCACGGCGCGGTGCGGTTGCGGCGAGCCGCGCACTCGCGGACCGGTTCCACGCGCATCCCGAGGGCGGGGCGGCGACGCGGGTGCTCGCGGCCGCACTGCGGCTCTCGGCGGGCGATGCCGAGCGGATCCCCGACGGGGCGGTGTTCTTCGAGAGCTTCTACGGTCGCCAGGTCACCTGCAACCCGCTGGCCCTCGATCGCGAGATCGCGAGCCGATTCCCGGAAGCCCCGCGGTTCTGGAGCGTCACGAGCGAACGACAGACGGTGCCTGCGGGAGCGACGCCGCTCCTCGTCGGTTCGGCGGACTGGTTCGCCGCTCGGCGCCGATCGCGCCTGCTCGTGGTCAACGACTGGCTGCGCTTCCGATTCCGTCGCGGGCGCCACCAGACGGTGCTGCAGACCTGGCACGGGACCATGCTGAAGCACCTCGCGCTCGGACGCCCGAACGTGGGCCTCCGGACCAGGATCGCGATCCGACGGGAAAGCCGACGCTGGAGCGTCATGCTGTCGCATAACCCGCATTCGACGGAGCAGTTCCGACGGAGCTACGCCTTCCGCGGCGAGATCCTCGAGACGGGCTACCCGCGCGACGACCGGCTCGCCGCATCCGTCGTAGGTGACGCACGGATTCCGCTGGCGGTGGACCGGGCGCGGCGCGACCTCGGCATCGCGGCGGGCGCACGAGTGCTGGTCTACGCGCCGACCTGGCGGGACTCGGGCGTCGAGCTCGTCGACGAACTGGACGTGCGCGCGCTGGCCGATGAGCTCGGAGACGGCTGGATCGTGGCCGCTCGAGGGCACACCAGGACCCACGGGTTCGGCCGCTACGGTGTGGAGCACCCCCGCGTGCTCGACGTGTCCAGGTACCCCGACGTCAACGACGTGCTGCTGGCCGCCGACCTGCTCGTCACCGACTACTCATCGATCATGTTCGATGCCGCCGTCGCGCGGGTTCCGATGGCCTTCTTCGTGCCGGATCTCGCGTCCTATCGCGATCGGGAGCGCGGCTTCACCTTCGACTTCGAAGAGCGTGCTCCGGGGCCGCTGCTCACGCGCCGGGACGAGGTCGTCGCGTGCGCCCGCGAGATCGCGGCCGACGGGGGCGACGCCGACTGGGTGCGAGGCGTCCGCGCGCGCTACGACGCCTGGTGCGCGAGTTTCGTGCCGCACGACGACGGGGGAGCCTCTGCGCGGGTCGTCGACGCGCTCGTGCAGCGGGGTGCGTTGGGCTAGACGCCCGGAAGGACCCGCCTCCGTCGGCGCCGATCGGAAATGAACCGGCCGGAGAAGGCCGGAACCGGTCCGCGGCTATTCCGTTCGTGAGCGATCGACCGTGCGACCGCCGCCGAGCAGGATTCCCTTGAGGAATCCGGCGCCCCAGCTGAAGTGCATCGTCACCAGGGTGCGGAACGAGAGCAGACGGTCGCCGAAGCCCTGCTGGTCGGGCATTCGGGTGACGCCGAGCAGGACTCCCGCGAGGTAGCCCAGGGTGCCGAGGTGCAGCACCGACCACAGCGACCACCAGGGGAGCAGGCCCGCACACTGGAGGGCGAAGACGATGAGGTCGGCCGACACTCCGAGCACCAGCGCTCCCGGGACGAAGAAGCGCCACGGATTGGCTCTGCCGTACTTTCGGACGAGCACCGCGCGCCAGGCGCCGGTCGCGAAGAACTGCCGAGCGAGCGCGCCGAAGCTCGCCCGCGGCCAGTAGGTCACCCGCAGCCGCGGATCGAACCAGATGCGCCCCCTGCCCGTCGGATCCGCAGGTTCAGCTCCCAGTCCTCGCCGCGCCGGATCTCGGGATCGAAGCCGCCCGCGCGCTCGATCGCGTCGCGCCGGAACACACCGAGGTAGGCGGACTCGGCCGGGCCGGCGATCCCATCGCCGTGGTAGGCGCCGCCGCCGAGCCCGAAGGGGCTGTTGTACCCTCGGGCGATGGCGCGCTGCACGGCGCCGCGACCCGCAGCGCGCATGATGCCGCCGACATTGTCGGCGTCCTGCTCCCGAAGGGACTCGATGCCCCGTGCGGCGTAGTCGGGGGTGAGCTCGGAATGCGCGTCCACCCGGATCACGACCGGATGGCGGCTCGACGCGATGGCGAGGTTCAACGCGATGGGGATGTCCCGCCCGGGGTTGTCGACGAGCCGCACGCGGGGATCCTCGGCCGCGAGCCGATGAGCGATCTCCGTGGTCCCGTCCGTCGACGGACCCAGCGCGAGCACGATCTCCTTGGCGCCCGGGTACTCCTGCGCGAGCACCGTTCGGACCGCGGGCTCGAGGTAGTCGGCCTCATTGAGCACGGGCATGATGAAGCTGACCGCGGGCAGCACGGGGAGCTCGGGGCGAGGAGTCGTCACCCGTCGATCCTCGCACGTGCCGCGCGCGCTTCGCTGACGGATCGCCCGTCCTCGCGCGGGATCACGCGGGATGGTCCGCGTTGTACCGCTTCAGCACCTCGTCGATGGGGCCGTCGAGCCGGAGGGCGCCCCGGTCGAGGTAGAGGCCGCGCGCGCAGAAGCGGCGTAGGTCCCGTTCGTTGTGCGATACGAGGAACAGCGTCTTCCCTTCGGCGAGCAGAGCATCGATGCGCCGGTAGCACTTCTCCCGGAACGCGCGGTCGCCGACGGCGAGTACCTCGTCGACGAGCAGCACCGGCTCGTCGAGCTGCGAGATGAGCGAGAATGCGACCCGCACCTGCATGCCGCTCGAGAGATGCTTGTAGGGCGTGTCGAGGACGTCGGCGGCTCCGGCGAAATCGATGATGTCGTCGAAGCGAGCCGCGATCTCGGCGCGGCTGAGCCCGTGCAGGCCGGCGGTGAGGTTCAGGTTGTCGCGGACGGTGAGGTCCCCGACGAAGCCGCCGGTGATCTCGATGAGGGGCGCGACCCCGCCGTGCACGGTGACGCGACCCTCGTCGGGCAGCAGGACGCCCGCGACGAGCTTGAGCAGTGTCGATTTGCCCTGCCCGTTGCGACCGACGACGCCGATCGCCTCGCCGGCGTGCACCGAGAAGGAGACGTCGCGCAGCGCCCAGAACTCGCTCGGAGCGCGACGGCGCGAACCGCCGGAGAGCAGATCCTTGAAACTGCGACGGGCGCCGCGATTGCGGCGGAAGCGGACGCCGAGGTTCGACGCCTGGATGATGGGGGAGTCCGTGGCGGTCACGTCAGAGCTCCTTCAGGACGCCGCCGATGGTGCGGCGGAAGACGAGGATGCCGGCGATCAGGGCGACCGCGGTGAGGGCAGTCGAGACCCCGACGAGCGCCCAATCGAGCTGATCGGGGAAGAACCCCGCGCGGAACAGAGAGAAGATGCCTGAGAGCGGGTTGATCCAGGCGAGGGGGCGGACCGCCTCGGGCAGGTCGCTCGCTCCGTAGATGATCGGGGAGGCGTAGAAGAGCAGCCGCAGCACGAGCTTGGTCGCGCGCTCGAGATCGCGGAAGAAGACGGTCAGCGGTGCGATGAGCAGGCCGAGCCCGAGCACCAGGGCAGCGAGCAGCAGGACGGCGACCGGGAAGAGGACGATCTGCCACCCGACGTGCGCGCCGGAGAATACTGCGAACACGATGAGCACGGGCAGGCTGAGCAGGAACTCGATCCCTTTGGAGCAGACGATGCGCCCCACCCAGATCCATCGGGGAAGCGCGACCGAGCGGACGAGCTTGATGTCGCGCAGGAACGCCCGGGTGGAATCCGAGATGGCGCCGTTGAACCAGACCCACGGGAGCATGGCGCACAGGAGGAAGACGATGTAGGGATCCTCGCCGAGCCCCCGCTTGAGCATCTGCGTGAAGATGAACCAGTAGATGAGGCTCATGAGCAGGGGGTCGAGAATGGACCAGAGATAGCCGAGCAGCGAGGTCGCGTAGCGGACCTTCAGATCGCGCAGCGTGAGCAGGCGGAGCGAACGCCAGGCGACGGCACGGGGTTTCGGAGGAATCGCTGCGGAGGGCACACGAACATTCTGCCGGGTGACGGCGCGAACCGGGGACTCGGCTGTGAGCCGGGGCGGCACGAGGTTTGGTAGGTTAGGCAGGTGCCGTCGAACTCCCCGTCCTCCATGCCAGAAGCGCCGGTCGAGGCTGCCCGCGTCGACTCCGGCTCCGCCGAGTCCGCATCTGCTGCAGACGCTGCCGCGCCCAACGATGCTGCCCCGCGAACCGGCAGGATCCAGGTGCCGGTTCCCTCGATCGTCCGCGCCCGCGAGCGCGGACGTCTGGCGACGCAGAACCCGGTCGTCCTCCGCACCGAGGTGCTGACCAAGAACTACGGGCAGGTCGCTGCAGCGAGCGACGTCTCGATCCAGGTGCACGCGGGATCCTTCACCGGCATCGTCGGCCCCAACGGCGCGGGCAAGACGACGACGCTCTCGATGATCAGCGGGCTGAACCGCCCGACGTCCGGTCGCATCACGGTACGCGACATCGACGTCTGGGCGGACGGGCCCGCCGCGAAGCGCCTGATCGGCACCCTGCCCGACCGGCTGCGGCTCTTCGACCGTCTGACCGGGGCGCAGCTGCTCTACTACACCGGTATCCTCAACGGCGTCCGCGAGGACGCGGTCGCCACTCGCGCCGCCGAACTCGCCGAGGCGTTCGGCCTGGGGTCGGCGATGGACCGGCTCGTCTCGGATTACTCGGCGGGCATGCAGAAGAAGATCGGCCTCGCGTGCGCGATGATCCACGCACCCGAGGTACTCGTGCTCGATGAGCCGTTCGAGGCCATCGACCCGGTCTCCGCATCGAACGTGACCGACATCCTGGAGAAGTTCGTGGCCGGCGGCGGGAGCGTCATCATGTCGAGCCACAGCCTCGACCTGATCCAGCGCGTCTGCGACCACGTCGCCGTCATCGTCGACGGCAGTGTGATCGCCCAGGGCACGGTCGACGCGGTCCGCGACGGCATGAGCCTCGAAGAGCGGTTCGCGCACCTCACCGGCGAGTCCGGCGCAGAGAAGGGACTGCAGTGGCTGCACGGCTCCTCCGACTCCGTCTGACGCTGCTCGGTTCCGCGTTCCGCGGATCGGCGACGCGGGCGTTGCGGGCGGTGCTGATCGGTCTGCTGGCCGCTGCTGCCGCCGTCGCACTCGCCTGGCTGCCGACGCTGCTCCTGCACGAGGCGGACGCCCGCGCCGATCTCGACGTCTTCATCGGCTCCGCGCTGCTCGGCGCTGCGCTGCTCGTCCCGTTCTTCGCGAACCGCGGGCACCTCGAACCCCGGCAGTTCGCCTCGGTTCCGGCACGGCCGGGGTCCATCGCTTCCGCGCTGCTGTTCAGCACGGTGCTGACCTGGCCCGCGATCCTGCTCCTGGTCTGGCTCGTGGCGCTCGCCGCGCTGCGCCCGGAATGGCAGCAGCCGATCTGGGCCCTGGTGATCGGGATAGCGCTCGCCTACCTGTTCGCGCTCATCGCGGCCCGGGTCTCGTCGGCGCTTTCGAAGCTCTGGTTCGGGCACGACCGCGGCGGAGTGCTGCGAGTCGTCGGGACCGTTCTGCTGATCGCGATCCTCCCGCTCGCGTTCTTCGGCGTCACCGCGATCTCCGGTGCGCCCGAGGGCAGTACCGCCGCGGCGGCGCGGGCGCTCGGCTGGTCGCCGTTCGGCGCGGCCTTCGCGGGTGCCCAGCAGGCCGCGAGCGGGGATCCGAGCGCGGCGCTCCTGCACTTCGGCGTCGTCCTCGCCGGTGTGCTCGTGCTGCTCGCGATCTGGTTCCCGATCGTCCGAGCGTCCCTCCAGTCGGTCGAGCGGCCGGCGGACCCGGCGATCGCCCGCCGGGGGCTGGGCTGGTTCGAACGTTTCTCGGCGAAGCCCGCGTCCGTCATCGCTGCGCGCGTGCTCACCTACTGGAGTCGCGACCCCCGCTACCGCGTGGGGCTGTCGGCGATTCCGTTCGTCCCGGTGCTGATGATCCTCGCGTTCTGGGTCGCGGGTGCGGATCTGCGCACGCTGGCCGCGGTCCCGCTGCCGGTGATCCTCCTGCTGCTCGCGTGGTCGCTGCACAACGACGTCGCCATGGACTCGACCGCGATCTGGAGCCATGTCGCCAGCGGTATCGCCGGTCGAGACGATCGCCGCGGCCGTCTTGCGCCCGTGCTGCTGATCGGCCTGCCGGTCGCGCTGATCGGATCGACCGTGACGGTCACCGTCATGGGCGAGTGGCGGGTGCTCCCCGCGGTGATCGGCATGAACCTCGCCGTACTGCTCGTCACGTGCGGCGTCTCGAGCGTGTTCTCCGTACTCATCCCGTATCCGACCACCCGTCCGGGAGACAGTCCGTTCGCGCAGCCCCAGTGGTCCGGTTCCGGATCCGGGCTGTCTCAGACCCTGTCGATGATCGCGGCGCTGGTGTTCTCGGTGCCCGCGGTGTGGATCGCGGTCGTCGCACTGGTCGATGTGACTCCCATGTGGAATCTCGCGGCCCTGGCCTTCGGCGTGGTCTACGGCGTGGGGATCCTCGGACTCGGGATCCTGCTCGGCGGCAAGATCTTCGACCGCCGCGGTCCCGAGCTCATCGCTGCGACGCAGGTCTTCGACTGAGCCCGGTTCCGAATCGGAACTCGCAGCGCCGATCCGGGCTCCCCGCGTAGAATCGACTCATGGGTATCTTCACGCGCGGCGACTCCTCTCCGGCCGGTGGCACCGATGTGCTGGACCGCGAGCTCGAGGAGCTGCTGAATCAGGACCAGGTCGAGGACGGCGATCACGAGCGTTTCTCCCACTACGTACCGAAGGACAAGATCCTCGAGTCCGCCATGACGGGGAAGCCGGTGCGCGCGCTCTGCGGGAAGAAGTGGACGCCCTCGCGCGATCCCGAGAAGTTCCCGGTGTGCCCGGACTGCAAGCGCGTCTACGAGCGCATGCGCAAGGACTGAGCAGGGCTGCGCGAAGCTTTGCGGCTTCGCTGATCTCCGAGACGAGAACGGTCGTTCACCCGCCGGGGTGAACGACCGTTCTGGTGTTCTGGCGTTCTGGCGTTCTGGCGTTCTGGCGTTCTGGCGTTCTGGCGTTCTGGCGTTCTGGCGTTCTGGCGTGTTCTCGGCTCAGCGGTACTCGGTCGCGATCGCGGGGTCTCCGCGCGTGAGGCGCATCGCGATCGGGGGAGCTCGGCGACGCAGCGGGCATGGCGTTCGCGGGCTGCGGCGATCCCTTCGGATCCGGTGAACCCGGCCTGCACGGCTCCGTCGACCACGAGGGGGACCAGTACTTCTCGGTTCGGTGCGGTGAGGTCGGCGCCCTCGGGCTCGCCCCCGGGACCGTCGCCGAGGAGGATCAATTCGGTCTGCGCGCGACCGGCCGCGTCGAAGATCCGGCGGACGCTCTTGCGTCCGCCGACGGAGGCCTTGTCGGTGGATTTCTTCGCGACGGAGACCCAGTCGCCCGTGTCGTCGGTGCGTGCGACGAGCTTGTAGACCATGCCGAGTGTCGGGGTTCCCGAGCCGACGACGACGGACGTGCCCACCCCGAAGCTGTCCACGGGGGAGAACGCGAGGGCGGCCACCGTGTACTCGTCGAGGTCGTTGGTGACCGTGATCTTCGTTCCGGTCGCTCCGAGGCTGTCGAGGAGTTCGCGTACCTGCGCGACGACGACGGGGAGGTCGCCGGAGTCGATGCGGACGGCTCCGAGACCGGTGCCGGCGACGTCGATCGCGGTGCGCACGCCCTGTTCGATGTCGTAGGTATCGACGAGGAGGGTCGTCCCGGTGCCGAGTGCCGCGACCTGGGCCTCGAATGCGGCCTGTTCGCTGTCGTGGAGCAGGGTGAACGCGTGCGCCGCGGTGCCCATGGTCGGGATTCCGTAGCTGCGCCCGGCCTCCAGGTTGGACGTGGCGGTGAAGCCTGCGATGTAGGCGGCGCGTGCTGCGGCGACGGCGCTGCGCTCGCTCGTTCGGCGAGACCCCATCTCTGCGAGGGGCTTGCCGTTCGCGGCGTGGCTCATTCGGGACGCCGCGGTGGCGACTGCGGAATCGGCGTTCAGGATGCTGAGCGCGAGCGTCTCGAGCAGGACTCCTTCGGCGAAGCTGGATTCGACGGTGAGGATGGGTGATCCGGGGAAGAAGACCTCGCCTTCGGGGTAGCCCCAGATGTTGCCGGAGAACCGGTAGTCGGCCAACCAGTCGAGGGTCTCGGATCGGAGGAAGTCTGCTGCACGAAGCCACTCGAGTTCGGCGTCGGTGAACCTGAACTGCTCGATCGCCTCGAGGAGCCGGCCGGTGCCGGCGACCACGCCGTAGCGTCGACCGCCCGAGAGCCTGCGAGCGAAGAGTTCGAACATGCTCCGCCGGTGCGCGGTGCCCGATGCGAGGGCTGCATCGACCATGGTGAGTTCGTAGCGATCGGTGAGGAGAGCCGTTGAAGGAGTCACGTCGCCAGCATATCGCCGGGGCTGTCGCGTCATCGGAAATCCCGCGAGGAGACCGCTTGCGGCGCGGGCAGCGGTTCGAACTCGGCGGCGACGACGTTCACGACTCCTTCGGGCGACCGTTCGAGCACCCCGGAGATGATGAGCGCCGGTGATGAACGCGCGATCGTGCGGAATCGCTGCCAGACGTCCGCCCAGGTGATGATGTTGACGGTCCCGGACTCGTCTTCGAGCGTGAGGAACACCACTCCGCCGCCGGTCGGCGGCTGCTGGCGGTGGGTGACGATACCGGCGACGGCGACGGGCCTACCGGGCGGGAGCTGCTTGACCCGGTCGGAGCGGACGATGCCGCGCTGGTCGAGGCGCTCACGGAGCAGTGCGAGCGGGTGGCGGGACTCGCCGATCACGCCCGTGGTCCAGAGGTCGAGTGCGGTCTGCTCTTCCGGAGTGAGCAGCGGGAGGAGCGGCGGCTGCACGTGCACGGCGATCCCGGGCAGATAACGGTCTCGGTTGTCCGAAGCGGGGCCGGCGCTCCAGAGCGCTGCTCTGCGATCCATGTCGAGGCCCGCGCAGGCCCCGGCGGAGGCCAGGCACTCGAGCTGCCTGCGATCCAGATCGGCGCGCCTTGCGAGGTCCGCGAGGTCGACGAACGGCCCTGCCTTGCGCGCGGCGACGATCCGTTCGGCGACCGTCGTCTCGATGCCCTGGATCCCGGAGAGCCCCAGCCGCACGACGAATGGGCGGTCACGGCGATGCCGTCCCGAGTCGTCGGCGGACCCCCGGACGAACGGCGGAATCGGCGGCTGCTCGGCGTCGGCGCACGCCGCGAGGCCGCTGGGAGCGATCCGATCCGATGGGGCGTGCTGCTCGTCCCGCCCGGGTGCGCCGTGTGGAGGTGCGCCGTGCTTGGGTGCGCCGTACGGGGGTGCGCCGTGCGAGGGTGCGCCGTGCTTGGGCAGATCCTGCGGTTCGAGCGACGCGTGCGCCTCGGAATGCTGCACGTCGGCGGGGCGGACCTGGACGCCGTGGCGACGCGCGTCTTCGACGAGGGTGCGCGGTGCGTAGAAGCCCATGGGCTGCGCTCGGAGGAGGCCGACGAGGAACGCGGCCGGGTAGTGGAGCTTGAGCCATGCGCTGACGTAGACGAGCAACGCGAAGCTGATGGAGTGGCTCTCCGCGAACCCGAAGTTGGCGAACGCCTCGATCTGCTCGTAGATGCGCGCCGATTCCTCGGGGCTGAGTCCGTTGCGCTCCATGCCGGCCAGGAGCTTGTCCTTGAGCGTGTTCATCTGCTCGGTGCCGCGTTTCGAGCCCATGGAACGGCGCAGCAGATCGGCGTCCTCGGCATCGCATCCGCCGATCGCCATGGCCATCTGCATCAACTGCTCCTGGAAGAGCGGGACGCCGAGTGTGCGTTCGAGCACCGGTTGCAGCTTGGGGTGCGGGTAATCGGTTTCTTCCGTGCCGGCCCGGCGCCGGAGATACGGGTGCACGGCGCCGCCCTGCAGCGGCCCCGGTCTGATCAGGGCGATCTCGATGACGAGGTCGTAGAAGCGTCGGGGGAGCAGGCGGGGGAGCGTGTTGATCTGGGCGCGGCTCTCGAGCTGGAAGACACCGACGGCATCGCCTCGGCAGAGCATGTCGTAGACGCCGGCTTCCTCCTTGGGGATCGTCTCGAGCGTCCAGCGTTCTCCGAGGGCTTCGGCCACGAGATCCATCGAGATGCGGATCGCGCCGAGCATGCCGAGCCCGAGGAGGTCGAACTTGACGAGTCCCATGGCGGCGCAATCGTCCTTGTCCCACTGGAGCACGGTACGACCCGGCATACGGGCGTGCTCGATCGGGCAGACTTCGCCGACGGGCTGTTCGGTGAGCACCATGCCTCCCGAATGGATGCCGAGGTGCCGTGGAGCCTCCCTGAGCTGCTCCGCGAGGCCGGCGACATCCGGTGGGAGCGCTTCGAGATCCTGCTTGCCCGGTGTGTAGCCGAGCGCCTTCGCCGCGTCCCGTGCGGCGCTCTTCGGGCGATAGCTGATCACGTTCGCGACCTGGGCGGCGTTGCGTCGACCGTAGCGTTCGTAGACGTACTGGATCACCTCTTCGCGGCGTTCGGAATCGAAGTCGACGTCGATATCGGGCTCTTCCTCGCGCATGCTGGAGAGGAACCGTTCGAACGGGAGGTTGTAGCGCACCGAGTCGACGGCGGTGATGCCCAGAACGAAACAGATCGCCGAGTTCGCCGCGGAGCCGCGTCCCTGGCAGAGGATGCCGCGCCTCTTGGCGAACTGAACGATGTCGTGCACGATGAGGAAGTATCCGGGGAAATCGAGCCGTTCGATGACGGCGAGCTCGCGTTCGAGCCGGTCCTCGACCTCGGAATCGGGAAGCCGGTACCGTTCGGCTGCGCCCTGCCAGGCGAGCTTGCGGAGCCAGCTGATCTGCGTGTGGCCTTCGGGGACGTCGAGCTTGGGGAGTTTCGGTCGAGCGGAGCGAAGGGGAAATCCGATCTGCCGGGCGAGGAGCGCCGTCCGCGTCACCGCGTCCGCATGCCCGGGGAACCGGCGAAGCATCGAGGCGCCGGAGCGAAGCCGGGCGGCTCCGGTCGCGGGCAGGTACGCGTCGATCTCGTCGAGGCTGCGCCGCGCACGGATCGCGGCCATGGCGTCCGCGAGCTGTGCATGTCCGGCGTGAGCGTAGTGGACGGCGCCGGTGGCGACGATCGCGACTCCCGCGGCGGAGGCGAGCGCCGCCAGCCGATCGACTCGGACGTCGTCACCGGGAAGCCCGTGGTCGGTGAGCTCCACGAAGACGTGGTCGTGACCGAACCTGGCGATCAGATCCGTGAGCGCGCGGGCGGCTGCGGTGTTCCCTGATTCTCGCGTGCTTGCGGTGTCCATCGCCCGTCGAACCGTGCCTTTCCGGCACCCGGTGAGGATGGTCCACTCGCCGTTCGCGGCGCTGGCGAGCGCATCGAGATCGTAGCGAGGACGTCCCTTCTCGCCGCCGTCGAGCTGTGCCTCGGTGATCGCTCCGGCGAGACGGTGGTATCCGTCGACACCGTTCGCGAGAACGAGCAGATGCGTGCCTTCCGGGTCGGCGACGCCCAGCTGGGGCGTGTCGAGCCCGATGGAGAGTTCGGCACCGTACACCGTGTCGAGCGGTGCACCGGCGAATCGGGCGGCCTCGGCGAATCGTGCTGCGCCGTAGAAGCCGTCGTGATCCGTGATCGCGATCCCGGTGAGGCCGAGCCGTGCGGCTTCCGCGACGAGTGCTTCCGGAGAGCTCGACCCGTCGAGAAAGCTGTAGTGGGAATGCGCGTGCAGTTCTGCGTACGGTACCCATGCCGGAGATGTTTGCGGATGGTCAGCGCCTCCGCTCGCGGAGGTTCGCGCTGAAGCGGATTCCGCGCCCGCGTCCGCCGTTCGTGCCGGGGCGGGCGATGCGTCTTCCGCGCCGACCGGCGGGCGGGCCGAGAGGATGCGTTCGACCTCACTCCATTCCCGTCGAGAACTGTCCCATTTCATGTGTATGCCTCCTCTCTCGGATGCTCAGTCGTACTGTCCTTCTGCGAACCACGCCGGAAGCCCTCTGGACGCGTCGGCGCGTGCGGCATCGTCGGGGTCGTCCGTGACGGGCTCGCCCCCGGCGTTCCGCGCTCGCGGGCCCCGCTGAACGCGACCGGTGCGATGCAGCAGCCAAGCGCTGCCGTCGTCGAGGACCAGCTGCATACGGAAACGCTCCACGGACGAGGCCCACCATCTCTCCCGCACAGGCCAGGGTGCAGACCACGCGATGACGCGGTGCGAGAGTCCGTGTCCGTCGACTCTGAGGGACGCCGGATCGCTGCTCAGCAAGTCGTCGTCGAGCGTCACCGGACTTCCCGAAGCGTCCAGCAGCTCCGCCGGGAGCGGGGTCGGAAAAACGCGGGTCGGTGCTCCGGCCGCGGCGAGTCCGCTGGGCCAAGGACCCGCCCCGAGACTTCGATGCGCGGTGCGGGGCGGTCGTGTACCCCAGGGTGAGAATCGCTGGCGCTCAGTGCTGAGCCGACCTCCTACCAGCGACCCGATGAGGGCGCCGTCGTGTCCGACGAGGTTCTGCAAGCGAGTGATGTGATGATGCACGCGCTCGTCGGGTTCGCCGCTCCACAGGCCGGGTTCATGCGCTGCGGTGCGTTCGACCCGTTCGGGGGCCACACGGAGCGCGGCGATTCCCGCGCCGGTGCGCTCGGTACCTCCGTGCAGCCCGCCGGCCTGCCAGCGAATCCGATTGATGAGGTCCGATGCGGTGAAACGCCCGGGGTGCGCCCAGGTCCGTTCGTAGCGGATACCGACGTCGTCGATGAGCTCGATGCGCACTTCGGTGCAGACGAGCGCCTCGGCGAGGAGGTCCGTGACGAAGCGTTCGGCGGCCGCGCTGGACGCGAAGGCCAGGTGATCGGTGCTGCTGAGCGGCGGTTCGAAGTCGAGGGACAGGACGATCTCGCGGGGGTCGCAGGAAGCGGTGCATGCTCGAGTGCGGTTGACCGTGCTCCCGCGAGCCGATGCGCTTCCACGCCGGACGGTCCGAAGCGCTGTCTGATGGATTCTTCGGGCAACGCCGCGAGATCTCCGAGGGTACGGATGCCGAGCCCGAAGAGCACCTCTGCGAGATCCGGAGGCGCCGCACGGGAGACGGGGAGCGCGCTCAGAAACTGAGCCGAGGCCGACGGGGGGACGACTCGAATTCCAGCGGCAGGTGCGTCGATTCCGTGTGCAGCGCTCCCGGCTCGTGCTGCGTGAATCGCGGTGAACCGACCATCGGCGATGCCGACACGAGCCTCGGGGAAACCGAGTTCCTCGACGAGCCGGAGGAGCGCCCCCGCCGCTGCTTGCTCGTTGCCGTAGTAACGCGCGGGCCCGCGTGCGCGAAGTGCGCAGGTGCCCGGGCGGATCTGCTGGGTGCCGGGAGCAAGCCGCTCGATTGCGGCGAGCACGGGGGCGAAGCGGCGGTCGTCGGTCTCCGGGTGGTGCGGGTGCAGCGAGATCCCGGGGCAGAGACGGCTGGCCTCGCGTTCGCGCAGGCCGATGCGCACTCCGGCTGCGCGGGCAGCGGCTGAGCATGCCACGACGCGGTGCCCGGAGATGAGGGCGGTGGGCGCTGCGGCGGTTGTCGTTCCCACAGCATTCTCAGTGTGCAGGGCGTTGTCGCCCAGCGCTCGTGGCGGGGCGGGCTCCTGCGGTGCGATTCGCTGTTCGGCTTCACGCTCCAGCCGTTGAGCGTGGATCGGCCAGTCGGGTATCCAGATGACGATCGTGCGTTCCGGTCCGACCGAAGCCTGCCCTGCCCGGAGCGTCATCGGAGTGCCTCGAGGAATCGTGTCCGGGAAACGGAGGGCCTTCCGCCGTCGAACTTGATGGTGCGTGTACTCGGTCCGCGCCGGTCCCGGGTCTGCACGGTGAGCGTCCGTTCACCGAGGACACCGCGGCCGGTTCCGAGGCCCTGCCAGCTCGAATCGATGACCCGAAGAGTGCTGGTCGGGTGAGGCCAGTCGCCCACGCAGATGAGGACGGCTCCGCGCTCGCGCAAGCGGGCGGCTACGCGGTCGGCATCGGCCTGACGTACAGAACCCGAGGTGCGCGTCAGGACGATCGAGAGGACCTCGGAGAGCGTGGCGACGGCGTTCAGGGCTCGGTCCCCGGGGCGCGGAACCAGAACGAAGCGTTCGAGGGCGATACCGATCGCGGCTGCGGATTCGAGCCCGAGGTCGGGGAACCCCACAGCTCCGCACCACAGCCCGGACGCGGACGCGTCGGCGACTAGGGCCAATGCGAGCGCCAGCGATCCCTGCACCGAGTAGCTGCCGCCGCGCATCAGTGCTCCTCCGGGGAGCAGCGAACCCAGCTCGGCGTGCGTCGGCACGCTGCGATCGCCGAGCTGCGGAACTTGCATCTCGGTGATGCGTTGCTGCAGAGCGCGAACGGCGGAGGGGCTGACATGGAGCAATATTCGAACATATGTTCGAATAAGTCAATCTGGTTGCGCAGATGCGCTCTGCCTCGCGTGTCGGCGTGGGTGCGAGGTCGGGTGCTGTCGGCTGCCGCGGGGAATCGCTAGGATGGGTGCGATGAACGAAGACGACCTGGACGACTACGAACGCGATGCAGAGCTTGCCCTGTTCCGCGAGTACCGCGACATCGTCGGGCAGTTCCGCTATGTCGTCGAGACCGAGCGGCGTTTCTACCTCGCGAACGAGGTCGATCTGCAGCGGCGCGACGCCGGGAACGACTTCTACTTCGAGCTCGCCATGAACGACGTCTGGGTGTGGGATGTCTACCGTGCCGACCGATTCGTGAAATCGGTTCGCGTGCTCACTTTCAAGGACGTCAACGTCGAGGAGCTCTCCGCGCGGGAGTTCTCCCTGCCGCAAGAGCTCTCGCTCGATAAGTAGTCGCGTCACCGCGTCATCGCGTCACGGAGTTACTCCGCGCTCCTCCCCAAGGGGCATCGACGCGCGAATGAGCGCCTGAACGCGCTGGAGCCTGTGCGCAGCGCATCCGGTCGGTGAGCCGCCTCCGAGACTGTGCTCGGAGGTGCAAATGACCAGCACGAATACTCGGACGCTCGACACGATTCCCGACCGTCAGACCCTGGGGCGATGGGGCGAGAAGACCGCAGCGGACTACCTCGAGTCCCGCGGATACCGCATCCTCGCCCGCAACTGGCGTACACGGGAAGGAGAGCTCGACCTCATCGCGTATCAGGCGGATTGCCTCGTCGCGATCGAGGTGAAGACCCGGAGCGGCCAAGGGTACGGCAGCCCGCTCGAATCGATCACGCGACGCAAGGCTCGAAGACTGAGGCGGCTGCTGCTCCAGTGGGTCAGGGAGCAGCGCCCGGGTGCCGCGCGGCTCAGGATCGATGCGATCGGCATCACCGTGCGGCCGGGGGAGCTCCCCGGGATCGATCATCTTCGGGGAATCGTATGAGCGAGCCCGCTGTCTGCCGGGCTGCCGCGATCGCGCTGGCAGGGCTCGAAGGATCTCCCGTGTTCGTGGAGGCGGCGCTTTCCCAGCAGCTCCCTGGGATCGGGATCGTGGGCCTTCCGGACACCGCGCTCGCCGAAGCGAAATCCCGGGTGCGGGTGGCCACCGAGAAAGTCGGCCTCAAGCTGGCCGACCGCTTCATCCTGATCAACCTCGCACCCGCGGCGCTGCCCAAACACGGGTCCGGGTTCGACCTTGCGATAGCGCTCGCCGCTCTCGCCGCTTCCGGGCGGGCTCCTGCTGCGCGTATGAGCAGTGTCGTGCACCTGGGAGAACTCGCGCTGGACGGCGAGCTCCGTCGGCCTCCGGGCCTGCTCGGTGCGGTTCTCGCTGCGCGTCGGCTCGGGTTCGAACGGGTCATGGTGCCGGAATCAGCCGCGGTCGAGTCCTCCTTGGTGCCTGGGATCGAGACGATCGCAGTCCGCGATCTCGCGGATGCCGTTGCCTGGCATTCGGGGGAGGACCGTACATGGCGGATCGTGACCCCCGGATCCTCCGCGCGACCGACCGAACAGGCTCGAACGCACGACCGCTGTGGCGCGGAACCAACGCACCCGAGACCCGACGGCACCCCGGACATGGCCGACATCATCGGGCAGGACGAAGCGGTGGAAGCGCTCGTCGTTGCGGCAGCGGGAAGGCATCATCTCTCACTGACCGGCCCTCCGGGTGCTGGGAAGACCCTGCTCGCCGCATGCCTGCCGACGATCCTTCCTGACTTGAACCCGGAGGAATCCCTCGTCGCGAGCAGCATCGCCTCCCTCGGAGGCGACACGCTGAGACGCCTGGTGGTGCGTCCGCCTTTCGAACATCCTCACCACACCGCATCTGCGATCGCGATCATCGGAGGAGGCGACGGCAGGGGAGTGCGTCCCGGAGCGGTGACCCGTGCTTGCCATGGCGTGCTGTTCCTCGACGAAGCCGCGGAATATCCGAGACATGTCCTCGACGCGCTCAGACAGCCGCTCGAATCGGGAACCGTCGACATCCACCGGGCGCGATTCCGTGCGACGCTCCCGGCGAAAGCGCAGTTGCTGCTTGCCTCGAATCCCTGCCCGTGCGGGAACGCCGGCTCTCTCGATGCTGCGGCAGAGTGCACGTGCACACCCATCGCCAGAATGCGGTACCGATCACGTATCTCGGGCCCGTTGTCCGATCGGATCGACCTCAAGATCGAAGTGCGTCGAGTGTCGAGCGTGCAGGAACCCACCGCGGGCGCAGCGAACCGCACGAGCGCAGAACTCCGCTCGCGCGTCACGCGCGCGAGAGCACGGGCAGCAGAGCGATTGCGGGGAACACCCTGGGTCGTCAACTCGGACCTCCCCGGGCAATGGCTCCGCGGGCCGGCTGCGAAGCTGCCCCGTTCCGAGACGGTCGTGCTCGACCGGGCACTCGCGCTCGGAGCGCTGACGCTCCGAGGCTACGACCGAGCGCTCCGAGTCGCATGGACACTGGCTGACCTCGCCGAAATCGATCGTCCCGGACGTCGGGAGATCGCCCATGCCCTCATCCTCCGTGAGGGAGACCTGACATGACCGCCCCCGACAACCGAACGCAGGGTCAGCCTCCTGCCGCTCCGGGCCCCGTGATCGCGGACCTCGAACTGCGCAGAGCACTGCGTGCGCTCCATCCGGGCGTCCGCGCTGCTCCCGCAGCATCGAAGGACGACTCCGGCGCCGACGAGGCAAGGATCGCCCGAGTGGCGTGGTCGCGCATCCTCGAACCCGGAGACGGAACGGCCGGTGCGCTCATTCACGCAGTGGGTGCGTCGAACGCCTTGAAACTGCTGCTTGCCGGGGCTTCCCCGGAGCAACTCGGCCAGGCATGGCGAGAAGCGGACCCGCAGGCCGAACCTCGGGGCCGAGTGCTCCACGCCGCGATCGAACGATGGAAACCGCGTCTGGACCGCAGCGCGACGCTCGCCGACCTCGGGAGAGCAGCCGAGACCGGCCTCCGAGTCGTCTTTCCCGAGGACGACACCTGGCCGCAACAGCTCAATGACCTCGGGCCCCACGCGCCGGTCATGCTGTGGGTGCGCGGTGACCCGGACGTCCTCGGTCTGCAATCGCTGGCAATCGTCGGGGCCCGGGCTGCTACTTCGTACGGCACGCGCATCACCGCGGAACTCACCTCAGGAGTCTGCTTCGCGGGCGCGGCCATCGTCTCCGGCGCGGCATACGGAATCGATGCCGCAGCTCACCGCGCCGCGCTCGCCGCAGGGTCCCCGACCGTGGCGGTGCTCGCTGGCGGAGCGGAACGACCATATCCGCTGGGCAACTCGGACCTCATCGATCAGATCGCGGAGCGCGGTGCGGTCTGCTCGGAGGTCGTCCCGGGAACGGCGCCGACGCGATGGCGATTCCTGCAGCGCAATCGTCTCGTGGCGGCGTTGTCCTCCGCGACGCTGGTCACGGAAGCGGGGATGCGGTCGGGATCGTTGAATACAGCCGGGCACGCGGCTCAGCTTGGGCGTGCGCTCGGCGCCGTGCCGGGTCCGATTACTTCGGCTGCTTCTGCCGGTTGCCACCGTCTGATTCGCGAATACTGTGCATCGCTCGTCACATCTCCGAGCGATGCCTGCGAACTCGTCGGCCTCGATCTGGCCTTCGAAGCCCAGGGGAGTGGCCGAGGCATGCGAGGCGGCGCGCTCGATGGTGGTTCCTCCTCGCACGGAAACGCTGATGGACCCCGGAGAACTCCGGTCATGCATCAGCGCATTCTCGATGCGATCCCGCTCCGAGGAGCGCGGGAGTTGGAACCGATCGTGCGGCTCGCGGGTGTCGCGCCAGGAGAAGCGCGCGAAGCGCTCGCGGAACTGGAACTGCTCGGTCTGATCGAGAAACGGGAGCGTGCGGGCGAGCATCCGCATCAGTGGGGGTTCCGCCGAGTCGAGCGTGAGCAGCGCAGATGAGCAGATCCCGAAACGCAGGACCAGGACGCGCGGATCAGAAGCGTTCGTCGAGGATCGCCGGGAGTACGAGCTCCCGCACGAAGGAGGCCGGAGACAGCCGCAGCATCGTCCGCACGATTTCGACGACGTCGTGCACGGGAACGAGCCCGCCTGCGCCGCGAGTCGCGGCTTCCTCGACGGGCATGGTCAACGGGTCATCTGTGTTCAAGAACCCCAACTGCAGCACGCTCACCGAGAGGCGGTGCTGACGATACCCTTCACGCAGAGCGTCGGCGATGCCGGTGAGCGCGAACTTGGACGCGCCGAACGCCACCTCCGGCCGGCCGCTGCGCGGCACTCCGGAGGTCGAGCCGGTGAGGATCACCCGCGGATGCGCGCTCGCCAGGAGCGCGGGCAGCAGGCGATGCAGCAGGAGCAGCGGGCCGGTGACGTTCGCCGTCACCAGGGTCTCGACCTCTTCCGCGTCGGATGCGAGGAAGTCGTACGTGCCGGAGAATGCGCTCTCTTCCCAGATCCCGAGGTTGTAGAGGATCACGTCGATCGAACTGGGAAGAGCTGCGGCGATCGATTCCGCGGCCTTCCGCGGGTCGGAGAAGTCGGCGCCGATCCAGGACAAGGGTCCGTTGCGGTCGGCTGTGACGAGCTGCTCCGGCGGGTTCGGGGCTCGAGAGACGCCGAGCACGCGGTGCCCATCCTCGAGCAGCGCGGAGGCGAGAGCGAGTCCGAGTCCGCGACTCGCGCCGACGATCAGAATGTTCAGCGCAGGTGCCGCACGGTTCACCGGAGAGTTTCCGAATCTCCACCGGGGAAGCCGCCGAATGCGGGGTGCCCGGGTCTGATCGCATCGAACGCTGTGCGGACCAGGCGGAGCTGGTGCTCGAGCGGCTCGTCCTCGATCTGCGAAAGGAGCTGATTCAGCATGGCGAGCACCGCACCGACCAGTGACCTCAGAATGACCTGAATGTCGGCAGGGGCCGCGTCGAAATCGGCCCGACCCCGGTCCGGATGCGCGCACCAGCGTTCCCAGAGCAGATCGCCGACCCGCTGCTGCACGACCGAAGCATGCGCGAGCTGGCGGGTCATGACGTGAGGGAGCGTTCGTTGATCCGCTTGAACGTCCTGGCGCGCTGGAGAACCTCATCGTGATCGACGGAGTCCAGCAGAACCTCGAGCGCGCGCTGCAATGAAAGCCACGGTGCCTCGTCCATGGGGCGTGCACTCAGCGCGCCGAGCAGAAGCTCGATCTCCGCATCGGCATGGAGGAAGAGCACCTCGTCCTTCGTGCCGAAATAGCGGAAGAATGTGCGCTCCGAGACGCCCGCGGCCCGAGCGATGTCATCGACCGTGGTCTCGTCGTATCCGCGCTCTGCGAACAACTCGATCGCGAGTGCGCAGATCCGCTCTCGGACCACTTGTCGAGACAGCTCACGGGTCGATCGGGTCGGCATCCTCACAGGCTAGCAGCGCGAATCTGGCATAGGCTGCCAGAAGTGGCAGTCACTGACAAAATTGGAAAGAGAGACTCGTGAGTCGCACGTCATCCCCGGCCGTTTCGCACGCCGAATCGGGCCGTTCTCCGGTCGAAATCGAGACCGAATCCGTGTCGAGTCGTCGCCCGATGCTGCTCATCGGGGTGCTGCTGGCCGGCGCCTTCGTCATGGTGCTCAACGAGACGGTCATGAGCGTCGCCCTGCCTCCGGTCATGAAGGACTTCGGGATCACCGCTTCCGCGGGGCAATGGCTGACGACGATCTACATGCTCGTCATGGCCGTGGTCATTCCGATGTCGGGGTTCATGCTGCAGCGTTTTTCCCCGAGGGCGGTGTTCGCGCTGTCCCTGACCCTCTTCACTCTGGGCACCGCGTTGGCGGCCCTGGCTCCGATGTTCTCCGCGCTCGTGCTCGCCCGCGTCCTCCAAGCCGCGGGAACCGCGGTCATCATGCCGCTGCTCACGACGACCATCCTCAACGCCGTGCCCGAGGGGAGACGCGGCCGCATGATGGGAACGATCGCGGTCATCATGGCCGTGGCACCGGCACTCGGCCCCACCGTTTCCGGGGCCCTGATCACGGCAGCCGGCTGGCGCTCGGTGTTCGTCGTCGTTCTGCCGATCGCCGCTGTCGTGCTCGTGGTCGGAACGATCCTCGTCGGAGCTGGCGGTGCGGGTGCACGTGTTCCCTTCGATGTGCTCTCGGCCCTGCTCTCGACCCTCGCGTTCGGGGGCCTCGTGTTCGGCCTCGGAAGCATCGGCGAAGCCGTCAACGGTCACAGCCTCATGCCACCGCTCGTTCCGCTGCTGCTGGGCGCCGTGTTCCTCGGCCTCTTCATCTGGCGGCAGCTCGTGCTGCAACGCCGAGCCTCGGCCTTCCTCGATCTGCGGCCGTTCCGCTCGCGGCCGTACTGGGTCGGTGTCGCGCTCATCTCGGTAGCGATGTGCTCCATGTTCGGCGCCGTGATCCTGCTCCCGCTCTTCATGCAGAACGTGCTCGGGCTGAGCCCCGCAGCGGCCGGTCTCGTCGTGCTGCCCGGAGGGCTGCTGATGGGACTCGCCGCGCCTCTCGTCGGGGCGCTCTTCGACCGTGTCGGTGCCCGCCCTCTGGTCATCCCCGGTGTTCTGACCGTCTCGGCGGCGCTCCTCATGCTCGCGTTCATGACCCCGGACGTCCCGGTCTGGTACATCGTGGTCGCGAACCTCGTGCTCGATCTCGGCTTGGCCTGCATGATGACGCCGCTCATGACCAGCGCGCTCGGCTCACTCGAACCCGAGCTCTACCCGCACGGCAGTGCCATCCTCAACACCCTCCAGCAGCTCGCCGGAGCTGCCGGGACTGCGCTGTTCGTGACGATCATGTCCTTCGGCGCGGCCGCTGCCGCCTCCGGCGGAGCCGCGAGCGCGGAGGCCGCAGCGCAGGGGATCCACTTCGCGTTCGTCGCAGCGGCGTGCGCCTCCGTCGTCGCAGTGCTGCTGTCGTTCCTCGTGGGTGGCAGAACGCCGGCGAAAACGGGAGCCGCGCATTCGCGAGCCGGAACCGGGGCCGCCGTCGATCGGTGATCGGGTCGGGCGCCGCGCGGGACCGCGGCGCTCCGAAACCGACGGCAGCGCGAGAATAGGGGCATGAATCTCGGTACGGCGATCGACGGCTTCCTCTCGGCGGTCGAGTACGAATACGGCTACTCGCCGCAGACCGTTCGCGCCTACCGTCGAGACCTCCTCTCTTTCGCGGCGTACCTCGAAGCCTCGGACCCCGAATCGGGCGCCGAAACGGACGTCTCGGGAATCGGACTCGATGCGCTCCGGGACTGGCTCTGGTCGCGCCAGGAGCAGGGGCTCGCGCAGAGCACCCTCGCTCGGAACGTCGCGACGCTCAAATCGTTCGGCAAGTGGCTCGAGCAGCACCGGCTCGTCGCCGGCAACCCGGCATCGCGACTCCGTACCCCGAAGGCTCCGCGTGCGCTCCCGAGAGTGCTCTCCGACGATCAGGTCTCGCGAGTCCTCGACCGGGCCGAAAGCCTGGCGCGGACCGGGGACCCGCTCGCGATACGGGATCGGGCACTCCTCGAACTGCTCTACGCGACGGCACTGCGCGTCTCCGAAGTGTGCGGCCTCGACCTCGCCGGGCTGGACCGAGTGCAGCGCACCGTGCGCGTCATCGGCAAAGGGGCGAAAGAGCGGGTCGTCCCCTTCGGAGCCCCCGCCGCGCTCGCCCTCGAGCACTACCTGGCGGCAGCCAGGCCGGAGCTGCTCCGCGCAGCGGCTGATGCCTCGGGCGGCGCAGGCCCTGCGCATGAGAGCGCAGCGGCAGCGGTGTTCCTCTCGGCATCGGGTGCGCGGATCCAAGCGCACCAGATCTACCGCCTGGTGGCCCGCGCGCTCGAGCAGGAGCCCGGGAGCGGTCCGCGAGGTCCGCACACGCTCCGCCACACGGCCGCGACACACCTGTTGAACGGCGGTGCGGATCTGCGCGTCGTGCAGGAGATGCTCGGCCACTCGAGCCTCGCGAGCACCCAGGTGTACACCCACGTCTCGACCGATCGCCTCGCGCAGAGCTATCGGCAGGCCCATCCCCGCGCGTGAACCGCCCAGCCCATCCGCACGGAAGCCTCCGATCCGGGGGGGGACTACCGCGCTCGCAGCGGAACGCGCGCTCGGTGCGGACGCGTCCGACCACGGCAGGAGCCTCGGCTTCGATACGAAGAACCGCAACGGATTCGCATAGTCGCCGTCGACGCGGACCCCGATATGGAGGCACTCGTCCGCGCAGTGGCCGCCCCGGGCGACGACGCCGATCTCATCGCCCGTCGTGACGGTCGCGCCCGGGGCGAGCGTCGAGGCGACCGGTTCGATCGAGAGCACCGTGCGCTCGTCGACCCTGATGGAGAGCGCCGGGCGATCCACCACGACGCCCGAGAACGCGACGGTGCCTGCGACGGGCGCGCGCACCGGCGCCCCCGGAATCGCGGGGAGGTCGATTACTCGATGCCCCGAGGCGTACGGCGTCGGGGGCGCTCGGTACGGACCTGTGACGCGGAACGGTCCGGGAAGCGGGGAGGGCCAGACTTCGGCGCCGCGATGCGCCGCCGAAGCGGTCGTCGAGGTTTCGGCGGTCGACGCGACCGACCAGGAGAGGAGCAGCGCGGCAACCGGGGCGAGCAGGGAACGTGCACGGAGCCTGGGGGCGGAGTTCATGCGGGGAGTCTGCGGGCGGGTGGGCGCGGACGGCATGGAATCCACAGGAGGTCGGGCGCGAGCACCCCGACGAGCGCGTGGGCGCGGTTTGGAGGGGGAGGATCTCGTCGCGGTGGCGCGCCGGTACCCGCGCCGCGATGCCCCGTATCGACAATCCGTGTATGCTTGCAGGGCACCTCTTATGGGGTGACTTCGCGTGCCCGCTCATCGGCGCGCCGCCATCGGTCTTCACCGACGCACTCGCACCGCGATTCTTCGCGGGGCGTGCTCGGGGAGCGGCGGATCCCGAGGGCACCAGGAATCGGCCGCATCGCGACCGGCACTCAACCGCAAGTGCGCACCGTTCGGTGCGCTGACACCAAGGAGAACGACCATGGCCGTCGTCACCATCCGCCAGCTGCTCGACAGCGGCGTCCACTTCGGACACCAGACCCGTCGCTGGAACCCCAAGATGAAGCGCTTCATCTTCACCGAGCGCTCGGGCATCTACATCATCGACCTGCAGCAGTCGCTCGGCTACATCGACGACGCCTACGAGTTCGTCAAGAACACCGTGGCCCGCGGCGGCAACATCCTCTTCGTCGGCACGAAGAAGCAGGCCCAGGAGGCCATCGCGGAGCAGGCTGCTCGCGTGAACCAGCCCTACGTGAACCAGCGCTGGCTCGGCGGCCTCCTCACCAACTTCCAGACCGTCACCAAGCGCCTCGAGCGCATGAAGGAGCTCGAGCAGCTCGACTTCGAGGGCGGCACCAGCGGCTTCACCAAGAAGGAGCTCCTGCTCAAGAAGCGCGAGCTCGAGAAGCTGCAGAAGTCGCTCGGCGGCATCCGCCACATGACCAAGACGCCGTCGGCGCTCTGGGTCGTCGACACCAAGAAGGAGCACCTCGCGATCGACGAGGCGAAGAAGCTCGGGATCCCCGTGATCGCGATCCTCGACACCAACTGCGATCCCGACGAGGTCACCTTCCCGATCCCCGGCAACGACGACGCCATCCGTTCGGTGTCGCTGCTCACCCGCGTGATCGCCGACGCCGCTGCCGAGGGCCTCATGGAGCGCCACCAGAAGCCGGCCGAGGGCGAGACCGCTGCCGAGCCGCTCGCCGAGTGGGAGGTCGAGCTGCTGAACGCCGACAAGGCTGCCGAGGCTCCCGCGGCCGAGAGCTCCGAGGCCGCTGCGGCGACCGAGGCTCCCGCCGAGTCGGCCGAGTAATCGGTCTTCGAACCACCGACAGAACCGACACCCCACAATCCTGAAGGAGTCACACATGGCTGCAGTGAGCATGGCCGCTGTGAAGGAACTGCGCGATCGTCTCGGCGCAGGAATGGTCGACAGCAAGAACGCGCTGGTCGAGGCTGAGGGCGACATCGAGAAGGCCATCGAGATCCTGCGTCTCAAGGGTCTGAAGGGCGTTGCGAAGCGCGGCGACCGCGAGGCGAGCGAGGGTCTCGTCGCGGTCAAGCAGACCGAGGGCGCGGCCACGATGATCGAGCTCGTCTGCGAGACCGACTTCGTCGCCAAGAACGAGAAGTTCATCGCGCTGGCCGATCGCGTCCTCGACGCGATCGCCGCCGCCGGTGCGAGCACTGCCGAGGAGGCCCTCGCGGCCCCCGTCGACGGCAAGACCGTCGGCGACGTCATCAACGACGAGGCCGCGATCATCGGCGAGCGCATCGTGCTCCGCAAGGTGACCCGCATCGAGGCTCCCGCCACCGCCGTCTACCTGCACCAGACCTCGAAGGATCTGCCCCCGCAGATCGGCGTGGTCGTGGGCTACGAGGGCGCGGACGCCGATGCTGCACTCAGCATCGCCCGTCACATCTCGTTCGCGGACCCCGTGTACCTGAACCGCGAGGACGTGCCCGAGGCCGAGGTCGAGAAGGAGCGCGCGCTCGTCACCGAGATCTCGAAGAACGAGGGCAAGCCCGAGGCGGCGCTGCCGAAGATCGTCGAGGGTCGCCTCACCGCGTTCTTCAAGCAGATCGCGCTCAACGAGCAGGTGCACGCGCTCGACGCCGACAAGCGCGAGGTCAAGAAGGTCGCCGATGCCGCAGGCATCACCGTGACCGGCTTCGCACGCGGCAAGGTCGGCGCCTAACCGCTGTTGCAGAGAGACCCGGGTCCTGGTGACCCGGGTCTCTCTCCATGTCCAGACACTAGAATTCACTCAGCCCAAACCGAAGGAGACCTCCGATGACCTCGACCGCCACCCGCAAGCGCCGCGTTCTGCTGAAGCTGTCGGGGGAGGCGTTCGGCGGAGGGACTCTCGGGGTCAACCCCGACGTGGTGAGCCAGATCGCGCGGGAGATCGCGGCTGCGATGGAGACCGCGGAGGTCGCCGTGGTCGTCGGCGGTGGCAACTTCTTCCGCGGCGCCGAGCTCTCGCAGCGCGGCATGGACCGGGCTCGCGCCGACTACATGGGCATGCTCGGAACGGTGATGAACGCGCTGGCGCTGCAGGACTTCCTGGAGCAGGCGGGTGTCTCGAGCCGGGTGCAGTCCGCGATCACCATGACCCAGGTCGCCGAGACCTACATCCCGCTGCGAGCCGTCCGACACCTCGAGAAGGGGCGCGTGGTCATCTTCGGCGCCGGAGCCGGCCTGCCGTACTTCTCGACCGATACGGTCGCCGCCCAGCGAGCCCTCGAGATCCAGGCCGACGAGGTGCTCGTCGCCAAGAACGGCGTCGACGGCGTCTACACCGCCGACCCGCGCCAGGATCCGGACGCGCAGCTGCTCGAGGAGATCAGCTACAACGACGCGCTCGTGCGCGGCTTGAAGGTCGTCGACTCGACCGCGTTCAGCCTCTGCATGGACAACGGCATGCCGATGCGCGTGTTCGGCATGGAACCCGCCGGCAATGTCACCCTGGCCATCCGTGGGGAGCGTCTGGGAACGCTCGTCCACCGCTAGGCTTGAAACATACACTTCAGAAAGGGGCGCACCGTGATCGATGAGGTCTTCGCCGACGTCAAGGACCGCATGAACAAGGCGGTCGAATCCGCGAAGGAGAGCTTCGCCACGGTGCGCACCGGCCGCGCCAACCCTGCGCTGCTCCAGGGCGTGCTCGTCGACTACTACGGCACCCCGACGCCGCTCCCGCAGCTCGCCGCGGTCGCCAACCAGGACGCGCGCAGCCTGATCATCACGCCCTACGACAAGGGCGCGATGAAGGACATCGAGCAGGCGATCCGCGACATGCCGAACCTCGGGGCGAACCCCTCGAACGACGGCTCCGTGATCCGCGTGAACCTGCCCGAGCTCACCGAGGAGCGCCGCAAGGAATTCGTCAAGATCGTCAAGGCCAAGGCCGAGGACGCCCGGGTCGCCGTGCGCAATCTGCGCCGTCGCGCCAAGGACGACCTCGACGCGCTCAAGAGCGAGGTCGGTGAGGACGACGTCGTGCGGGCCGAGAAGGAGCTCGAGGCGCTCACCAAGCAGATCATCGACCAGGTCGATGAGGCGATGAAGCGCAAAGAGACCGAGCTGCTGGAGGTCTAATCCAGATGTCGGGCGCCGAACGGCGCGAGGAGCTTCGCGCGCAGCTCGAGGCCACCAACGCCAAGATCGAAGCGCGGGCGGGACGCAACCTGTTCCTCGCGGTCGGTTCCGGCGTGGCCTTCGGCGCGCTCTTCCTGGTGAGCCTCTTCATCTGGAAGGACCTCTTCGCGCTGCTCGTCGCCGCGCTGGTGTCGGTCGCGCTCGTTGAACTGGCGAGCGCCTTCCGCACGGCGGGCCGCAGGGTCCCCCGCGTCGGGGTAGTGCTCGGCGGACTCATCGTGGTCGGGGGTTCCTACTTCTTCGGCGCCGCAGGCATGGTGCTCGGCCTGTTCGCGGGTTCGCTCCTGCTCACGGTCTGGCGCCTCGTCGAGGGGCTCTTCCCGCAGTGGGAGACTCCGCCGAAGACTCTGATCCGAGATGTGTTCTCGGGCCTGTTCACCCTCGTCTACGTCGCGTTCCTCGGCTCGTTCGGGGTCCTGCTGGTCATGTCCGACCGGGGCGAGTGGTGGGTGTTCACCCTCGTGCTCGTCGTCGTGTCGGTCGATATCGGTGCGTACGCCGCGGGAGTGACGCTCGGCAAGCACAAGATGACGCCGCGGATCAGCCCGAATAAGACCTGGGAGGGATTTGCGGGAGCCGCGATCGTCGCACTCGCCTCCGGCGTGCTCGCCTCGATCTTCGCGCTCGAGGAGCCGTGGTGGGTCGGTGCGATCATCGGTGTACTGGTGCTGCTGACCGCGACCGGCGGAGATCTCACCGAGTCGCTCATCAAACGGAATCTGGGAGTCAAAGACATGAGTTCGTGGATCCCCGGCCACGGCGGCCTGCTCGACCGTCTCGATTCGTTGCTGCCCTCGGCGGTCGCCGTGTACGGGGTCGCGCTGGCGCTCGGGGTCGCAGCATGACGAGCGGAGCGCCTCTGGACGGCGCAGCCGGCACGACCCCGATCCCCGTCGGGGATGCGGCCAACCCTGAGATCGCGCCCGTGACGGCCCCCGTCCCGAGCCAGCAGCTCGGCGGGGGAGCGCCCGACACCTCGTTCCCGAGGGCGGGTCGCAAACAGCTCGGATACCGCACGGCCGATGTGGATCAGTTCCTGCTGCAGGCGCGCCGCACGTACGAGGGGGATCCGTCGCTCACGACCCCCGTCACCTCCCAGGAGGTACGGCGAACGGCGTTCCCGGTGCACCGGCGCGGCTATTCCGCGCGGTTCGTGGATGCCGCGATGGACCGGCTCGAAGAGGTCTTCTTCGAGCGGGAACGCCGCGAGCGCATTCGCGAGATCGGCGAGGACGCCTGGTGGGCGGATACGCAGCAGCTGCTGTCCGAGGTGAAAGGACGGCTGCAGCGCGACCGCGGTCGACGGTTCCGGCGCCGGGGTCTCCTGACCACGGGATACCGGATCTCCGAGGTCGACGCCTTCCTCGACCGCATCACCGCGATGTTCGAGGGCAACGAGACCGTGTCCAGCATGGACGTACGCTCGGCCGTATTCCACTCGCAGTGGCGGGGCTACGACGAGGACCAGGTCGACGCGCTGCTCGACAGCGTCGTCGTGCTGCTGCTCGCGACCCGGTGATGCCGCAGCTGCGGAGCGATCCGACGCAG
Organism: Leucobacter sp. HNU; assembly: GCF_047946755.1. GTDB lineage: Bacteria > Actinomycetota > Actinomycetes > Actinomycetales > Microbacteriaceae > Leucobacter. Next base: position 1,487,646 of record NZ_CP178837.1, on the reverse strand, counting down.
CGGAATCGACGCGCCGCCCGAGCCTGGGCTGCGCGGCACCCATTATTGAGATAGAATCGTGACCATTGTGACTGCAGCGACTCGACAGAACCGACCCGCAACGGGATGGCGACGCGTGCGTGGCATGGCCTCCGCGACCGCCGTTCTCGCATTCGTCGGCACCCTCTCGGTGGTGCCCTACACGGCCCCGAACGCCTACGCGGACCAGGAGTTCCTGGCGACGCAGGATCAGCGGCTGCACCAGCAGTTCGTTCCCGCGACGGCGACGGAGGCCTCCTTCGATCTCGCGGCGTCACCGATCGAGCTGGTGCCCGAGGCGAAGCCCAAGAAGGTTGCTACCGTCGACCCTGCGGAGAGCCAGACGGATGCAAGCACCAAGCAACCTGACGCGAGCGAACCTCCGATGTACACCGGCGGAGGCTCTCCTGCTCTGTGGATGGAAACTGTGGGCATTCCCAAGAGTGATTGGGGCTACGTCGACTACATTGTCTCCCACGAGAGCACCTGGAATCCGAACGCGATTAACCCCACCTCGCGCACCTGCGGTCTTGTCCAGATTGATCCCATGCACGGTGTTGCAAATTGCACGAATCCGATTGTGAATCTGCGATGGGGTGATGCCTACGCAAAGTCGAAAGGCGGCTGGAAGGCCTCGTATGAGCTCTGGGTCTCTCAAGGCTGGTGGTAAGGCGTAAGGCCCGCCACAGGCTACACAGACCGGAACCGCGTGACGTCACCCGTCTCGCGAACGGCGGCGCTCAGCGTGTGACGCGAGCCGGACGAGAGTGGTTCGTCCGCGATATCCCCGCCCATCGCGCGGAGAAGGCCTACCGGTGCCCGTCGTGCGGCAACGAGGTCCCGCCGGGCCAGGCTCATGTCGTGGTCTGGAGCGCCGAGCACCTCTTCGGTGACGGTGCAGCGGTGCAGGATCGACGCCACTGGCACGCGCACTGCTGGCGCCTGGCCTGAGCGCCGAACGGACTCAGACCTCGACGGTTCCCTGGTGGAACCTGATCCGGTACACGCCGTCGACGCGCTCCCAGACGGAACTGCGCAGCGAACGGCGGGACTCGCCGTCGACCCGTGCGGTACACCGGTACACCAGCTGCACCACGCCGGGAGCGAGCGTCAGGACCGAGAGCGGTTCGCAGTCGGCTTCGAGGGCGGGGGCCGCGAGCAGCTCGGCGCGGATCGCTTCGCGGTTCCGGAGGCGGCCGGAGGCGCCGATCTCGACGAACTCGGGGTGCAGGAGCTCGTCGAGTCGGCGGGCGTCACCGCGCACCGCGGGATCGAGGAGCGTGCGTTCGAGCTCGACCACCTCGGTGCGGTGGTCCGGATTCGGGACGGGCTGCGCGGCCAGCGCCGAGTGCGATGTCGGGGTGCCGGATGAAGTCGGCTCGGACGCGAGGTCCAGGAGGTCGAACAGGGCGGGCGTCGGCACCGCTGGATCGGTCTCGGCGTGCGCGGGGTCCGCTGGGGGCGGCACGGGCGCGGGCTGTGCACCCCGAACTGCTCCGGTGCCGATCAGACCGGGGCCCGCATCGGGTTCCCGGCGCTGCTGGTAAGCCGTCGCCGCGGCCCGAGCCCGAGTATCCGCGGCCTCGTTGAGGGGATGCCCGGCATGCCCCTTCACCCACTCGAAGCGGACCTCCCGGCCGCGAAGCGCGGCATCGAGGTCTTCGAGGAGCTCGCGATTCAGCACCGGCTTGCCGTCGGCCTTGCGCCATCCCTTCCGTTTCCAGCCCGGCATCCACTTGGTGACGGAGTTGATGACGTACTGACTGTCGCAGAGCACGTGCAACGGTTCGGACCGGCGGGACTCGGTCGAACGCAGGAGGTCGAGTACCGCCATGAGCTCGCCCTGGTTGTTCGTCGCGCGCGGCCACCCTCCGGCGCGCCACTCCTGATCGCTGATGACCCAGGCCCAGCCGGCCGGGCCGGGGTTGCCGAGTGCGGAGCCGTCTGCTGCTGCAACGATCGTCATCCCTCCATCCTGGCAGAGGCGTCGGAGTGCCCGCGCGAACGCGCCCGCACCGTCGGCTTCTATATTGGTCTCGTGCCCGAGTGCCGGGAACGGCCCGCAGGCGGAGGAGAGGACCCGACGTTCATGATCGACATCACCAGTGGAACCGTGCTGCTCGCGGAGCGGGAGAACATCGAATTGCGCACCGCGGACGGACTCACGCTGGTCGGAGAACTCGCCATGCCGCTCGGACGGCCGCCGAAGGCGACGCTCGTGACGCTCCATCCGCTGCCCACGGCCGGCGGGTTCATGGATTCGCACGTGCTCCGTAAGGCATCGTGGCGCCTGCCCGAGCTCGCCGACCTGGCCGTGCTCCGTTTCAACACGCGAGGAACCGCTTCGCCGCGCGGCACCAGCGAGGGATCCTTCGAGGAGGGCGTCGGCGAACGGCTCGACCTGGACGCGGCGATGCGATTCGTCGCCGAACGCGGACTTCCGAACCCCTGGTTGCTGGGGTGGTCCTTCGGCACCGAACTCGCGCTGAAGTACGGTCTGCAGCACCCCATCGCTGGTGCGATCCTGCTCTCGCCGCCGCTGCACCGCGCGACGGACGACGAGGTCGCCGCCTGGGCTGGGGCCGTACCGGAGCTCGTGGTGATCGTGCCGGAGCTCGACGACTACCTGCAGCCCGCAGAGGCTGCGCAGCGCTTCGCCTCGGTGCCTCGCGCGAAGATGATCCCGGTCGAGGGCGGCCGCCACCTGTGGGTGGGGGAGAAGCAGGTGCGGCGGGTACTGGACGAGATCGTCGCGGCGGTGGGAACCGCAGCGACTCCGCTCCCCGGCGAGGTCGCCGAGGAGCGGGTCGACCCGCGTCGTTAGCGCTCGGTCTCCCCGCTGCCGGTCGCGGAGGTCGCCGGGTCGGTGTCCTCCGCGACCGGGGCCGCGGGATCCTGCTCGACGATGGGAACCTCGGTGGCCTGCTGCGTCGCCGACGTCATCTTCTGCGCATTGGTGAGCACCTCGCCGAGGCTCTCGAAGTAACGGGCCACCGCACCTCGTTCGACCTTGAGCTGGGTCATACGGTCCTCTGCGGCGGCGAGCACCTTCGCTGCGCGGTTCTCCGCGCTCGTGAAGGTCGCGTGGGCGCGACGCTCGGCCTCCTGCACGATACTCGCGGCCTCGGTCTCCGCCGCGGTGCGGATCCGATCCGCCTCGGTCTCGGAAGCTGCTGCGAGGCGGTGCTGCTCGTCCCGTGCCTCGCTCAACCGCTGGTGCAGCTCGGCGAGCTGGGCGCGGGCCGCGTCGAGCTCGCGCTGCGCGGTTTCCGCGGCCTCTCGCTGTCGTGCGGCGAACTCCTGCTCGAACGCCTCGCGACGCTCGGCCGTGCTGCGTTCGAACTCGCTCGTCTCGGCCGCGATCCGTTCGCGTTCGAGCCGCACGTGCTCGGTGGTCGTCGCGCGGAGCTCGGCCAGCTCGGTCTCCTCGCGGTGCCGGAAGTCCGCGAGTTCCGCCACCGTATCGGCACGGAGCAGGTCGGTCTCCTCTGCGACCGCGGCTCGGCGGGACTCGACCTCTCGAGCCACCTGCTGGGCTGCGGCCTCGCGCTCGTGGCGCAGCGTCTCGTCGTGCAGCTCGCGAGCGGCCGCGAGTTCTCGCTCGTGCTCCTCGCGCTCTCGCGAGATGTCACCTGCGAACTGGGCGCGATCGCGCTCGATTCGCAGCTCGAACTGCTCGCGCGAGAGGCCGAGCTCGGCTGCGGCCTCCTCGCGGTCGATGCGCATGCGTTCGGCCTCGGCCTGCGCCTCGTCCGCGATGCGGGAGCGGTGTTCAAGGAGCTCGGCCGCGATCGTCTCGTCGTGCAGCGTCCGCTCGTCGGCGAGCGCTGCGTCGTGCGCGCTGCGCGCGGCCTCGAGCCGGCGCTCCTGCTCGACACGCTCCCGCTCGAGGTCGCGCTCGTGCTCGGCGCGCTCGGCCGCGATTCGCCGGTCGTGATCCGCGCGTTCCGCGTCCAGGGTCGCGCGATGCTCGCTGAGCTCTGCCGCAATCGATGCGTCGTGCTGTTCTCGTGCCTCGGAGAGCTGCTGTTCCTGGGCCTCGCGCTCCGTGCGGAGCGCGAGCTCGTGCTCGGACCGCTCTGACGCGATGGCCTCGTCGTGCTCGGCGCGCTTCGCGGAGAGCTCCTGCTCGAGAGCCGAACGCTGCTGCGAGAGTTCCTGGTGCTGCAGGGTCCGGGCCGACTCGAGCGCCGCCTCGTGCGTGTCGCGCTCCTCGGTGATCCGCTGCTCGTGCGCGGCGAGCGCCGCCGCGAGGGCCGCAGCCTGCTCGCTGCGAGCCGCGTCGAGTTCGGTGCGCTGCGCGTACCGTTCGTCGGCGAGCGCCTCGTCGTGCGCGTGGCGCTCTTCGGCGAGCGCTCGATCGTGCGCCTGGCGTTCCGCGGAGATCTGTTCCGCATTCGCCGCGGATTCCCGTGCGATGCGCTCGGCGTGGGCCGTGGATTCCCGCTCGACGCGAGCCTCGAGATCGGCGGATTCGCGTTCGATCCGCTCGGCGTGCTCCGCTGACTCGCGGGCGATGCGCTCCGCGTGCTCGGTCGACTCCCGATCGATCCGGTCGCGGTGCTCTGCGGTCTCCCGTTCGATCCGGGCGTCGAGCGCCTCGGACTCCCGCTCGATGCGCTCGGCATGTTCGGCCGATTCGCGACCGATGCGCTCCGCATGCTCGGCCGACTCGCGCTGCAGCTGCTCGTCGTGCGCGGCGCGTTCCGCGGCGATGCGCGCGTCGTGGGCTTCGCGCTCCTCGGACAGCGCGGCGTCGTGGGCACGCCGCTCCTGTTCGAGCTGCGCCTCCTGCGCACCCCGATCGCCGATCAGCTGTCGTTCGTGCGCCTCTCGCTCGTCGGCGATCCGGGTCGCATGCAGACCGAGCTCGGCCGCGATGCGCTGCGCGTGCTCCGCGCTCTCGGTCGAGATTCGGAGGTCGTGCTCCGCGCGCTCGTCCGCGAGCAGGCTCGACTGGTCCTCGCGTTCGGAAGCGAGCGCGGCGTCGTGGGCCTCGCGCTCGGCGGCGATGCGCTGATCGTGGGACGCGCGCTCGTTCACCAGGCGGGTCTGGTGCGCCTCGAGCTCCCGGGTGATGCGGGCTGCGTGCGCCTCGCGCTCCTCCGCGAGGGAGGCGTCGTGGGCTTCGCGCTCGGCGGCGATCCGGGACTCGTGCTGTTCGCGGGCGCCGCCGAGCTCGAGCTCCTGCGCGGCGCGATCCTCGGCGAGGCGCTCAGCCTGCTCCTCGGCGAGGCGGGTGCGCTCGGCGGAGGCGGTCTCGTCGGCTCGGGCCCGTTCGCGTTCGGCCTGCTCCTGCGCGGACTGGATCCGTGCGCGGGCGGCTTCCGCTGCACGCTCCTGCTCCGCGGTGAAGGCCTCACGCTGCAGCGCGAGCCGCTCCTCGTGACTGCGGACCTGCTCGGCGATGGTCCGCTCGTGCGTCTCCCGCTCCTCGGCGATCGCACGATCGTGGACCTCGCGCTCCTGGGCGATCCGGCCGCGAAGCGTTTCGATCTCGGTGGTGAGCGTGCGGCGGAGCGCGTCCATCTCCTGCGTGAGCTGGCGCTCGCGCTCGGTGTATCGGGCCTCGAGCTCGGCCTCCTCGCGCTGCTGGCGCGCGGCGAACTCCGCACGGGCCCGCTCGGCCTCGCTCGCGAGGCGCGCGCGCTCCTGCGCCGAATCCCGCTCGTTCTCGGCCCGGGTGCGGGCGAACTGCTCGGCCTCGCGTTCAGTGGTGGCCTGCAAGTCCGCGGCCGAGGCCTTCGCCGCCTCGAGCAGTCGTTCGACTTCCGCACGGGCCTGCGCGAGCATCGCCTGGGCCTCGGCCTCCGCGGTCTCGATGCGGGAGGCGCCGTCCCGCTCGGTGGAGGCGCGCAGCAGCTCCGCGGTGCGGCGGGACTCCTCGAGGAGGCGCTCGCTCTCGGCGGTGCTCTGGGCCTGCAGCCGTTCGGCCGCTGCGCGAGCCGTGGAGACCGCGGTCTCGGCCTGCTCGGTGGCGCTGGTCACCAGCTCGTCGGCTCGGCTCTGCGCCTGGCTCAGCAGGCGCTGGGTCTCGGCCTCGGTGGTGCGGCGCAGCTTCTCGGCGTCGAGATCGGCCTGCGCCATGAGCCGGTGGGCGTGGTCCTCCGCGATCTGCAGGCTCTTCTCGACGCGGAGGCCGAGACCGGAGTAGCCGCTCGCACCGAGCTCCGACACCTGGTCCTGGAGGTCGGAGATGAGCGTCCGCTGTTCTTCGCTGTCGCGCACCGCCTGCTGGTAGGCGGCCTGGAGCGAAGCGAGGTGCTCCTGCAGCGTGCCGATGTGCTGGGAGAGCGCGCCGACTTTCGCGTCGACTTCGCCGCGGTGGTAACCGCGGAAAGCTTGCGAGAAGAGCGGATCTGCTTCGGTCACGAGGGTCCTCCGGAATGGTGGCTGCCCGGCACGCGTCAGGAGGTCCGTCCGCGCGCCGGAGATCTGTCTCATCGTAGAACATTCCGGCCGGTCAGTCGGCGGAGATGACATGGCCGGACGTGCGCCGTCCGAACCGCCGAGGATCGGGCCGAGCAGGTGCGCGAGTCGCGTCGCTCGGACGGGATTCCGCTGAGCGCGAAGACGTACCCACCCGACCTTCGGAAAGCTCCGGTACCGTTGAAGCTCGAATTGTCTGTGGACGGCGAGGTGCGGCCCGCGCGAGCGCGGCCGGATCCGCCGATGAAGGAGGACCGCGTGCGGTTTTTCGGTGCCATCACCGCCCTGGTGCTCGCCGGCGTCATGCTCATCCTCGGGATCGGCCAGCGGACCTTCCTCGCGGGCCCGGCCGAGATCGTGTACCAGGCCACGTCCAGCGGCGAGGAGCACTACGCCGTGATCCCCGGTTCGGCCTTCGACGAGGTCGCCGGACAACCGAGTCTCGTGCTCGAGGGCAAGAACGCCTTCGCCGCGATCGGCGCGACCCGCGACGTCGAGGCGTGGGCTGCGGAGTACCGTCACCTCGAACTCGGCGCCGACACGAAGCAGAGGCGGCTGAACGCCGCCACCGTCGCCGCCGAAGCGCCGAAGGCCTCCGAAGGCGGGGCGGCGCAGTCCGACGCCGCGAAGACCCCGGATCTCCTGGATCCTCGGGGCAGCGACCTCTGGCTTGCCGAGTACAGCGCTGATGCCTCGGGATCCGGTGCTTCGCCGTCCGCCGGGGAGGGCGCGGGGACGCTTCGGATCCCCATCGCCCTCAAGGCCGACCAATCGATCCTGATCGCGACGAACGGCTCGGATCCGCTGCCGAAGCAGATCGCGGTCGCTTGGGCGCAGGATCGCAGCACTCCTCTGGCCGGACCCTTCCTCGTGGCCGGCGGCGTCCTGGCGCTGATCGGCGCACTGCTCTACCTGCTCGCGGTCGATCACGATCGCCGCGGCCTCGGTCCGCGCCGAGGACGCCGCGGCCCGCTGCAGGGGATCCGCAACTTCTTCCGTCGCGGCGGCAGGCGTCGGGCGGCACCCTCCACCACGACGGAGGCGCCGAAGGCCGCGGAGTCCGGCTCCGGATCCGCTCAGCGCACGGCGGTGCGTCGACTGCGTCGCGCGGCGATCCCGATCGGCCTCGCGGGGCTCCTGGCGCTCAGCGGCTGCTCGGCCTCCTACTGGCCCCAGTTCGGCGGGGAGTCGGCTCCGACCGAGACGACCACCAGCCCGAGCCCGTCGAAGTCCGCGCCGGTCCCCGTGAACGACGACCAGATCAAGCGCATCATCGGGAGCGTCGCGGATGCCGCGTCCCGGGGCGACGACAGCCTCGACGCGAAGCAGCTCGAGGCCCGGTTCACGGGCGACGCGCTGCAGCAGCGCGCGGCCAACTACAAGATCCGGGCCAAGGTGAAGGACTACGAAGTGGTCCCGCCCCGCATCACGAACCGGCAGGAGTCCTACAAGCTGGTGCAGAGCACCGAGGACTGGCCGCGAGTGGTCCTGGCGACCGTCGCCTCCGAGCCGGGCGTCAAGAAGGCCTCGACGCCGAGTCCGAGTGCGCAGTCCGATGCCACACAGCAGCAGGAGGAATCGCCGACGCTCGCGCTCGTGCTCGTGCAGGACAATCCGCACGTCAACTTCCAGGTGTCCCGCGTCGTCGCCCTCCGTGGCGGCCAGAAGATGCCCGATGCCGCACCGGCGGAGGAGGGCACCGCGCGCGTCTCCGACGACCTGAGCACGCTCGCCATCACCCCGTCGGCGGCGGTGGCCGACTATGCCAAGGTGCTGCAGGGCGGCGACAAGGTCGCCGAGGCGAGTGCCTTCAACCTGCAGGACGACGTGCTCGTCACCAAGAGCGGCGCGGCGTGGGTCGCCCAGGCCCAGGCCAAGGCGAAGAAGGACGGCAACGAGTCGGTCAAGTACTCGGTGGCCGTGGCCCCGAGCGATTCCGAGCTGATCAGTCTCTCGACCGGAGTCGGCGGCGCGCTGGTGAGCGCGACGCTGCGGGAGGAGCGGATCGAGGACTCGGCCGGCGGCCGGGCGAAGCCCACGGCGACCGCGAGCGTCACCGCGCTCTCGGGGCTCGAGGGGCGTCAGGACAAGCTGGTCCGCGTGGTCACGCACCAGATCCTGTTCTTCATTCCGAGTAAGACGAGCGGCGGGCAGGTCCAGCGGCTCGGTGTCACCAGCGAACTCGTAGAGGCGAGGAAGTAACCAGATGAGTCAGCACATGCCCGATCGGATCCCCGGCGGCGGGGTCGACCTCAGTCACCTCGCAGCACGAGCGCAGCAGCAGGCCCAGGCCGGCGGTGCCGCAGAGACGCCCGGCGGGGGACAGACGGTCGATATCCCGGCCGTCGTGTTCGATCTCACCGACTCGACCTTCGAGCAGGCGATGCAGCTCTCGTCCGTGGTGCCCGTGGTCATCGATCTCTGGGCCGACTGGTGCCAGCCCTGCAAGACGCTGAGCCCGGTGCTCGAGAAGGTGACGCGGCAGAGCGCGGGCCAGCTGGTCCTCGCGAAGGTGGACGTCGACGCGAACCCCGGCCTGGCCCAGGCGTTCCAGGCGCAGTCGATCCCGACCATCGTCGCCCTCGTCGGCGGGCGACCGGTCCCGCTGTTCCAGGGGCGGTGCCCGAGGCCCAGGTGCGCGAGGTGTTCGTGCAGCTGCTGCAGCTCGCCGCAGAGCAGGGCGTCACGGGCCGGGTGAGCGCTCCGGATCTCGACGGCGACGTGCCGTCCGACCCCGGGACCCCGGCCGAACCCGAGGTTCCGGAGGCCCACAAGCCCGCCATCGAAGCGCTGGAGCGGGGCGACTACGCGGCAGCGGCCGCGGCCTACCACGACGTGCTCGCGAAGTCGCCGCGGGATGCCGAAGCGAAGGCCGCGCTCGCGCAGGTCAACCTGCTGCTGCGCCTGCAGGGCAGGAGCGCCGACGACATCCGCGCGGCGGCGGCCGATCGTCCGACGGACGTCGAGGCGCAACTGTCCGTGGCCGACCTGGATCTCTCCGGTGGTCACGTCGAAGACGCGCTGCTCCGTCTGCTCGAACTGTTCGCAGAGCGGACGGACGCGGATGAGCGGAGCGCGATCCGGGAGCGCCTGCTCGACTACTTCGAGGTCATCGGAACCGCCGATCCGCGGGTCACCGCCGCGCGGGGACGCCTCGCGAGCCTGCTCTACTGAGTCCGGACGTGCGCGCCTACCTCGACCACGCGGCGACGGCACCCATGCCCGCCGAGGTCCTCGACGGGTACGCGGCGGCGTTGCGGACGGTCGGGAATCCGGCCTCGACGCACGGCCACGGCCAGGCGGCCAGCGCACGCCTGGAGGCCGCGCGCGAGGCGCTCGCGCGACGCTTCGGCTGCACCCCCGCCGAGGTGACGCTGACCTCCGGGGGCACCGAATCGATCAACCTCGGACTCAAGGGGCTCTTTTGGGCACGGCGGCGGGCGGGCTCCGGGCCGGTGGTGCTGGTCGCCGACGGCGAGCACCACGCGACGATCGAGGCCGCCGAGTGGCTCAGGGACTCCCAAGGTGCGGAGCTGCACTGGATCGGGCTCGACGGCGACGGACGCGTGACACCCGGTGCGCTGGCCGACGCCATCGCCGGAGCCGGGGCCGATCGGATCGCCCTGATCTCCTTCCTCGCGGCGAACAACGAGGTCGGTACGGTGAACGACACCGTCGCACTCTGCCGGGTCGCGGCAGGCTCCGGGATCCCCGTGCACGTCGATGCCGTCGCTGCGCTCGGCCAGCTCCCGATCGATTTCCGGGGGAGCGGTGCCGCGCTGATGAGCCTGTCGGCCCACAAGGTCGGCGGTCCGGTCGGAGTCGGTGCACTGCTCATCGATCGCGGTATCGCGATCGACCCGCTGCAGCACGGAGGCTCGCAGCAGCGTGGACGTTCGGGGACGCAGGACGTGGCGGGAGCGGTCGGGTTCGCCCTGGCGGCGGACCTCGCCGCGCCCGAGCCCCCGCGGATCGCACGCATCCGTGCGCTCAGGGATCGACTGATCGCGGGCGTTCGTACCGCGGTTCCCGATGCGGTGCTCCGCGGTGCGGAACCGAGCGGCGGGCGTCTTCCGGGCAACGCCCATTTCACCTTCCCCGGATGCCAGGGGGACTCGCTGGTGTTCCTGCTGGACGCGGCGGGGATCTCGGCTTCGGTCGGCTCCGCCTGCCGGGCCGGGGTGGCCGAGACCTCGCACGTGCTGATCGCGATGGGGCTCGACGACGGCACCGCCGCCGGCGCGCTCCGCTTCACCATCGGCTCCGACACGACGGAAGCCGAGATCGACCTGCTGCTGCGGGAACTGCCGGGCGCCGTCGAGCGGGCGCGGAGCGCGGGTCTGAGCTGAGACCCGACTCGGTATCGCGCGGGGCGATGGCGAGGGGCGGCCGCGCTCGGAAACGGCGTGCGTCGCGGGCCGGGAGTCGCCGTAGAATGGACGGATGAGAATTCTCGCTGCGATGAGCGGCGGCGTCGACTCGGCGGTGGCTGCGGCACGCGCGGTGGAAGCCGGGCACGAGGTGGTCGGCGTCCACCTGGCGCTGAGCCGCATGCCGGGCACGCTGCGCACCGGTTCCCGGGGATGCTGCACCATCGAGGACGCGATGGACGCCCGCCGTGTCGCCAACCTGCTCGACATCCCCTTCTACGTCTGGGATTTCAGCGAGCGCTTCAAGGCGGACGTGGTCGACGACTTCGTCGCCGAGTACGAGGCGGGCCGCACCCCCAACCCCTGCATGCGGTGCAACGAGAAGATCAAGTTCGCCGCCCTGCTCGACAAGGCGATCGCCCTCGGCTTCGACGCGGTCGCGACAGGGCACTACGCGACGCTCGTCGACGGGCCCGGCGGACGCGAGCTGCATCGGGCGAGCGCCTGGGCGAAGGACCAGTCCTACGTCCTCGGGGTGCTGACCGAGGAGCAGCTCGCGCACTGCTACTTCCCGCTCGGCGACACGCCCTCGAAGGAGCTGATCAGGGCCGAGGCCGAAGAGCGCGGGATCCAGGTGGCGGCGAAGCCCGACAGCCACGACATCTGCTTCATTCCCGAGGGCGACACGCGCGGATGGCTCTCCGAGCACTTGGAGCGGGAGCCCGGCGAGATCGTCGACGAGTCCGGTGAGGTGATCGGCAGGCACGACGGCGCCCGCGGGTACACGGTCGGGCAGCGGCGCGGCCTGCAGCTCGGCCGGCCGGCACCCGACGGGAATCCGCGCTACGTGCTCTCGATCCGGCCGGTCTCGAACCAGGTCGTCGTCGGGCCGAAGGAGCACCTCGCGATCTCGCGGATCGCGGGCGGGCGCTACAGCTGGGCGGGCGAGCCCGGGATCGATCCCGGAACCGCCTTCTCCTGCGACGTGCAGATCCGTGCGCACGCGGATCCGGTTCCCGCGGTCGCGAGGCTCGTCGAGATCGACGAGTCCGAGCGGACCGAGCTGCATCGCGCCGAGGCGTCGCACGAGATCGTCGTCGACATCGATCTCGCGCTCGCCGAGCCGCTGCTCGGTGTGGCGCCCGGGCAGACCGCGGTGCTGTATCGCGGCACCCGCGTGCTCGGGCAGTTCACCATCGACCGCGCCCTCGCCTCGGCCGAACCCGGCACGGAGCTGCGCGTCGAGGAGATGTCGGTGGCCGCTCCTACAATGAGCGTGTGACCCAGAACGACAGCAGCATCCCCGTCGAGTTCGAAGCGGCGCGCGTCGAAGCCGAGCAGCTGACCGCCGAGATCGAGCGGTACCGCGCGGCCTATTACTCGGAGGCCACGAGCCTCGTCTCGGACGCGCAGTACGACGAGCTGTTCCACCGGCTCGAAGCGCTCGAGCGCGCGTTCCCGGAGCTGGCCGGGCAGGACAGCCCGACGCAGGAGGTCGGATCCGCGGTCGCGTCCGCGGGCTTCCCCGAGCACGAGCACGCCGAGCGCATGCTCAGCCTGGACAACGTGTTCTCGCTCGACGAATTCCGCGAGTGGGCCGAGAAAGCCCGCGCGTCTTCGGGCCGCGCGGTGCGGTGGCTCACGGAGCTCAAGATCGACGGACTCGCGATCTCGCTCGCCTACCGCAACGGCGTGCTCGAGACGGCGACCACCCGCGGCGACGGCCGGGTGGGCGAGGACATCACCGAGAACATCGATCTGATCCCCGTCATCCCGCGCGTGCTCGAGGGCGAGGGGATCCCCGAGTTCTTCGAGGCTCGCGGCGAGGTGTTCCTCACGACCGCGAACTTCGAGGCGCTGAACGAGCGCCAGCACGCGCTCCAGGCCGAGTTCGCGGCGGAACAGCTGGCGAAGGGCGTCCCCGCCGAGAAGATCACCGTGCGGTTCCCGGAGTTCGCGAACGCGCGCAATACGGCGGCCGGCAGTCTGCGGCAGCGCGCCGAGAAGAAGAACGAGCGCGAACTCGAGCTGATGCGGGATCGGCTCGGTCGGCTCTCGCTCTACGTGCACGGTATCGGCGCCTGGCAGCACCCGGACTTCGCGAACCAGTCCGACGCCTACGAACTGCTGAGCTCCTGGGGGCTTCCGGTCTCGCCTCATTCGCGGGTGCTCGGCTCGGTCGACGAAGTGCTCGAGTTCATCGAGGACCGCGGTGCGCACCGGCACGATTTCGAACACGAGATCGACGGGATCGTCATCAAGATCGACGAGCTGGAGCTGCATCGCGAACTGGGCGAGACGAGCCGCGCCCCCGCTGGGCCATCGCGTACAAGTATCCGCCCGAGGAGGTCTACACCAAGCTGCTCGCGATCCGCGTCGGAGTCGGGCGCACGGGCCGGGCGACCCCCTACGCGGTCATGGAGCCGGTCAAGGTCGCCGGGTCGACCGTCAGCCAGGCCACGCTGCACAACCAGCAGGTGGTCCAGGCGAAGGGCGTGCTGATCGGGGACACCGTGGTGCTGCGTAAGGCCGGCGACGTGATCCCCGAGGTGCTCGGCGCCGTGCTCGAGCGCCGCGACGGCACCGAGGTCGAGTGGCAGATGCCGGTGGAATGCCCGGAGTGCGGCACCGTGCTGCGCGCGATGAAGGAGGGCGACATCGACCTGCGCTGCCCGAACGCTCGTGCCTGCCCGGCGCAGGTCCGCGGTCGAGTGGAGCACATCGGCTCGCGGGGCGGCCTCGACATCGAGGTCCTCGGCGAGATCACGGCCGCGGCGCTGACGCAGCCGGAGGTGCCGGCGGAGCCCCGCTCGAGACCGAGGCCGGGCTGTTCGACCTGACGCTCGACGAGCTCGTGCCGATCGAGGTGATCGTGCGGGACCCCGAGACGGGCGAGCCGCGAGTGGACGAGGCGACCGGTGAGCCGAGGCGGCGCAAGCCCTTCCAGAAGACCGAGAAGTACTACCCAGAGCCGTGGGACCGCGCGACCGCGGCGGAGCGCCGCAAGGCCGGCGTCGTCCAGCTGGAGCGCGTCGTCGCCTCTCGCGACGCGGAGACCTTCCTCGCCGAGCTCGAGAAGGCGAAGACCAAGCCGCTGTGGCGTCTGATCGTGTCGCTCAACATCCGTCATGTGGGACCGGTCGCGGCGCGAGCACTGGCGGACTGGTTCGGCTCGCTCGACGCGATCCGGGCCGCGAGTATCGAGGAGCTGTCGGCGGTCGACGGCGTCGGCGGGATCATCGCGGAATCGCTGACCGAGTGGTTCGAGGTCGATTGGCACCGCGAGATCGTCGAGCGGTGGGCGGCCGCCGGGGTGCAGTGGGCGACGCCCGGGCATCCCGGGCCGGGTGCCGCCGTCGCCGAGGGCGGCGTGCTGTCCGGCCTGACCATCGTGGCGACGGGCTCGCTCGACGGTTTCACGCGCGACGGCGCGAAGGAGGCGATCATCCAGGCCGGCGGAAAGGCCGCGTCGAGCGTCTCGAAGAAGACCGATTACGTCGCCGCCGGGCCGGGAGCCGGATCGAAGCTCGCGAAGGCCGAGGAATTGGGCATTCCGGTGCTCGACGCGGGCCAGTTCGCCGTGCTCGTCTCCGAGGGCCCCGCGGCGCTCGGGTTCGGCGATGGCGAGGCGGACGACGCAGCCGGAAACTCCGCCGAGACCGGGGCGCCCCGCTCCGAGGAGTGATCGTCACCTCCGGGAGTTATCCACAGATCCGAGGTTTTCGTTCGAGGGCCCGCGTCGAATCCCTACGCTGAGTGGCATTCCCGAGCGAAGGAGAACTGGTGACCGACACCCCCGACACCCTCGAACCGGCCCGCGGCGCACCAGCGGCGGACGTCGGCGCAGCCGGACCAGCAATCCGCGCCGCCTGGGCGCTGCAGGCCCCGATCCTCACGGAGTACTACGACACCGAGTGGGGGATGCCGGTCTTCGATGAACGGGGCGTGTTCGAACGGCTGACGCTGGAGGCGTTCCAGTCTGGCCTCTCCTGGGTCACCGTGCTGCGCAAGCGCGAAGCCTTCCGCGCCGCATTCGACGGGTTCGCGCCGGAGGCGGTCGCGTCGTACCGCGAAGCGGACTTCGAACGGCTGCTCGCCGACGAGGGCATCATCCGCAATCGGATGAAGATCCGGGCCACTCTCGGCAACGCCCGTGCCACCCTCGCGCTGCGGGAGGACCCCGAGGCCGGAGGCCTCGCACGCCTGGTCTGGTCGGCCATGCCCGATCGCTCTCCGGTCCCCGAGACGGACGCGGAGGTGCCGAGCACGTCCCCGGAGTCCGTGACGCTCGCGAAGGAACTGAAACGACGGGGCTTCTCCTTCGTCGGACCGACCACCGTCCATGCGCTGATGAGCGCCATCGGCGTCGTGGACGTGCACCTGAGATCGAGCCACCGGCGCGGCTGCTCCGGGCTCTGGGCGATCGACGGCACCCGCACCGACACGCCGCTCCCGTTCGAAGCATGAGGGATCCGAGGCGGCCATCGGGCGAGGCCTCCGGTGCTCGATAGGATGGACGGGTTCCCGAAGCCCTCTTCACCCCTGGAGCAGCATGCCTGAACCCAGCGCGGCGAGCAGCGAGATCACGGCCGAGACCGTGCAGCATCTCGCCGGACTCGCCCGGATCGCCCTCACCGACTCCGAGGTCTCCTCGCTCACGAGCGAACTCGGATCGATCCTCACCAACATCGCGAAGGTCAGCGAGGTGGCCACCCCCGAGGTGCCGGCCACCAGCCACCCGATCCCGCTGAGCAACGTCACGCGACCCGATGAGGTCTCCGACGTGCTCACGCAGGAGCAGGCGCTCATGAACGCGCCCGATGCGGCCGAGGGCATGTTCCGCGTGTCGTCGATTCTGGGCGAAGAGCAGTAGGGAACGACATGAACGATCTGATCACGCTGACGGCGGCCGAACTGGCCGCGAAGATCTCCGCCGGCGACGTCTCGTCCGTCGAAGCGACCCGGGCTCACCTCGACCGTATCGCCGAGGTCGACGGCTCGGTGCACGCCTTCCTCGCCACGAACGAGGAGGCGTCCCTCGCGGCCGCTCGCGACATCGACGCGCGTCGCGCGGCGGGCGAGTCGCTCGGTGAACTCGCGGGCGTGCCGCTCGCGGTCAAGGACGTGCTCGTCACCACCGACATGCCCTCCACCTCGGGATCCAAGATCCTCGAGGGGTATCGTTCGCCGTTCGACGCGACCACGGTGGCCAAGGCCCGCGCAGCCGGGCTCGTGTCCATCGGCAAGACCAACATGGACGAGTTCGCCATGGGCTCCGCCACCGAGAACTCGGCGTACGGCCCCACCCACAACCCGTGGTCGCTCGACCGGGTTCCCGGCGGGTCCGGCGGCGGATCAGCGGCCGCGGTCGCCGCCTTCGAAGCCCCGCTCGCCCTCGGGTCCGATACCGGCGGCTCGATCCGCCAGCCGGCCGCGCTCACGGGCACGGTCGGCGCCAAGCCGACCTACGGCGGAGTCAGCCGCTACGGCGCGATCGCGCTCGCCTCCTCGCTCGACCAGGTCGGCCCGTGTGCGCGCACCGTGCTCGATACCGCGCTCCTGCACGACGTGATCGCGGGTCACGACCGGCACGACTCGACCTCGCTCGACTTCGCCTGGCCCTCGATGGCCGCGGCCGCGCGCGGGGAGTCGACCCGTCGACCCTCATGGGGCTGCGCGTCGGCGTCGTGAAGCAGCTGATGCTCGACGGCGTGCAGCCCGGCGTGAAGGACAGCTTCGAGCAGGCGCTCGCGCTGCTCACCGCGCAGGGCGCCGAGATCGTCGAGATCGATGCTCCGCACTTCGAGTACGCGGTCGCCGCCTACTACCTGATCCTCCCGTCGGAGGCCTCGAGCAACCTCGCGAAGTACGACTCCGTGCGCTTCGGCCTGCGTGTCGTGCCCGAGGGTGGCGGCACCGTCGAGAGCGTCATGAGCGCCACCCGCGAGGCCGGGCTCGGTGCCGAGGTCAAGCGCCGCATCATCCTCGGCACCTACGCGCTCTCCGCCGGCTACTACGACGCCTACTACGGCAGCGCGCAGCAGGTTCGAACGCTGATCCAGCGCGACTTCGCGAGCGCGTTCGCGCAGGTCGACGTGATCGCTTCTCCGACCGCGCCCACCACGGCCTGGAAGCTCGGCGAGCACGGCGGCGACCCCATGCAGGACTATCTGAACGACGCGACGACGATCCCCGCGAACCTTGCCGGGATCCCGGGACTCAGCCTTCCCATCGGCACGGCGAGCGAGGACGGCCTCCCGGTCGGCCTGCAGCTCATGGCCCCCGCGTTCGAAGACGCCCGCCTGTACCGCGCGGGCGCCGCGATCGAGCGGCTCATCGCCGAGCGCGACGGCGCACCGTTCTGGGCCCAGGCGCCCGCACTCACCGGAAAGGCTGGCGCGTAATGGCCAAGACCAAGCTGATGGACTTCGACCGCGCCCTCGAGCTCTTCGAGCCGGTCATCGGTCTCGAGGTGCACGTCGAGCTCAACACCAAGACGAAGATGTTCAGCACCGCGCCGAACGTCTTCGGCTCCGAGCCGAACACCAACCTCGCTCCCGTCTGCCTGGGCCTTCCCGGCTCGCTGCCGGTGGTCAACGAGCAGGCCGTGCGCTCCTCGATCAGCCTGGGCCTCGCGCTCGGCTGCGAGATCGCCGAGGTCTCGGGCTTCGCCCGGAAGAACTACTTCTACCCCGACATGGGCAAGAACTATCAGATCTCGCAGTACGACGACCCGATCGCGCACGACGGCTCGGTCGAGATCGAGCTCGCCTCGGGCCGCGTCGTGCATGTGCCCATCGAGCGCGCGCACATGGAGGAGGACGCCGGCAAGCTCAACCACGTCGGCGGGTCGACCGGGCGCATCCAGGGCGCCGAGTACTCGCTCGTCGACTACAACCGCGCAGGTGTCCCGCTGGTCGAGATCGTCACGCGACCGATCTTCGGCGGCGAGGCGGACGTCCCCGAGATCGCCGCGGCCTACGTGTCGACCATCCGCGACATCGTCGTGGCGCTCGGAATCTCGGACGCGCGCATGGAGCGGGGCAACATCCGATGCGACGCGAACGTCTCGCTGCGTCCCCGCGGCAACGAGGACGCCGGAATGTCGGTGCTCGGCACCCGTACCGAGACGAAGAACGTGAACTCGCTGCGCTCGATCGAGCGTGCGGTCCGATTCGAGATCCAGCGGCAGGCGCTGATCCTCTCCGAGGGAGGATCCATCACCCAGGAGACCCGTCACTGGCACGAGGACACCGGCGAGACCTCGCCCGGCCGCCCGAAGAGCGACGCGGACGACTACCGGTACTTCCCTGAGCCCGATCTCGCCCCGCTCACGCCGTCCCGGGAGCTCGTCGAGGAACTGCGTGCCGCGCTGCCCGAGCACCCGACGCTGCGCCGTCGCCGGCTGCGCGAGGAGTGGCAGTTCTCGGCGCTCGAGTTCCAGGACGTCGTGAACGCCGGTCTGCTCGCCGATATCGAGGCGACCGTTGCCGCCGGCGTGCCGGCCCAGGCAGCGCGGAAGTGGTGGATGGGCGAGATCGCACGCATCGCCAAGGAGCGTTCCGCCGCTCCGAGCGACCTCATCACGCCCGCGCAGATCGCGTCCGTCGTCGAGCTCGTGGACGCCGGCACGCTGAACGACAAGCTCGCGCGCCAGGTGATCGCCGGCATCATCGACGGCGAGGGCACCGCCCAGCAGATCGTCGACGCTCGCGGCCTCGCGATCGTGTCGGACGACGGTGCGCTGATCGAGGCCGTCGACGCGGCGCTCGCCGAGCAGCCCGACGTGCTCGCGAAGATTCGCGACGGCAAGGTCCAGGCCGCGGGAGCGATCATCGGCGCGGTCATGAAGGCGATGCGCGGCCAGGCCGACGCGGCGCGCGTGCGCGAGCTCGTGATCGAACGCGCCTCGGCGGAGTAGCCCGAACCGCGGCCGAGCGAGGCCGCGGAGCAGCGGCCCGTTCGGATCTGCACGGATCCGACCGGGCCGCTCTGCTGCTCACCCCCAGAAGGCGCCGAGGCGATCTGCGAGCGCCGCGCCCTGTGCGAAGCCCGCGCGAGCAGCGTCCGGTCGCAGCGATGGATCCATCGCGTTCGCCCCGATCAGCCTGGCTGCTTCCGCGACCGGGCGAACGATCTCCACGATGCTGCCGGCCGCACGCAGCTCCTCCGTCTGGGCGGCCAGTTGCATGCGCCAAACCTGCGGGTGGCGGCTCCGGCCTCCGAAGGGGGACAGCACGAGCACTCGAGCGCTGCCGATCGCGAGATCCGCGTTCTCGTTGCGACGATAGCCCCCGTCGATGCAGCGACGCCCGCCGACGGGATGCGGGGCGCCGCTCGCGCAGCTCGCGGCGACGGCGTCGGCGAGGTCGACGCCGCTGTCACGCTCGAAGACGACGGGGGATCCGTCCGATGCGTCGACGGCGACGATGCGGAGGTCCCGCGCGGGCCAGCGCAGCTCGGGCAGCCGCGAGGCCACGACCGCCCGCCAGCGCGCGCTCCGCGCAGGATCGGAAGCCCCGTCGAGCTGCAGCGCCGCCGCGCCCATGCGACGGCGCATGTCGCTGGGATCCGTGGACATCGCGATGATCCGGGCGGTGCGGTCGAGCTGCTCGGACACTGCGGCGTGCACCGGTCGCGGCGCGCGGCGCGCGTCGGGCTCCGATGCGGCGGTCGCGGAACCGGTGCGCAGGGCCGCGTCCCGCGGGCCGCGGCCGAGCGTCGCCTCGTGCAGTTCGACGGGATCCCGGAATGCGATCTGGGCCGCGGTGGTGGCGCCGGCGGAGGTGCCGACGAGCAGCTCGGCGCCTGCGGCATCGACACCGGCCTGCTGGAGGCCGGCCAGCACGCCGAGCATCCAGGCATTGCCGGTGGAGCCGCCTCCGCCGAGCACGAGGGCTCGGTCGCGGGCCGGCTCGGGGAGGCTCGAGGCGGGAGGGGCGGCAGGGAGGGGAGAAGGAGGGGAGACAGGCATGATGACGATCGTCTTTCGCGAGAACCGATGCGAGCGCGTGTCTCCGGTCGTGACCGCTACGGTCGGGTGATCGTGGATTCCGGGGAAGCGCCCGCTGCGAGCGTTGAGGGCATGGGGCTCACCTCCTGTCGTCCGTTCGTGATCGGGAACGAGGCTAGCACGCCCGGCCGATCCGGGGAGAGGCGTTGTCGGTGGTCTGTGCTGGAATGGGAGGGTGATGGAGGGGCAGGCAGCACCGGGCGGGAGCGCGCCCCGTGCTCGGGCGTCGATGCTGCACGTCGACATGGATTCCTTCTTCGTCTCGGTCGAGCTCCTCGAGCGGCCCGAGCTCCGCGGGCTCCCCACGGCCGTGGCCTTCGACACGGCGCGCTCCGTCGTGTCGAGCGCCAGTTACGAGGCCCGACGGTTCGGCGTCCGTTCAGCGATGCCGGTCGGCCGCGCCAAGCAGCTGTGCCCGCAACTGATCCTGATCCCGCCCGTCCACTCCAAGTACCGCGATGCCTCGCGCGCGGTGATGCGAGTGTTCGAGGAGTTCACGCCGCTCGTCGAGCCGCTCAGCATCGACGAGGCGTTCCTCGACGTCGCAGGATCGCTGAAGCTCTTCGGCGAGCCGATCGAGATCGCCCGGCGCCTCCGGGAGCGGGTGCGCGAGCAGACCGGGCTGCCGGCCTCCGTGGGACTCGCGGGCACGAAGTTCATCGCCAAGCTCGCCTCCCAGCGGGCGAAGCCTGACGGGATCCTCGAGATCCCGCCGTCGCGCACCCTCGAGTTCCTGCATCCACTGCCGGTCGAGGCGATGTGGGGCGTCGGCAGGGCGACCGCGCGTGCGCTGCAGTCGCGCGCCATCCGCACGATCGGCGAGCTCGCCTCCGAGCCGCTGCCGAGCCTGGAGCGCCTGGTCGGTCGGGCCTCCGCGATGAAGCTGCACGCGCTCGCCAACGGGCGCGACGCGCGCGCCGTCGAGACCGAGCGCACCGAGAAGAGCATCGGCCACGAGGAGACGTTCGCGATCGACGAGACAGATCGTGCGGTGCTGCACCGGGAGCTCCTGCGGCTCTCCACGCGGACCGCGGAGCGGCTGCGGGAGCACGACGCCGAGGCCCGGACGATCGCGATCAAAGTGCGCTGGGACACGTTCGACACGGTCACGCGATCCCGTACCCTGCCCGAAGCGACGAACGCGACGCAGCGCATCTACCGGACCGCGTGCGAGCTGCTCGACGGACTCGGCTCGTCGCTGCGACCGGTCCGCCTTATCGGGGTCCGCGCCGAGCAGCTGATGGCGGCCGGCTCCGACCCCGCGGGCCTCTGGAGCGACGACGACGATTGGCGTGCGGTGGACCAGGCGGTCGACGAGGTGCGGGGACGCTTCGGCCGCGATCAGCTCACCTCGGCGCGCCTGCTCACCGGTCGCGGGCAGGTGGTCGACCACCGCTCGCTCGAACCGCCCGGGTGATCGCGGCTCAGCTCCGCTCCATGGTGCGCAGCAGGGATTCCAGGATCGCGGCGAGCCAGTCGTAGACGAGCACCGTGCCGCGCGACTCCTCGTCCTCGAGCAGGCGGTCGTGATCCTCCTCGACCTCGAGCCCCACGCGCGCCGCCATGGCCAGTCGCAGCGCGGTCAGCGTGCGGATCCACGCGGGGAAGGTGGCCGCCGTGATCTCGAGGGTCACGGGAGCGGGATCATCCGGATCGCTGCCCGGTCCGAGCTCGGAGGTCACCGTCAGTGCGTCCTGCAGCTTGCGGTTGAGCAGGCCCTGCTCGGTGACCCGGCGGAACGCGGATGCGTTGCCGCCGCCCTCGTAGGCGTCGGGGAACAAGCGGGCGAGAGCCGGATCCTCGGGCAGGACGTCGCTGCCGCCGACCTCGAGACTGGCGAACAGCGGGTCGGGATCGAGTGCCGTCTTGCTGTGGCTCTGCAGCAGCGCGATCAATTGGCTCACCAGTTGATCGAGCAGTTGCGCCTCGTCCGGGTCGAGGCCGAGACGCACGCCCTCGGGCACCGGCAGCAACCTCACGAAGCGTCCTCCTTGCGAACCGTGGCCCACAGCCCGTAGCCGTGCATCGCCTCGACGTGCATCTCCATCGCCTCGCGAGCGCCCTCCGCGACGACCGCGCTCCCGTCGTGGTGCACGCGCAGCATGAGCTCTTCGGCGCGCTCGGTCGAGAACCCGAAGTACGAGCGGAAGACGTACGAGACGTAGGACATGAGATTGACGGGGTCGTCCCAGACCACGGTCTGCCAGGGATGCTCGGGAGCCGCCGCACGGCGGGCCTCCTGCTCCGCTCCGACGCCGGTTCCCGGCTGCGTCTCGGTGGCGACCATCAGCCCCACCCCAGTTCGTGGATCCGCTCTTCGCCGATGCCGTAGAAGTGCGCGATCTCGTGCACGAGGGTCACGCGGATCTCCCGGACGAGCTCGTCGTGGTCTGAGCAGTGCTCGAGCAGGTTCTCTCGGAACAGGATGATCCGGTCGGGCTCCTCGCCGTACCCGTAGCGTTCGCGTTCGGCGAGCGAGAACCCCTCGTAGACGCCGAGCAGATCGCTGCCGTCCTCGGGGCGATCCTCGATCAGGAAGATGACGTTGTCGAGCTCGGAGAGCATGTCCTCGTGGAGGCTGTCGAGTCCGTCGGACACGAGGGCCTCGAAGGCCTCTGGCGAAACGTCGAGCATGCCTTCACCCTACAGAAGCGCCGGGGCGATCGGCAGGGGGCGATAGCATTCCGGCAGCGGAAGGGCGCGCGGGGCAGGAGTGCAGATGGTCGACGGCGACGAGGACGAGACTCGGCGGATCCTGCGCGGGCTCGAGGAGGCCGACGCGCTCGCGCTCGGCGGGCGGACCGACGACGCGATCGCCGCGTACATCGACCTCGTGCCCCGGGCCGAGCGGGCGTTCCCCCACGACCGGCTCCTGCTCGCCGTCGCGCTCGACCGGTTCAGCGCCGCGCTGTCGGTCGTGGGGCGGTTCGACGAGATGGCCGAGGTCCAGGGACGGGCGATCCGGGTCGCGGAAGGAGCGGGACGGAGTGCCGAGGAGCTTGCGCGGATGCGGATCTCGCTGGGGGACCGGTGGCGCGACAACGGGCGCCTCGACGAAGCGCTTCGAGCGTACGCAGCGGCGGCAGAGGGTGTGGAGATCGAGACCGGGACCGCGCATCCGGTCGTCGTGGAGGCCGGGATCGGCATGGCGGAGTGCGCGGCGGAGCTCGGTCGGCACGGCGATGCGCTGCGCACCTACCGTTGGGTCGTTCCCGCGGCGCGGCGCGCCCCGGGTGAGGATGGCGTGACGGTGCGCCGTGCGGAAACGGGACGGGCGGCGTCGGCGGCGGTGCGCCGTCGACGCGTCGCGGCCGTGGTCGGGGCGGCGCTCATCTTCGGAGCCGTGGTCGCCGTGTTCTGGGAGCAGCTCGCCTGAGCCGACCCGTTCCGGGCGTCACCGGTCGAGCAGCTCGAGAGCGTCCCGGCTTGCTCCGGCGGCGCGCAGGCGCTCGGCGAGCGCACGTCCCGCTACCTCGTAGGGCTCGGCGCTGCCGAGGAGGAGGGACCGGGCGTTCGCGTGCTCGGTGAGCGACACCAGCTCGAAGGCGAGCGCGGAGGCGGAATCCGTGTGCAGTTCGCCCGCCGCGATGGCCGCTTCGACCTGCAGCTCGAGGTAGCGGTACCAGTCGGTGAGCGCGGCGCGGACCGCGTCGCGCACGGGACCGGGTTTGGAGTCGACGTCCGCCGCGGTGGCGGCGAAGAAGCACCCGCCGCTGAAGACGCGGTCGCGGGAGTAGGCCATGGCGTTGCGGAGGAGTGCGATGAGGCGATGCGCGCCGCGGGGCTCCGCACGGGCCGGCTCGATGATCCGGGCGGTGAAGACCTCGCGGGCCGCGGCGACCGTGGCGAGCTGCAGCCCCTCCTTGCTGTGGAAGAGGGTCGCGATGCTGCTCTTGCTGCTTCCCGCGGCGGTCGCGAGACGCCCGATGGTGAGGCCGTCGAGGCCAGCGATCGAGGCGAGGTCGGTGGCGCGCTCGAGAATGACGTTGCGGGACGCGTCGCCGCGCGCGCGGCGTCCGTCCGGTTCGGTGCGATCGCTCATGGTCCGAGTATACGAACGAACGTTCGCGTACTATAGGCATGATCGTTCGTATTGTTGTGTGAGGAGCGTGCCATGCCATCCATGATCGAGCTCGTCGCCGGGGGAATCCGTGCGGCTTCTGCGGTGTCTCCGCGGCTTGGCGGAGACCTCGCCTACCGCGCGTTCTTCTCGACCGCTCCGCGCATGCGCGTGCGGGAGTCGGAACGCGCGGTGCACGAGTCGGCGCGGAGGAGCGCGCTCCCCCTTCCCTCAGGAGAGACGATGACCTTCGAATGGGGTGCGGGGGAGCGGTCCGTGCTGCTGCTCCACGGGTGGAAGGGGCGGGCCGCGCAGTTCGCCCCGCTCGTCGAGCGTCTCGTGGGCGACGGCTTCCGGGTGGTCGCCTTCGACGCACCGGCCCACGGCGATTCCCCGGGACGGAGCACCGATGTGCGCGACTGGATCGCCGCGGCGGAGGCGCTGCGCGAGCGCGACGGCGACTTCGACCTGCTCGTCGGGCACTCGTTCGGTGCCCTGGCGGCGCTCACGCTCGCTCGCTCGACGCTGCCGACGCCGAGGGTCGCGGTGGTCGCGGGCGCGGCGAGCCCGGAGACCTTCGTCGAGGAGTTCGTCGGAGACTTCCGGTTGCGGAGCGCCAGCGCGGAGCGCTTGCGCGAGCGGTTCCGCGGGCGGCTCGGCGTCGACGCGGCAGAACTGCTGCGGCGCTACGACGCGGTGGCGGATCCGCTCCCCGACACGACCGAACTGCTGCTCGCGCACGACCGCCGGGATCGACGCCTCTCCGATCGTGACGCGCTGCGTCTGCGCGAGGTGCACGGGGGCGCGCGCGACTCCTGCGGACGGAGGGGCTCGGGCACGCGCGGATCCTCGGCGCGGAGCCCGTGCTCGACGCGATAGCGGGCTTCGCCCGCGCCGGTCTGTCGGGCGTCGTGCTCGCCGAGCAGGACGCCGACGCATCCGGGTGAGCCCGACGCCGGAAAGCCGCCGGCCGAGACCTCAGTGCGCCGCCAGGTACGCCGTGCGCTCCTCGACGGAGAGCAGCACGCAGAACTGATTGCCCTCGGGATCCGCGAGGACGACCCAGCCGCTGCCCGGCCCGGCGATGCCCCGCCGGTCGGCGACCAGCACCGCACCCAGTTCGAGCAGCCGGTCGACCTCCGCCGCCTGCGTGCCGGTTCGAGGGCGGAGATCGAAGTGGATCCGCTTCGCCGGGAGCTCCGTGTCCGGCACTTCGATGAACAGGAGCCGGTGCCCCGTCTCGGGGTCCCGGATCATGCACTCCTCATCGCCCGCCGCGTTCGGGTCGTCGGCGAGATCGGTGTACCCGAGCAGCCGTTTCCACCACTCCGAGAGCGCGTACGCATCGTGGCAGTCGATCGTGGTGTGCGCGATGAAGCTGGTCATGGATCGATGATCGCAGGATCCTCTCGGGGATGCACCCGGCCGTCGACGCGAGGCCGCCCGCGCGTGCGCGACGTGTGCGGAGGACGCGCGAAGTTGCCCGCCGAACCGGTGCATCGCTACCGTCGAAGCATGTCCTCGGAGCAGCAGCCCACGTCCACCCCCACGCCGACCGGCTCGCGGTCGGGCATCGCGCGCTGGGTGTTCTGGCCCACCGCCGTCGTGGTCGTCGTATTCGTGGCGGCCACGCTCGTGAACCCCGAGGCCATGAACGCCGGTATCGGAGCGGTGCAGAGTGCGATCATCGCGAACTTCAGCTGGTGGTACGTGCTGCTCTCGTTCGGTTTCGTGCTCTTCTGCGCCTACCTCGGGTTCTCCAGGAAGGGCAACGTGAAGCTGGGGCGTCCGGAGCACGAGCCCGAGTTCTCGCTGATGAGCTGGTTCGCGCTGCTCTTCGCCGCGGGCATGGGCATCGGGCTCGTGTTCTACGGCGTGACCGAACCTCTCAAGCACTTCGCGACGCCGAAGCCCTCGATCATCGAGCAGAACCTGCAGCCGGGCGCGCTGGCGCAGGAGGCCATGTCGACGACCTTCCTGCACTGGGGGTTCCAGCCGTGGGCGATCTACGTGGTCGTCGGGCTCGCGCTCGCGCACGCGATCCACCGCCGCGGGCGTCCGCTCGCCGTGCGCTGGGCTCTGGAGCCGCTGATCGGAGAGCGGGCGACCCGCGGCGGCTGGGGCAACGCGATCGACGTGATCGCGCTCGTCGGTACCGTGTTCGGCGTCGCGACATCGCTCGGCCTGGGCGTCACCCAGATCAGTGCGGGGCTGCAGGCGCTCGGCGTCATTCCGGAGGACAACCACTGGATCGAGTACGCGATCATCGGCGTCGTCACGTGCTTCGTGCTCTGGTCGGTGCTCTCGGGCGTGTCACGGGGCATGAAGTGGCTCTCGAACATCAACCTGATCCTCGCCGGCGGGCTCCTGCTCTTCGTGCTCATCGTCGGCCCCACGCAGTTCCTGGCGAAGGAGATCCTGCAGTCGATCGGCCACTACCTGCAGAACTGGCTCGGCATGTCGACCGACACCTCCGCGTTCACGGGAAGCGCCGGCGCCGAGTGGCAGGCTTCCTGGTCGACGTTCTACTGGGGCTGGTGGATGAGCTGGGCGCCGTTCGTCGGCGTGTTCATCGCACGCATCTCGCGGGGGCGAACAGTGCGCGAATTCATCCTCGGCGTGATCCTCGTTCCCGCGCTCGTCACCTTCGTGTGGTTCGGCGTGCTCGGCGGGACCGCGATCTTCAACGAGATGTTCCGGCCGGCCGGGTACACCTCGGTGATCGGCTCCGGGGGATCCGTCGATGCGAACTCCGCGCTCTTCCAGGTGCTCGAACAGCTGCCCGCGGGCGGGCTCCTGGTGGTCGGCGCGATCGTGCTCTCGGCGATCTTCTTCATCACCTCGTCGGATTCCGGGTCGCTCGTCATGGCGATGCTGGCCACGGGCGGAGACGCCGAGCCCCGCAACTGGATTCGAGTGTTCTTCACCCTTGCGACCGCCGCCCTGGCCGCGGCGCTCCTGCTCGCCGGCGGGCTGTCGGCGATCCAGACCCTCGCGGTGACCATCGCGCTCCCGTTCAGCGTGATCATGATCCTCATGTGCGCGGCGACGTTCAAAGCCCTTCAACGCAATGTCCGGCGCGCGGATCGGCTCCGGCGGGAGGCGCTCGTCGCGGATCTGTCCGAGCGCTTCGGCCTCGATTCCGACGACGACGCCATCGAGTCCGGCCCGCGCAGCGCCGATGCCTGGTGGAACGGTCTCAGCAGCCGTCGCCGGCGAGACATCGTGCGCGGCGTGACGCAGGTGGCGCAGGCGCTCCCGGAGGAGCATCGCGACCGCCTGCTGGGTCGGCGTAAACGGGGAAGCGGCTCGGGCGAGCCGAGCTGATCGCCGTCGGGGCAGCGGTTCCGCCTCCGCCCCGACGGCGCGCCGTCATCCCCGGCAGCTGAGCGTCAGCGTCACCTGCGAACTCTGCTTGGCTTCCTTGCCGCTGCCGGGGCTGACGGACTTGACGGTGTCCGTGCCAGGATCGGGCTTGCCGCTTCCGGTGTCGCACTGCAGCGCGACCTTCGCGAATCCGGCGCCGGCGAGCGCGCTCTGCGCGTCAGCGCCGGTCCGTCCGGTCAGGCCGTCGGGCACCTTCGCGAGATTCCCGCTGCTGCGGAGCAGGGAGATCGTGGATCCGGCCTGCACCGCGCTGCCCGCGGCAGGATCGGTCTTCGCGACCATGCCCTTCGGGATCGCGGAGTCGGTCGCGCCGCCGTCGACGACGGTGAAGCCCGCCGCGGTGAGCGCGTTCGTCGCCTGCTCGGCGGACTTTCCGGCGACATCGGGGACCTGCTGCGTGGTCACGCGGAGCGCCGATTCTGACGGCTCGCGAAACGCGTCGCCGCCGTACTTGCGGTCGGCCTCGTTCATCATGGCCGGCCAGATGGTCTGATCCGCGGTCATCAGGTCTCCGAAGAAGCGGGTCGATACGCGCTCGCAGGTCTTCGCGTCGCGCGGGTTCGCGCAGGTGGGGCCGACGTTGCCGACCCAGGTGGCCGTGGCGACCCGGGTGCTGGCGCCCACCGTCCAGTTGTCGACCACGTCGTCCGTGGTGCCGGTCTTCGCCAGGTGCGGGACGCCGGTGGAGGACGCCGCGTGGCTCGCGAGACCGTTGGTCACCGTGTACTGCAGGGTGTAGGCGACGCCCGCGGCGACCTCGGGGGAGATGGCATTGGTGCACTTGCTCTTGGTGAAGTCGACGGGCTTGCCGTCGGGTCCGGAGATCGACTCGATCGGCACGGGGGTGCAGACCTTGCCGCCGCCGGCGAACGCGCCGTAGGCGGAGGCCATGGTGATCGGGGCGATCTCGTCGACGCCCGCGAAGGTGTTCGAGGGCACCATCGAGAGATCGCGGAAGCTGCCGGAGATGGTCGGGACGAAGGGCTTGCTCGGGTCCGCCGAGTCCTTGGGGAGGTCGGAGGCGCGGTGGATGCCGAGGTCCTTCGCGGTCTGGAAGATCTCGCAGAGGTCGAGCTTCTGCGCCATCGAGACGACGCCGCCGTTGATCGAATTCGCGATCGTGGTCCGCACCGATTGCGTACCGCGGATGCCGAGGTTGTCGTTCGAGAAGGTCCACGGCCCGTAGCTGTACACGCCGTCGGGCATGCAGGAGGCGCGGAAGGACTGCTGCTGCACGGTGCGGCCGTTGACGTTGACCACATCCCGCACCGAGTTCCCGCTCTTGAGCCACTGGGTCAGGGTGATCGGCTTGAACGTCGAGCCGACCTGGAAGCCGTTCGATCCGCCGTACTCGAAGTCGGTGTTCCAGTTGATGCTCGTGTAGTTCGGGTGCTTCTTCAGGAAGGCGCCGTCGTCGCTGAACGGGCGGCTCTGCACCATGGCGAGGACCTTGCCGGTGTCGACCTGCACCGAGGAGCTGGCGCCGCCGGCGTCGATCCCGTCGATCCGCTGCGGCACGGTGTCGCGCATCGCGCGGAGGCCCGCCGCCTGCATGTCGAGATCGATGGTGGTCATGATCTGGTAGCCGCCGCGGCGGAACTTGAACATGCGTTCCTCGGCCGTCGCTCCGAAGCTCGGATCGTTGCGGATGTACCGCTGCACGTAGTCGCAGAAGTGGCCGAGGCCGTACGTCTTCTCGGCGACCGAGCAGCCCGGAACGCGCGGGGTGATCTTCGGCGTGACGGGAGTGGCCTTCGCCTCGTCGTGCTGGGCCCGGGTGATCTTTCCGTGACGGAGCATCGAATCGAGGATCTTGTTGCGGCGCTGCGTGTTGCGCTCGAGGTTCTCGGGCAGGTCGAGCTGCAGTTGCGAGGGGTTGTTCACGATCGCGACGAGGCTTGCCGCCTCGGAGAGCGTGACGTCCTTCGCCGATTTCCCGTAGAAATACCGAGCGGCGGACTCGATGCCGTAGACCTGGCGGCCGAACAGGGCGATGTTGAGGTAGCCGAGGAGGATCTCGTCCTTCGAGTACTTCTTCTCGATGCTGATCGCGAGCTTCATCTCCTTGAGCTTGCGGTCGGCCGTCTGTTTCATCGCGTCGTTGTACGCGGCCTTGCGCTTCTTCTCGTCGCTGATCGCTTGCGATTCCTGGATCAGCACGTTGCGCACGTATTGCATCGATACCGTCGAAGCGCCCGAGATGTTCTTCCTGGCGAGGTTCTGCAGGATCGCGCGGCCGGTCGCGATGATGTCGACGCCGCCGTGCGAGTAGAAGCGGGGATCCTCCTCGGCGACGACCGCGTCCTTCACGTACTGGGAGATGGCATCCCAGGGCACGGTCTTGCGGTCCTGGTCGTAGAAGGTCGCGAGCTGGACGGGTTTGCCGCCCTTCTTCGCGTAGAGGGTCGAGGGCTGCGCGAGCTCACCGGGGTTGAGGTGATCCGGCAGGTTCTCGAAGATCTTGATCGCCGAGGTGGCTCCAGCTCCGCTGAGCGCGACGACCGGCGTGATGGCGGCGGTCACCAGCACGCCGGCCACGATGCTCATGGCGATGGCGCCGAGCAGGCTCGCGAGCACGTTTCCGGCGCTCCGGGGCTTGGTGGTCCGGACTCCGGTGGAATGCATGCGGGAAGGACGCGATGAATCTCTTTCGGGCATGCGCAGATTCTATGCGCGCATTTCTGAGAGAAATGCATTTCGTCACGTTAATGTGACCATACGAAAACGATATGCGATTTATGATAATCGGTTTCTTTGGAAATCTGCGGCGCATTCCATGGGGTGGCGGCATTCGATCGCGAAGGAGCAGCGGGCTGTGGGGAGGGGACGCGAAACAGCCCCCGACTTGGAAGTCGGGGGCTGTTCGATGTGGGGTGGCTAACGGGACTTGAACCCGCGACCACCGGCACCACAAGCCGGTGCTCTACCGACTGAGCTATAGCCACCATGTGTACCTTGCGAGCAACCTCGCGAGGCAACCCTGCAAGCATAGCCTATGCACGGGCTCCGTCGCCAATTGCGCCACGCCGAGGGGCCGTGGGTGCCGTGAGATGCAGCAGCCGGGCTCGGCGGCTCAGCAGCAGGCGCTGCACGAGCAGCACGACGCCGAAGTAGACGAGCAGGGTCGAAGCGCCGAAACCGCGCGTGTGCGTGAAGAGCTCGAAGACGAGGTGCTGACCGATGCCGACGATCCAGAGCAGGAGCGTCCAGACCGTGCCCTGCGTGAGCACTGCGTCGCCGTCGCGCCACAGCCGCACGGTGTGGGCGCGCACCGCGGCGAGCCCCGCGCCGACGGCGAGGCTGGCGAGGCCGAGCGCGATATCGAGTCCGCCGATGGGCGTCTCCTGCGCGAACTGCGCGGTCTGCGCGGCACCGATGACGAGCAGGATCAGTGCGAGCGTGGGGCGATCCTTGAGCGGCCGAACGGAGAGCTGGCGAAGCAGCAGCAGGACAACGGCGATGAGTGCGGGGATGTAGGCGGTGATGGACACGGGGCGCTCCTGGGGAGTAGGTCGAACACATCGGAACGGGACATCCCCAGCTTTCCGCCGAGCCCGTCCGAGCGCATGGACCCGCGGGTGGAGATCCGGGTGGAGATCGGAACGACGCGGGTGGGGATCCCCTCGCGCGGGTGCCGGACGGGCGGACCCGGCGGCAGAATGAGGGCATGCAGATTCCGCTGGTACTCGTTCCCGGCCGGCCCTGGAGCACGATCGTGCTCCAGGCGACGGTGATCGGGCTGAGCGTCTGGCTCGCCGCGCTGCAGCCGTCGCCGCCCTGGGCGGCGCTGCTGCTCGGGCTCGCACTCGTGCTGCTGCTCGCCCGACTCGTCGCGCTGATCCTGATTCCCGCGACCGGTTCGAGCTCGCTCGCCACGAGTGCGCCCGTCCCGGGGCTGCGTCGACGGGAGGTGCTGATGGCGGCCGCTGCCGGTGCCGCGGCGTTGCTGGCGAGCGCGAGCTCCGGGGCGAACAACGGTATCGGGACGTTCCCCGCGGCGGTGGCGCTGGCGATCTTCCTCTCGGAGATCGCGGTTCCCATCGGCGCCGCACTGGCGGTCTGCGGCACGGCGATCCTGCTGCACTGCCTCGGGGTCGGGATTGCTGGGGCGTCGGTCTCTCAGCTGGTGAACACGCTCTTCGGACTCGGGATCGGCATCGCAGCCGGACTGAGTTGGCGGCAGCGGTCCGCCACCGCCCGCGACCGAGCGCGGGCTGCGGAGCGCGAGCTGGCGCTCCGCGACGAGGCGCGCAAGCGCTCGCTCGCCCGGGATCTGCACGACGTGCTCGCGCACAGCCTCGGGGGCCTGGTCGTGCAGCTCGACGCCGTCGCCCTGCAGCTCGAGGCCGGGCGGATCGAGGCCGCTGGCGAGCGGATCGCCGCGGCCCGGGAGCTCGCGGTCGAGGGGCTCCGCGAGGCGCGCGCGGCAGTGCACGCCCTGCGTGAGGGGAGCGACGAGGCTCCGGTCCCGTGGCCGATCCTGCGGGATCGCGTCGGCATGATCGCGAACGCCGTCGGCGGTGATCTCGAGGCGGACCTGCCCGAGGGCATCGAGCAGGGGGCGAGAGAGGTGTCCGCGGCGGCGGCGATGGCGATCGAACGGGCTGCGCAGGAGGGGCTCGCGAATGCTCGGAAGCACGGGGGAGGCGCGACGCGCCTGCTGCTCGAGCCCGGAACCGATACCGTGCTCCTGCGCATAGAGAACGCGCTCGCGCGCGGCGGTCCTGCCACCGAGATCCCCGGCGGCGGTTTCGGCCTGCGAGGCCTGCGGGAGCGGGTGCTCTCGCTCGGCCCGCCCGCGACGATGGACGCCGGAGAGCAGCCGGCCGACGGCGACTCGGGCATGCGCACGGGACAGTTCGTGCTGTCGGTGACGGTCCCGCTCCTCGGAGTCGCAGCATGACGGGCACCGGGCCCGCACCCATCCGGGTGCTCGTCGTAGACGATCAGGACATCGTGCGCGACGGCCTCGTCACGATCCTCGACCTCAGCCCCGAGCTCGCGGTGGTCGGCGAAGCGGCGACGGGCGAGCGCGCCGTCGAACTCGCGGGCGAGACCCGGCCCGACGTCGTGCTCATGGATCTGCGGATGCCCGGCATCGGCGGCGTCGAGGCGACACGGCGGTTGCGCTCGGAGCAGCCCGGGGTCGCCGTGCTCGTGCTCACGACCTTCGACGACGGCGACTCGCTGCGTGCGGCCCTCGCCGCCGGTGCGCGCGGCTTCCTCACCAAGGACGCCGGCCGGGTGCAGCTCGTGGACGCGATCCGCTCCGTGGCACGGGGCGGGGCCGTGTTCTCCGACTCCGCGGCCGGGCAGCTGGTGCGCGCGTTCGTCGGCGGTGGCGGCGCAGACAGCACGACCGGCACCGACAGCGGACCGCCGGTCCGGCGCGAGGCGCATGCCGGGACCGGCCCCGTCGATGCCGCCGCGCTCAGGACGCCGTTTCCGGAGCTCACGCCCCGCGAGCGCGAGGTGCTCGCGGCCATCGCCTCGGGGGCGAGCAACGCCGAGATCGCCGCATCGTTCTTCATCTCGATCGCGACCGTGAAGAGCCACGTCAACGCGCTGTTCGCGAAACTCGGGGCGAGCAGCCGGGCCGAGGCGATCGGGCTCGTGCGCGATCGCCTGAGCGGCTACTGAGCCCGGTCCTCCGGGGCGATCCGGTGCTCGGCGAACACCCACCAGCGGTAGGCGGCGAAGCGGACCGCCGAACCGAGCGCGAGCCCGACGAAGTTCGCCGAGATGTTGTCGGCGAGCACCGAACGCAGGTCGAGCACGTAGTGGGAGACCCAGAGGCAGAGCAGCGAGACACCGCTGCCGACGAGGCTCGCGATGAGGAACTCGACGGCCTCCCGTGCGGTGTTGCGCCGCCTCGACGAGCGGAAGGTCCACCAGCGATTGCCCATCCAGTTGACCGCGATCGCGGCAAGCACCGAGACGCACTTCGCGATGATCGGCCACTGCTCTGCGAACTCGGACGGCGGGTGGGCGCGCAGCAGATTGAAGAGGCCGACGTCGACCACGAAGCCGAAACCGCCGACGACGGCGAACTGGAGGAGCTGGCGCACGAGGGTGCGCAGCCCGTCCGTGCGTCGGCGCGGACGATCAAGCACGGGCTTCGCTTCGCGAGATCTGCGGCAGCGGCTTCGGCCGCCGGAACAGGCGGGATAGCCCCCATCCCGTCACCCGCCGGAAGGCCTCGAGCACGATGCGCGGCGACATCTTGGAGACGCCGTGCATGCGGTCGTCGAAGGTGATCGGCACCTCGACGATTCGGCACCCCGAGCGAGCCGCCCGGTCGAGCATCTCGATCTGGAAGCAGTAGCCTCGGCTGGTGACGAGGCCGGGCCGGATCGCGTCGAGCGCCTCCGCGGTGAACGCGCGGAACCCGCCGGTGATGTCCTTCTGGGGGAGCCTCAGCAGGCTGCCGGCGTAGCGGCTCCCGACGCGCGAGATCCGCTTGCGGTACCAGGGCCAGTGGCCGCCGAGGCCGCCGCCCGGGACCCAGCGCGAGCCCACCGCCACGTCGGCCGTGCCGAGGGCGGTGAGCAGCGCGGGCAGGTCCTCAGGGCGATGCGAGCCGTCGGCGTCGGACTGCACGATGACGCCGTAGCCGAGCTCGCGAGCGCGGGCGAAACCGGCGATGTAGGCGGGACCGAGCCCGCCCTTGCCCGGCCGGTGCAGGACGTGGAACGCGGGGTCGGCGGAAGCGTAGCGGTCGGCGATCCGGCCGGTGCCGTCGGGGGAGGCGTCGTCGACGACGAGGATCGACGCCTCGGGCAGCGCCGCCTGGATCCGCGACACCATGCGGGGCAGGTTCTCGGCCTCGTTGTAGGTCGGGAGCACCACGACCGCGCGATCGTTCACGGGTTCCCTCCTGTTGTCCTCTCGAAGCGCAGCACCTCGGTGCGCGGCAGTGTCGTCCGCTGCACCAGTCGGTAGCCGGCGTCCATGAGCGTCAGGGTATCGGCGGCCGTGTGCCCGGCGGCTGGGCGTTCGATGAGCCAGAGTCGCTGGGCGGTGAGCCCGGAGGCGACATCCGACACCGGAGCGAGCGTATCCCACAACCCGGCCTTGCGATCGTATGCGATGCGGAGCTGCGGGTCGGCCATGCCGGTGAAACGGTCCGGATAGAGCCGGTACACGAGGCGGGGGTTCCGCGAGGGCCGCACCGATTCGCCGAACAGTAGGGCGTCACCGGGACCCCCGTCGGCCGCGATCGCATCGGCGGCCGCCCGGAAGTCGGCGCCGCCGTCCTTCGCGAATTCGGTGCGCTGGGAGGTGTAGTGCGGAGCCACCGCGACGGCTACCGCGAGGAGTCCGCAGATCACCAGCGGCACCGAGGCGCCCGGGACTCGGGCGATCCACCCGGACAGGGCGACGAGACCGGCTCCCGCGAGCAGGGCGGCGGCCGGCAGCGAATACGCGGTGTACCGCATGTTGTAGCTCGGGGCGATCGCGATGTCGAGCAGCACGAGAGCGAGCGTCGGCAGCAGCAGCCACACGAGCGTCGGCCAGAGCGCCGGCACCGAACGGGGTGCGTGCGGATCCGCCGCGCTCGCGGGGGTGCGGAGGCCCGCCGCCAGGCGTCCGAGCGGGCCGCGCCGGCCGACCGAGAACGACGCGACGATGCCGAGGACGATCGGGATCCAGAGTGCGACGGCGGTGCCCGGGGCGCTGAACCACTGGGTCGCGAAGACGTTCTGCAGGGTCAGATATCCGCGATTGGCGAGGAAGGCGACCTGGTCCTTCTGCGCGAGCGTGACCGCGACGAAGGGCAGGGACAGCACCGCGGCCCCGACCGTCGCGCGGAGCCAACCTCGCAGCACCCGGGTGCGCGCGACCCGGGTCGCTGCGGGCTCGGGATCCGGGCCCACGCGGGTCGCGGTGAGCGCCGTCGCCAGGTGCACGGCGGGCAGGAAGAGCAGATACAGGAAGAGGGCGCCGGACGCGGCAGTGGCGACCGCATAGCCGACCCACTCCAGGCGACGGGCTCCGCCGCGACGGATGATCGAGGCGATCCAGAGCGTCAGCCAGACCGCCGCGGCGATGGCCAGCGCATAGCTGCGTGCCTCGATCGCGAGGTCGGTGGTGCGCGGGAGCAGGGCGAAGACGATGCCGGCGGTGGCTCCGACGCTCGGGGACCACCAGCGGGCGCCGAGGAGCACGATCCCGGAGGCCGCGAGGCCGATCGCGATCGCGCTGAGGGAACGGGTCGCCGCCTCGCTCAGGCCGAACAGATCCACCCAGGCGTGCAGCAGCAGATAGTAGACGCCGTGGACGGCGTCGACGTGCAGCAGCTCCGCCGGAAGGGAGGCGAGGGGTCGCACGGCCGACATCAGGCTCGCGGCCTCGTCTCCCCAGTAGGACGGGATCCAGGCGCCCCAGAAGCCGACGATCGCGGCGAACGCTCCGATCGCCGGTGCGACCCAGCGCGACGGGGCGCGCACGGCGGAAACGGTCATCAGTCAAGTATGCCGGGGAGTGCGTGCACAATGGATCCATGTCTGCTCAGAAGACCCAGCCCACCGATGCCGACGTCGATGCCTTCCTCGAGGCGGCGAGCCCGGCGGTGCGCCGCGCAGACGGGATCGAGCTCGCTCGGATCTTCGCGGAGGTCACCGGGACCGAGCCCGTCATGTGGGGACCCTCGATCGTGGGCTACGGCTCCTATCGGTACATCTCCGCCGCCAATCCGCGTACGCGTGGCACCTGGCCCAGGGTCGGATTCTCGCCGCGGAAGTCGGCGCTGTCGATCTACGGGCTGAAGGACCTGCCCGAGGGGGCTGAGCTGCTGCCCGAGCTCGGACGCTACACCGAGGGCGCGGGGTGCGTGTACGTCAAGCGGCTCTCCGACATCGACCTCACCGTGCTCCGGCGTCTCATCGGCATCGCGTGGGAACGCGAGGACGATCCCGAACCCTGAGCGCTCGCTGTGCGCGGGACCCGACCGGTATTCACGCATCGCACCGTCTCACCTCGACCGGCGTAGTGTGAGCGCCATGAGCGAAGACGCGGTGGTCCGCACGGTCGGGCTGCAGAAGAACTACGGTCGGGTCAGAGCGCTTGACGGCCTCGACCTCTCGGTATCCGCGGGCGAGGTGCACGGGTTCCTCGGCCCCAACGGGGCGGGCAAATCGACCACCATCCGGGTCCTCCTCGGCCTCGCCCGGCCGACCGGTGGACGCGCCGAGGTCTTCGGCCGCGATCCCTGGAAGGACGCCGCCGCTCTGCACCGGCGGATCGCCTCCGTGCCGGGCGACGTCAGCCTGTGGCCCAACCTCACGGGCGGCGAGATCATCGATCTGCTCGCCCGGCTCCGCGGCGCCGATACGCGAAGCCCCGACTACCGGTCCGAGCGCGACCGGCTCGCGCGGGCCTTCCAATTCGACCCCCGCAAGAACGGGCGCTCGTACTCCAAGGGCAATCGCCAGAAGGTCGCCCTGATCGCGGCGTTCTCGGTCGCGGCCGAGCTCTATATCCTCGACGAGCCCACGAGCGGCCTCGATCCGCTCATGGAGGTCGTGTTCCGCGAGGAGGTCGAACGGGTGCGCTTCCAGGGCGCCGCGGTGCTGCTGTCGAGCCATATTCTCTCGGAGGTCGAACAGCTCTGCGACCGCGTCAGCATCATCCGCGCCGGACGCATCGTCGATTCGGGCACGCTGGCCGAGCTGCGGCACCTGACCAGCACCGAGATCTCCTTCGTCGCGCCCACGGGTGCGGCGGTGCCCTCCGTGCCGGGGGCGATCGACCTTCGGGTGAGCGGAGGCCGTGCGCATTTCACCGCGCCGAGCGATGGGGTGTCCGCGCTGCTGCCCGAACTCGCGCGGTTGGGCGTCACCGGGCTCCGCATCGAGCCGCCGACGCTGGAGACGCTGTTCCTGCACCACTACGGTGACGACCTGGCGAGCGCCTCGCCCGATGCCGAGCCCGGAGCCCGGGCCGAGCGATGGCGCACCCGGCGGTCCTCGGGAGGTGCGTGATGTCCGCGCTGCCGCCGCTGCTGCGATTGCGCATCCGCCGCGATCGGGTCCAGCTGCTGCTCTGGATCATCGCGACCGTGCTGCTGGCCTACTCGGCGCAGAGCGGGGTGTCCGCGAGCTACGGCTCCCTCGCCGAACGCGAGGTGCTGCTGCGGACCGTCGTGGCGAATCCCGTGATCCTGCTGTTCCGCGGTCTGCCGTCCGGGCCCGACGACGCCGCGTTCATGCTGTTCCTGATCCTGCCGTGGCTGGCGATGATGGCGGCCTTCATGACCCTGTTCCTCGCGGTGCGGCACACGCGCGGCGACGAGGAATCGGGGCGTGCCGAGCTGATCGGAGCGACTCCGGCGGGCCGCTCGGCGCCGCTCACCGCGACGCTCGTGGAGGGCGTCGGTGCATCGCTGCTGCTGGGCGCGCTGGTCGCGGCCGTGTACCTGGTGCTGGGGCTCGCCCCCGGCGGATCGCTCGTGGCGGGTGCGGGCACGGCGGCCTCCGGACTGGTGTTCCTCGCAGTGGGGCTGTGCGCCGCGCAGCTGATGCGCACGAGCAGGGGCGCCAACGCTGTCGGCGTGTGGATCCTGCTCGCGGCGTTCCTGGCCTCCGGCGTCGGCAACGCGCTGGGCACGCCGAGCGCCGATCTGCAGCGGATGGAGAGCTCCTGGCTCGCATGGGTCTCGCCATTCGGGTGGATCGAGCAGACGCGTCCCTACGCCGACGACAACTGGGCCCCTCTCGCAGCGGCGTTCGGCCTCGCCGCCGTGCTCGTCGGCGCGGCCTATGCGCTGCACGGCGCACGCGACCTCGACGGCGGTCTGGTGCCGGAGCGCCCGGGGCCGGCGTCCGCTCCCGCCTGGCTGGGATCCACCTGGGCGCTCGCGTGGCGGCTGACCCGCGGTTCGCTGCTCGGGTGGGGGATCGGCGGCCTGCTCACCGGGGCGCTCGCCACCGGTCTCGCATCGGTCGTCACCGATATGGGCGGCAAGGTGCCCGCGGTGCAGCAGCTGTTGCAGGCGCTGGCCAAGGGCGGCAGCGTGGACCAGGGCATGGTCGTGATCTTCTATCTGGTGGCCGGGGTGCTCGCCGCCTGCTTCGCGGTCCAGACCGTCTCCCGGGCGCGCCAGGAGGAGGCCCGCGGCACGGCGGAGCTCGTGCGCTCCGCGGCGGTCGACCGCGTCGCCTGGCTCGCCTCCTTCGTCGTGGTCGCGTTCGTCGGCGTCGTGGTGATCCTCGGCCTCGCGGTGGCGGGATCCGCCCTCGGCTCGATTCGGGCCGGGAACGACACCCTCCTGCGCGACGCCGTCGTCTCGGGCGCCGGACAGGCCGCCGCCGCCGCGGTGTTCGCCGCGGTCACGGCGCTCGTGTTCGTGCTCCTGCCCCGGCTCACCGTCGGGATCGGCTGGAGCCTGGTGCTCGTCACCCTGATGCTCGGGCTGTTCGCCCCGCTGTTCGGAGCGCCGGACTGGGTGGTGAATCTCTCGCCCTTCGCCGTGGCGCCGATTCCCGAGGGCAGCGGGGCGGACCCGCGCGGCCTCGTCTGGCTGCTGCTGATCCTGGCGTGTGCCGGCGGAGCGGCGTTCGCGCTGATGCGGCGCCGGGAACTCGAAGCAGACGGGTAGGGGCGGCGTCGGTCGGACCGTTCGCCCGGGCCTTCAGTCGCGCCGCGCGGGGGCACCGCTCGCCTCCCCGCCCAGCAACGCGACGAGTCCATCGACGAGGCCGACGCGCCAGCACGCGAAGTCGTGTCCGCCGCAGTACTCCCGATACTGCACCTCCGCTCCCGCGGCCTCGGCCAACACCCGGAACTCCCGGTTGAGCCCGAGCAGGTGCCCCTCGAACTCGCCCACCTCCTGGAAGATGCGGATCCCGGCCGCGGACCCGCCGTCCCGCCACAGCTCCAGCTGCTCGCCGGGGGCTGCGCCGCCCGCGGGGTCCGGCCACCAGAACGAGCCCGATTGCACGATGGCGTTCCTCGCGACGTGCGGCGCTCGGCGCACCAGGTCGGCCGCGGCGAGCCCGCCAAGCGAGGCGCCTCCGACGACGCGCCGTGCGGGGTCCGTCGGCAGGGTCGCGAAGGTCCCGGCCCAGGGGAGCAGCTCGTCCGTCAGGAAGTCGGCGAGGGCGGGGTTCATGCCGAGAGCCCTCGGCCGGTCGGCGGGGTCGACGGTCGCGTAGAGCACCGTCGCCGTCGGCGCGAGCGCGCCGTGCGCCGCAGCCCGGTCCAGGGCCGGGAACAGGGGGACCTCGGCCGTGAGCCGGTCGCCGTCGCTGAGTATCGCGACGCCCGCGACACCGTGCTCGGCCGCACCCGCGGGCAGGTGGCACCAGACGTCGAGCGGGAACCCGAGAACCTGCGAATCGAGCCGACCGCGGTGGAGCGTGCCCGCGGGAGCGGGATCCTCGGGGGAGTCCGCGTGCACGAATCGCTGCGGCAGCGCGTCCGGGAGCGAGAGGATGCTGCTGCGGCCGCCGCCGGCGGTCACGCACACCTCGCCGCCGCCGGGCAGGGACTCGGTGCGGTCGTAGACCGGACGCCAGCGCTCGCGGGTGGCGCCGAGCTCGGGGTCGAGCGGGCGCTCGACGAGCAGCGCGACGGTCGCACGCAGCGTCGCGGGGAGCGAGAACGCGCCCGCGTGCAGTCGGATCCCGTCGTGCTCGACGCGGTCGAGCACGAACGGCGAGAGGTCCGCCCGGTGCAGGTGGGTGACGGTGTCGATCAGGAGCACCGCGGACTCGTCCTCGTGCTCGAACCGTCGGACGACGGTGACGATGCGGTGGTCGGGCGCGTCGGGGTCGGGGTCGATCCATGCGCCGCCGACGCGTGCGGCTTCAGCGAGAACGGTCTCGGCGTCGGCGCCGTGCGCGAGCGCGTCGAGCACGCGGGAGGGAGGAAGCCTGCGCGGAATCGGGGGTAGGAAGGGCGGTGGGGACGACGGGGTTGCGATCGAGGTAATCATCGTATGTAGGATAGCCTTACCTTCGTCCGATGTTTGATGAAGCTTCGGAATCCGGCCCGGATTCCGCTTCGCCCGTGACCCCGAGGATCCCGATCGTGACCCGCACCGAAACCGTTCCCTCCCGTGCGCCGTCGGATCGGCCGCCGAGAACGCCGCGCACCGCCGTCCGAGTGACGGCGCTCCTGATCGCCGGGGCAGGGCTCCTGGTCATCGTCGCCGCGGCATTCGCCATCGGTTCCTCGACCATCCCGCTCGACCGGGTCTGGCGGTTGCTCAGGAGCCCCGACGGCAGTAACGAGAGCTACATCGTCGGCGGGATGCGGTTCACGCGCGTGGTCATCGGTCTCGCCGTGGGCTGCGCGCTCGCGGTGGCCGGCGCCGTGATGCAGGCCGTGACGCGCAATCCCCTCGCGGACCCGGGGCTGCTCGGCGTCACCTCCGGAGGATCGCTCGCAGTGGTGCTGGGCGCCGGATACCTCGGGATGACCAGCCCCTCGGCGCAGTTCGCACTGTGCGCCGTCGGGTCCCTGGCCGCCGCCGCGGTCGTCTTCCTGATCGGGACGCGCGGCACGGGAAGTGCATCGCCGATGCGACTCGTGCTCGCGGGCATCGCCTTCTCCGCCGCTGCGGGAGGCGTCATCTCCGCCGTGCTCCTGCTGAAACCGCGCGCATTCGACGCCTTCCGGTTCTGGGACGTCGGCGGGCTCACCCGCATGGATGTGCCGCTGCCGCTCGTGATCGTGCCGGTGCTGATCGGGCTCGTGCTGGTGCTGACGATCGCGCGCGGGCTCACCGACCTCTCGCTCGGGGACGATGTCGCCGCAGCGCTCGGTACTCCGGTCGGGCGGACCCGGCTCGTCGCGCTGGTCGCGCTCACGCTGCTGTGCGCGGCGGCGACGGCTGCTGCGGGTCCGATTTCCTTCGTCGGGCTCGTCGTCCCGCTCGTCTGCGCCTGGATCATGGGGCCGCACCGGGGGTGGATCATCGCGCTGAGCGCCATCGCGGGACCGATCCTCGTGCTGAGCGCCGACGTGGTCGGGCGCGTGCTGGCCCGACCGGGCGAGCTCGCGGTCGGGCTGCTCATCGCCTTCGTCGGCGCCCCGGTGCTGCTCGCGATGGTGCTCCGCCTGAACGGAGCCCGCCGATGACCCGGCCAGCGGTCCCGCATCCGCCCGGTACGCGCAGGATCGGACTGGGACGAGACCGTTCGCTGCTGCTCCCGCGCCGTACGCTCACCGTCACCGGACTACTGCTCGCAGGCTGCCTCGCTCTCGCGGTGCTCGCGATCGGCGTCGGCGCCTCCTCCTACGGCTATGCGGACGCCTGGCGGCTGCTGCTCGGCGAGGAGAACCGCGGGGCCCACCTCGTGATCGTCGAGTGGCGCGGATCGCGCATCGTGCTCGCGCTCGTCGTCGGTGCAGCGCTCGGGGTCTCGGGTGCCCTGTTCCAGTCGGTCACCCGCAACCCGCTCGGCAGTCCCGATCTGATCGGATTCTCGATGGGTGCGCAGTCGGGAATCCTCGTCGCGGTGCTGCTGTTCGGTGCGTCGTACGCCTCGGTCTCCGTCGCGTCGCTCGTCGGTGGCGTCGCGGTGGGTGCCGTGATCTACGCACTATCGCTGCGCAGCGGATTCGGAGGCCTGGTGCTGATCCTGTCGGGGATCGCGATCAGCGCCATGCTCGGCGCCTTCAACCGCTGGCTGCTCGTGCGCGCCGACAGCGATGCCGCGTTCGGCGCCCTGCGCGCGGTCACCGGAACGCTCGAGGCCTCCGACTGGAGCGTCGCCGTTCCGACTGCGGTCAGCGTGATCATCGTGCTGGGCGCCACGTTCGTGCTCGCGCCCGCGATGCGGGACCTGGAACTCGGTACCGAGCTGTCCGCGTCGCTCGGCCTGCGGGTGGAACGCACTCGCGCGCTGATGGTGCTGGCCGGTACCGTGCTCGTCGCGCTCGCGACGACCGCTGCCGGGCCGATCATGTTCGTCGCGCTCATCGCACCGCACCTCGCGCGTCGGCTGTCCGGGGAGTCGGTCGCGTCGCTTCCGGCCTCCGCCGCCATGGGCGCGCTCCTGCTCCTGGGCGCCGACGTGCTCAGTCAGGCCGTGCTCGACAGCATGCCGGTCGGCATCGTCACCGCCGCGGTCGGGGGCACCTGCTTCATGGCCCTGCTGCTCATCGAGAATCGGAGAACCTCATGACCCGCGACCCCTCGCCGCGCCTCGCCGCACGCGGTGCGACTCTCGCCTACGACTCCGCCGTGATCGCGGAGGCGCTCGATATCGACATCCCGCAGGGCGAGTTCACCGTGATCGTGGGACCGAACGCCTGCGGCAAGTCGACCCTGCTGCGCGCCCTCGCCCGGCTGCATCGCCCGAGGTCGGGCCGACTGCTGCTCGACGGAGAGGACATCCACCGGCTCGGCACCAAGGAAGTGGCGCGTCGCGTCGGCCTGCTGCCGCAGTCCGCGCTCGCGCCGGATGGGATGCGCGTGCGCGACCTCGTCGCGCGGGGCCGATCCCCGCACCAGAGCGTGATCCGGCAGTGGAGCGCGGCCGACCACGAAGCGGTCGAGCGTGCGATGCGCGTGACCGGGATCGCGGCGCTCGCCGACCGACCCGTCGACGCGCTCTCGGGGGCCAGCGACAGCGCGTCTGGATCGCGCTCGTGCTCGCGCAGGAGACCGAGACGATCCTGCTCGACGAGCCGACCACCTTCCTCGACCTGGCCCACCAGTACGAGGTGCTCGAGCTGTGCCGACGGCTCAACCGGGATGAAGGCCGCACGGTCGTCGCCGTGCTGCACGACCTGAACCAGGCCGCCCGGTACGCGACGCACCTCGTCGCGATGCGGGACGGCAGGATCCTGGCGAGCGGTCCGCCCGCGGACGTGGTCACCGGCGACGCCGTCGCCGAGATCTTCGGCCTGCCCGCCCTCGTCGTTCCAGACCCCGTGACGGGAACGCCCCTGGTGATCCCGCACGAACCGCCTCGGGATGCGGTCCACGACGGAGAACCCGAGATCCGAACGGCACCGGCCTCGACGGCCGCAGAAAGGTAAGGCGATGCGCACTCGGCATTCGGCCCAGCAGAACACCCGATCCCGACGACGACTCGGAGCGATCCTCGGAGCGCTCCTCGTCGCGACGACGCTCTCCGCGTGCGCAGCGGGCGGCCCGGGAGACGGAGGCGAGGCGTCGGGCGGCACGAGCAGCGGTTGGCCGCGCACGATCCAGACCTCGGACGGCAAACTGACCCTCAAGAAGCAGCCGAAGGTCATCGTCTCGACCTCGACCACGCTCACCGGATCGGCGCTGGCCGTGGGGGCGCCGGTCGTCGCGAGCGCGTCGACGAGCGCGAACATCGATGGGCTGAGCGACGATCAGGGCTTCTTCACGCAGTGGTCGAAGGAGGCGAAGGCCGCGAAGGTGAAGAAGCTCTACGAGAACGCCTCGCCGAACATCGAGAATGCCGTCGAGTACGCACCCGACCTGATCCTGGTCTCGAAGAACAGCGGGGACTCGCAGATGGACAGCGTCGCCCAGCTCCGCAAGATCGCCCCCGTGCTCGTCATCGACTACAGCGGCGAGCCCTGGCAGGAGGTCACGCGCACGATCGCGGAGGCGACCGGGCGCGAGGCGCGGGCGAAGCAGGTGATCGCCGACTACGAGCAGCACCTGGCCGACGTGAAGCAGCGGATCGCCGTCCCGCAGGGCACCACCTCGGCGCTCATGGTGTTCGGCGACGGGTCGGGCGCGGCCGCACTGACGAAGGACTCGCCGCACGTGCAGATCCTGCAGGAGCTCGGCTTCCGCATGGCCGAGATCCCCGAGTCGGTGAAGGGGAACACCTCGATGGGCGCCGATCGCAAGGACATCGTCAACCTGTCGATGGAGAACATCCAGAAGGGTCTGACGGGCGACAACTGGCTCGTGGTCTCGGCCGACAAACTCGCCCGGGAGTCCATCGCGACGAACCCGGCGTTCTCGACCGCACCCGCGGTCGTCGCCGGGAAGGTGCAGTACACGCCCGGCGAAACGTTCCGCCTCGACTACTACTCGGCGGGCGTCATGCTCGACTCGCTCGCGAAGTCCTACGCCAAGTAGCGGCGGAGCAGGACGCCCCTAGCCGGCCGGCGGTGCCGCGGGGGCGTCCTCGCCGTCGATGAGGGGCGCGAAGCGCTCCATGGCCGCCTTCGCGAGACCCTCGGATGCGGCCTTGTCGGGGCCGGGCTGCGCCACGAGCACCGCGTCGCGGAAGTAGGCGAGCTCCTGGATCGACTCGGCGATGTCGGCGAGCGCGCGATGTCCGCCGCGCTTCTCGGGCGCGGCGAAGTAGGTCGGCGGGTACCAGCGGCGGGAGAGCTCCTTGATCGTGGAGACGTCGATGCTGCGGTAGTGGAGGCGCTCCTCGAGCTTCGGCAGGTAGCGTGCGATGAACCGGCGATCCATGCCGATCGTGTTGCCGGCGACGAGCGGCCGGCGCCCGGGCAGCACCCACTTGGACACGT
The DNA here is from genome assembly GCF_047946755.1 of Leucobacter sp. HNU. Classification (GTDB taxonomy): domain Bacteria; phylum Actinomycetota; class Actinomycetes; order Actinomycetales; family Microbacteriaceae; genus Leucobacter. The sequence goes on along the minus strand of NZ_CP178837.1, from coordinate 1,442,927 downwards.
ACTCGAGGACCTGCCGGTCGGCTTCCTCGAGGTCGACGCCGGCCTCGATGCGGGGGAGCAGACCCGAGGTCTCGTGCATGCTCCGCACGAAATCGTTCATGTGCGCGAGCGCATCGGGGCCGGGATTGATGACCAGTTCGAAGCCGGGGTGCAGCGGCTTCAGGTCGAAATCGGTCACGATCACCGCGATCTCGCACAGCCCGTCGAGCTCGACGTCGAGGCCCGTCATCTCGCAGTCGATCCACACGATCTGTTCGGCGGGGGTGTTCGACACGGGGCTCTCCTCGGTTCTGCGGACGGACGCGCCAAGTCTAGCGAGGGGGTTCCGTCGGGGCCTCGCCGATGGAGCCGTCGGGTTCCACGTGCAGGACCCGGTCGCTCATGTGATCGATCACCGCGCGGTCGTGCGACACGAAGAGCATCGCGGTGCCGCGTTCCTCCTGCACGTCGTCGAGCAGGTCGAGCACCCGCGCCTGCACGGTGAGATCGAGCGCCGAGACGGGCTCGTCGAGCAGCAGGATCCGGGGTGCGCGGGCGAGCGCCCGCGCGATGGCGAGGCGCTGACGTTGCCCCCCGACAGCTCGGCAGCTGGACGGGCCAGCGCGGACGCGGCGAGGCCCACCTCGTCGGCCAGGGCCAGGGCCCGCGAATGCCGGAGCCCGCGGCCGACCCCGGCTGCGCGCAGCGCATCGCGCAGGATCGCGAGGCCGGACCCGCCGCGTGGGAACGATGCCAGGGGATCCTGCGGGACGAGCGCGAGGCGCTGATGCAGCGCACGTCGTTCGCGGACGGCTGCCGCAGCCCAGGAAACGCCGCCGACTCGGGCATCGCCGTGGTCCGGGCGCAGCAGCCCGAGCGCGACGCGGAGCAGGGTCGTCTTGCCGGAGCCGGACGGCCCGACGAGCCCCACGGTCTCGCCGTCGCGGACCGCGAGCGATGCGCGGTGCAGCACCGTGCGCGGACCGAACGCGACCGAGACCTCGGCGAGGTCGAGGATCGGGGCCGTGCCGGGCGCCGGCGCAGGGGCGGCAGCGATTCGGAGATCTGCAGGATGACGGACCGGAGCGCTCGGAGGCTCCGAATCGGTGCGGATCTCCGAGAACGTCTCCTCGGCGCTCCGGTCCAGCAGGCGCGTGCCGCGCGGTGCGCGCTCGGGGGAGGCCTCGATCAGTTCACGGGTGAACGCGTGCCGTGGCGCGGCGAGCACATCCTCGGGCGCGCCCGTCTCGAGCACTCGCCCGTCGCGCATGACGAGCACGCGGTTCGCGACGCTGCGCACGCTGCCCAGATCGTGGGTGATCAGGAGCACTCCGGCGCCCGCATCGGCTCGGGCGCGCAGCGCGGAGAGCACCCGGTCGCGGTATGCGGCATCGAGGGCGGTCGTGGGCTCGTCGGCGACGACGATGCGCGGGTCCCCGATCGTGGCGGCCGCCAGCAGCACGCGCTGGCGGAGCCCGCCGGAGAGCTCATCGCTGCGCTGCGGCAGGCGTTCCTCGGCGTCGGGGATCCCGGCTGCGACCAGGGCGGCGACGACGGGCGCGCGGCGCTCCGCGCGCCCGGAACCACGGTGCAATCTCAGCGCATCTCCGGTCTCGAACTCGATCCGGCGCAGCGGGTCGAGCGCGCCGAGGGCGTCCTGCGGCACGAACGCGGCCGCGGCGCCGCGAACCCGCGTCCAGGCGGCCGCGCCTCGCCCGGGCGCCGTGACCGCGGATCCCTCGGCTCCGGCGATCCGGCGATCGCTCCAGGACGCCCGGGCGCGCGTCGGCAGCAGGTCGAGCAGTGCCCGGCCGGTGAGGGACTTGCCCGATCCGGACTCTCCGACGAGCGCGACGACCTCGCCCGATCGGACCTCGAGCGAGACCCGGTCGACGGCGGCACGTTCCTGCGACGGAAAGCGGATGGTGAGGTCGGTGATCGCGGCCAGGACCTCGGTGCCCAGATCGCTCATCGGAACCTCCCGCGTCGGTCGAGGGCTCGGGCGAGTACGGTTGCCGCGAGCCCGGCGAGCATGATGCAGGCGCCGGGGAACACGGTCAGCCACCAGGCGCGGACCAGGTAGGGGCGCCCCGCGTTGAGCATCGCGCCCCACTCGGGTGCGGGCGGCGGGCTGCCGAGGCCCAGGAACCCGAGCGCCGCCGAGAGGATCACCGCGTGTCCGATGCCGAGCGCCGCGAGCACGACGACGGGACGCATCGCTTCGGGGAGGATCAGCGTCGACCAGACGCGGGCCGGGCGGTCGCCCTGCAGGCGGGCGGCCTCGACGGGGGCAGAACCGATGGCCGAACGGATTCCGCCGCGGACCATCCGCGCGTACCCGGGGGCGGTGCCGAGCGCGACCGCGATCACGACCGAGGAGACGCCGGGCCCGCGGATCGCGATGATGAGGAGCGCGAGCAGCATTCCCGGGAACGAGAAGAGCGCCTCGATGATCCGGTCGGCCGCGAAGCGCAGCGGGGCCAACCCGCGCTTCGCGCTGCCGCCGGCCAGGCCGCCGAGCACCAGGCCGAGACCGAGGCCGGCCGCCGTCGCGGCGAGGCCGATGAGCAGCGAGTCCCTGGCCCCGAAGATCACACGGCTGAGGATGTCGCGGCCGGACTCGTCCGTACCGAAGGGGTGCGTGCCGCCCGGCGGCCGGAACGCCTGATCCGGGGCGATGGCGAGGGGATCGTGCGGGGCGAGCAGACCGGGGATCGCGACGGCGAGGAGCAGCACGGCGGCGACGGCCGCCGCGGCGATCTCGGCGACGCTCGGGCGTGCGCGGCGGAATTCAGACACGGGCCATCGCCTCGATCCGGCCCTCGGTGCGGGGATCGAGGCGCGCGACCAGCAGATCCGTGACGAGGGTGACGACGACGTAGGCGAGCGCGCTGATCAGCACTCCGCCGAGAACCACGGGGACGTCGCGCGCGAGTACCGCGCTCACCAGCGTGCGTCCGAGTCCGGGTCTGGCGAAGACCACTTCGATGACCGCGGCCCCGCCGAGCAGCGAGCCGAGCGCCCATCCCGTCAGCGTGAGCCCGGGCACGATCCCGTGGCGGAGCAGGTGTCGGAAGCGCAGGCCGAGCGGCGTCTCGCCGCGGGCGCGGGCGCTGTCGATGAACGGGGCCGAACGCGCGTCGTCGATGCCGCTGCGGCATACCTGGGCGATGAAGCCCGCGGTCGGTATCGCCAGCGCGAGCGCGGGGAGGACCAGGCCGGACGGTCCTCCCGTGCTCACCGCCGGGAGCCAGCCGAGGGTGCCCGCGAAGAGCAGCACGAGCAGGCTCGCGAGCCAGAAGTTCGGCATCGCGGCCGCGACGAGGTCGAGCGCGGAGGCGGCGGCGCGCGCGACTCTCGAGTTCCCGCTCGCGACGAGCAGGCTCAGGAACGCGAGAACCCATGCGCCGAGGAGCGCGGTGGCGGCCAGCGTCAGGGTCGGCGGCAGCGCGTGGGCGAGCACCTCGGTCACCGGGATCCTCTGCGCGTAGGACGTGCCGAGGTCGCCGCGGAGCAAGCGGCCGAGGAAATCGAGGTACTGGACGACGATCGGGCGGTCCAACCCGTACTGCGCCCGGGCGGCGGCCAGCGCCTCCGCGCTGGCCTGACTGCCGGGGCCGCCGACCGCGGCCTCGGCGGAGTCGCCGGGCAGCAGCTGGAGCGCCAGGAACGCGAGGGTCGCGACGGTGAAGAGCACGGCGACCGCTCCGCCGAGCGCGATCGCGGCTCGGCGGAGGGTCGGATGCGGCGGTCGCGCCGCGCTCGTGCTCACCGGGGAATCGTATCCCCGCTACTTCGCGGCAACGATCGCGTCGGCGAGCACGGGGGTGCTCACCGTCGGCAGCGCGCGGAAGCCCCGCAGATCGGAGCGGAAGAGGAAGTGGTTCTGCTGGTCGTAGAGCGGCAGGATGATGGAGAGCTGCGCGATGCGCTCCTGCGCCGACTTGGCCGCCGCCGCGCGCCGCGTCGGATCGCTGTCGGTGCCGATGATGTCGAGCTGGCGGTCGAGCTGCGGATCCTTGATCATCGCGTGGTTCGCGAAGTAGCCGCTCGGGGCGGGCACCGTGGCATCGCTGTGGTAGAGGAACCGCAGGACGTCCGGTCCGATCTTGGTGTAGGGGGCGCTGACCATTTCGTACTCGTGGGCGCCGAGCGCGCCGTACCAGCTCGACAGGTCCAGCAGCGAGATCTTGACGTCGAAGCCGGCCTCCTTCGCACCGGCCTGCAGCTGCTGGAACAGCGCCTGCTCAGCGGGCACCGACTGCTCGGTGCTGACGGGGAAGCGGACCTCGAGCCGCTTGCCGTCCTTGACGCGCACACCGTCGGCATCGCGCTTCGTCCAGCCGGCTTCGTCGAGCAGATCGTTCGCGATGCGCGGGTTGTAGACGTACGCGTTCTTCGACTGCAGCGCGAGGGGCTCGACGCTCGACAGCGCGCTGCTGGAGCGTTCAGCGGTTCCCTCGAACAGGGAATCGACCGCGGCGTTCACATTCACGGAGGCGATGAAGGCCTTGCGCACGCGCTCGTCGTCGAAGGGGGCCTGCGCGGTGTTGAGCTCGATGCGGTTGCTCGCCCCGGGGCGCGGCGCGTTCACGTGGGCGATGGCGCCGCCCTTCTCGACCTGCGCGATCTGATCGGGGAGGGGGTTGTCGATCACGTCGACCTCTCCGCTCTGCAGCGCCGCGTATCGCGAGGTCGCGTCGGGGATGAAGCGCCAGACGACCTTCTGCACCGCGTTCTTCGGGGGTGGCTCGGTGCCCTGCGGGGCAGAGCGGTAGTCGGGGTTGCGGGTGAGTTCGATCCGGTCCTGCTTGGCCCACTTGGCGACGGTGAACGGGCCGGTGCCCACGGGGGCGAGGCAGTTCGCCTCCTGGCCGCGGGCGATTCCCTTCGGCGACTCGATCCCGACCCAGGGCTGAGCGAGGGATTCGAGGAGCGCGGCATCGGGACGCACGAGATGGAAGCGAGCGACCGTCGGGGAGACGACCTCGACGCGCTTCACCTGCTGCACGGCGAGGTAGCCGGTGGACGACGCGGTCTTCGGATCCTGGAGGTGCTCGATGTTCGCCTTGACCGCGGCGGCATCCACCGGGGTGCCATCGGTGAAGGTCAGCCCCGGCTTGAGGGTGAAGTCCCAGGTGAGGCCGTCGGAGCTCCGCTGCCATTTCTCGGCGAGCCAGGGGACGATCTCGCGCTTCTCGTCGAGGCCGACGAGCGACTCGAGGACCTGCGAGCCGAGCAGCGCCTGGGGAAGTTCCCGCCGACGTGCGGGTCGAGACAGGTGGGTTCGGCATCGCCGGTCGCGTAGACGAGCGTGTCCGCCGGTGCAGAGCGCGGCGCGGCTGCGGTGCCGGAACCGCTGCACGCGGCGAGCGGAAGGGTCAGGGCGGTGACCGCGATTGCGGCGAGGGCCGTGGTGGCGAGGCGGGAATGGGCGGGGCGCATGCGCGGGATCCTGTCGACGTTGTTGAACGCGGTGCAAAAACACCGGCATTCATTCTCGCACAGTCGCGACCGCGCGCGTCGATAGGCTTGAGCGCATGGCAGTCCTTCCCATCCTGATCAGCGGCGAACCCGTGCTGCACCGCCCCGCCGAGCCCATCACCGAGTTCGATGCGGCGCTGCGCACCCTGGTCGACGACATGTACGAGACCACGGTCGCGGCTCCGGGCGTGGGGTTGGCCGGCCCCCAGGTCGGCGTCGGCAAGCGTCTCTTCGTCTGGATGTACGACGACCAGGACGAGGCGCCCGAGCAGGGCGTCGCGATCAACCCCGAGCTGTGGATCGCGCCCCTCGAGCCGGGGCTGCCCGGCGACGACGAGGTCGAGGGCTGCCTGTCGTTCCCCGGCGAGCGCTTCGCGCTGCGCCGCTCGCCTCGGGCGCTGCTGCGGGCGCAGGACATCGACGGCAAGCCGTTCGAGGTCGAGGCCAGCGGGTGGTTCGCGCGCATTCTGCAGCACGAGTTCGACCACCTCAACGGGTTGCTCTACGTCGACCGCCTCCTCCACCCCGAGAGCAAGGGCGCGCAGAAGGCGCTCCGCAAGAACGGCTGGGGTCGCCCGGGTCTGAGCTGGACCCCGGGCATCGACGACCTCGAGGGCTAAAGCCCCTTCTCGTCCTGGATGGCGTTGCCGCCATCGACCACGAGCACCTGGCCCGTGACGTACGACGCGCCCGGCGACGCGAGGAACTCGACGACGGCCGCCACTTCGTCGGGGGTGCCGGACCGACCGAGCGGGGTCGCGTCGCCCATGCGGTTCTCGTGCTCGGTCGCAGAACCCGTGCGGATCCACCCCGGCGCGACCGCGTTGGCCGTGGTGCCGCTCGACGCGAGATCGACCGCGAGCGACCGGGTGAGGCCGACCAGGCCGGCCTTGGCCGCGTGGTAGCCGACGTCGCCGCGGTAGGCGAGCAGCGGCCCCGAGACCGAGGACACGGTGACGATGCGCCCGTGCGGTGCAGCGGCGAGGTGCGGGATCGCGGCCCGGGTGAGCAGGTAGGCGGTCGTGAGATTGCGGGTCAGCGCATGGTCCCAGCCGGCGAGGTCGAGCCCGTCGATCGACTGGGGATCCTGCGGATCGGAGATCGAGGTCATGCCCGCGTTGTTGACGACCGCGTCGACGCGGCCGTAGGTCTCGATCGCCGCGTCGACCATGCGCTGCGCTCCCTCGGCCGCGGTGAGGTCGGCCGCGACACCGATCGCGACGGGGGTGTTCGCGCGCCCGAGGTCGACCTGGCGTGCGCGCCGCGGGGTCGGGCGCGGCGCGATCAGCGCCCGGAGCTCCGACGCGCGCTGATCGATGCGGTCGGTGGTGGCGCCGATGACGACGCGGTAGCCGGACTGCACGAGCCGTCGGGCGACGGCGAAGCCGATGCCGTCGGGGGAGCCGGCGCCCGAGACGATGGCGACGCGCGGCTCCGCGTCGGTGTCGCCGGGAGCGGACACAGCGGGAACGGGCGCAGCGGGGGAGTCGAGAAGGCCTGCATGGCCGCAGCCTACCCGGTGCTGCTGACGTTCCGATCACGAGCGGCCGAACTCCCGGCGACGGGGGTGAACGACCACGCGAGGGCGGTGAGGGCGAGCAACGCGGCGGTGACCGCGAAGGCCCAGCCGAAGCCCGCCGCATCGACGATCGCGCCCGCGACGAGAGGGCCCATGACCCCGCCCAGGTCGCTCGCCATCGAGTAGCCCGCGACCACGCCGCCGCCGCGCCGCCTGCCGACCACATCGGCGAGCACGGCCTGCTGGCCCGGGTTCACGAGCGCGGATCCCGCGCCCGCGACCAGCATGATCCCGAGGGTCACCCAGATCGACTGCGCGGCCGGCAGCGCTGCGTAGCCGAGCGCGGTGACCGCCATTCCGGTGATGAGCAGCGGACGGCGTCCGAACCGGTCGTTCCACCGGCCGGAGGGGAAGATCAGGATCGCGTTGCCCGCCGCGTACGCCGCGAGCACCCAGCCGGCGAGCGCGGGCTGCCCCGGGAACGTCGCGGCGACGAGCAGCGGGACCACCGAGACGCGCACGCCGAATGACGACCAGCCGAACGCGAACACGGAACCGAGGAGCGTTCGGTAGCTCGGGATCCGCAGGGCCTCGCCGAACCGGAGCGGAGGCTCGGCGTCCGCGCTGTCGCGCCGCCCGACGATCGTGGATCGGCGGAGCGCGAACCAGACGACCGCGGCGGCGATCAGGAGCGTGGCGAAGTAGAAGACGAACGGGGCGCGCAGACCGAATCCGGCGACCAGTGCGCCGAGCACGGGGCCCAGCAGCGTGCCGAGCAGGAAGCCGGCCGCGTTGACGCTGGCGACGCGGCCGCGGGCCCGCACCGGACTCACCTTGATGAGCAGCGCGGTCGCCGCGACCGTGAACATCGTCGAACCGATCCCGCCGGCGGCGCGCAGCACCAGCAGCTGCGGGTAGCTGTTCGCGAGCGCGCAGGCGCCGGTCGAGAGCGCGACGATCAGGATGCCCGTCGAATAGGTGCGGCGCTCGCCGAGGCGCCCCACCACCCATCCGGCCAGCGGAGCGGAGACGAGGCGCATGAGCGCGAACGCGCTGACGATGGCCGAGGCGGCGAGATTCGTGACGCCGAACGCGTGCGCGTACTGCGGGATCGTCGGGGCGACCACGCCGTAGCCGAGCGCGACCGTGAATCCGCCGGCGACGAGGGCCCTGACCTCGAACGGGAGTCGGGTCTTCGGATCGCGGGTCACCGCACAAGCCTAGCCGCTCGGAGCCGCGTAGGATCGTGCGCATGACCGTGCTGATCGACCCTCCGGCCTGGCCGGCGCATGGACGGCTCTGGTCCCACCTCGTGAGCGACTCCTCCTACGCGGAGCTGCACGAATTCGCCGCGGCGAACGGCATCCCCGCCCGCGGGTTCGACCTCGACCACTACGATGTACCCGAGGAGTCGCACGCGCGACTCATCGCCGCGGGCGCCGTCTCCGTGAGCGGGCACGAACTCGTGCGCCGCCTCATCGCGTCCGGTCTCCGGGTGACCGGACGGCAGCGGCGGGAGATCGCCCACCGATAACCCGTACGGCTTGAGGTGGCACTTCCGGGCAGAATCCGGAAAGATAGGAAGCTCCGCAGCGACGCCGTCGCGGCGGTCACACGGATCACCACGAGTGGTCCAGAACAACCGAAGGAAAGACGTTATGGCCACTGGCACCGTCAAATGGTTCAACTCCGAAAAGGGCTACGGCTTCATCGCTCCCGACGACGGCTCCGCCGACGTGTTCGCGCACTTCAGCGCGATCCAGGGCAGCGGCCGTCGCGACCTGGTCGAGGACCAGAAGGTCGAGTTCGAGACCGAGCAGGGTCAGAAGGGCCCGCAGGCCACCAACATCCGCGCGCTCTGAGCACGCCCCGGGGTCCGCGCGCCGCGCGGTCCCCGGAACGCTTCGAGGGTGATCGGCCGAAGGCCGAGCACGCAGACCGGGCCGCCTCCCAGAGGCCGCCCGGTCTTCTCGCGATGGCCGCAATGGCCCGCCGTGTACCCTCGAAGTACTCGCCTCCGTAGCTCAGTGGATAGAGCAACGGCCTTCTAATCCGTTGGTCGCAGGTTCGAATCCTGCCGGGGGCACCCAAGTGGCGAGGTTCGAACTTTGCCCCATCTCAACAAAGGGCACTGTTCGAGCCTCGTCCGCCCCTGCAGCCCAGTTCAGGGCGTTCGCGCTGACCTCGGGATCGAGGAGCACTTCGTAGGGGCGTTCGTTCTCGACATGCAGGGTGTTGTCTTCATCGATGAAGATGCGGGTGAAGAACGCCTGGTTGCACAGGCGTCGGTTCGCGTCGTCGCAGTTGCGATAGATGTCTGCGCAGTTCTCGAGCAGGTCGAGCGAGTCGTCCAGGTTCTCGCGTGCCTCGCTGTACTCGCTGTGGTGCGAGGTCAAGCGCTGCTCGACCTGGTGCAGTTCGCTCGCGAGGGTCTGCTGTTCTCGTTTGAGGTGCGCGAGGGTGATCGCGTCGGCGTAGAACGCCTGTAAGAGCTTGTCCTGCTGCGCGATGATCCGGTCGCGGTTCTTTGTGAGTTCTTCGAGCTCGTATGCTTCGCCCGCCATCATCAGGTCGAGTTCGTGATGCAGCATCCCGGCGAGCGTCGCGCGGTGCGCGGGGGTGATCTGCACCCGCTCGTAATACTCCTCGACCAGGCGCTCCACGTCCTCGATGAGGATCGCCTGCCGGGTGCAGTTCGTGCGCTTGGTGTGTCGGCCCGCGCACACGAAGTACGGGTAGACATTGCCGTAACGGTTCTTCGCGTTCGACACGATCAGGCGCGACCCACACTCGCCGCAGTAGATCGTGCCTTTCAAGTAGTGGCTGTGCGTCTGCGTGGACTCGCCGGAGTTCCGGTTCGCGATGAGCACCGACTGCACCTGATACCAAACCTCTGCCGGGATCAACGGTTCGTGCGCACCCTTGTATTGCACTCCCCGATAGATCACATCGCCCTTGTAGTACGGGTTCGTCAGCATCCGGTGAATCGCCGATAACACCGGAGGCTTCGCGGGCCTGCGCGGTGAGGGCACAGTCACGAGGCCCCGAGCCTCCAGTTCGTCGTGGAGTTGTGAGAGCGTCCAGTTCCCCGAGGCGTACGCTTTGAACGCCCACTCGACCAGCGGCGCCCGCACTGGGTCGATTTCGACGGTGCGCATCTCGCGTCCGAGCTCGTCGCGGGTGAGGATGTTGAGGTACCCCATTGGGGCTTTGCCGATGGTGCCGCCGTTCACGGCTTTCTGGCTCATCCCTTTCACGACTTCGGTGGCGAGGTTGCGAGAGTAGAACTCCGCGATCGTGGACATGATGCCGTGCAGCAGCATCCCGGACGGGGTCTCGTCGATGTTCTCCGTTGCGGAGACAAGCATGACTCCGGCCTCCTGCAACGCCATATGGATCGTCACGTCGTCGGCACGGTTCCTCGCGAGCCGGTCGACCTTGTGCACGATGCAGTAGGTGACGTTGTGCGTTTTCACGTACTGGATCATCCGCATCAGCTCGGGCCGGTCGGCCTTCCTCGCGGACTCGCCCGCGTCCACGAACTCTTCCACGATCGTCGCGCCGAGTTGTTCGGCTTTGCGGAGGTTCGCGTCACGCTGCGCGGGGATGGAGAATCCTTCGTCGGTGCCGCCCTTCTCCGCCTGCTCCTTCGTGGAGACGCGTAGATATGAGACGGCGAGTGCGAGGCCGGGTGCGGGTGCCGGACGGGCGAGAACGAAGGATGATCCGGGGGTGCCGGGGGTGCTGGACATCGGGTGCTTCTCTCACGCGGGATGGAACCGCGCGGCAACTGCACCATTGACTGATGCAGCGAGGCACTGAAGGAGAAAAGCTCCCCGTGTCGGGAAGTACGCAGACCGGCCGGAACCGGAACGTTGAGACATTGCCCGCCGAATGGCGAGGATAGGACGACAGCGCCTCGCATTACCGCGAGGCGGGTACGACAACGATTCTACCGTTCGCGCCCGGATTCGGCCACGGAAACCGTGCTGCCCGCCGGCTCCCGGAAGGTGTCGGGCGGTTCGATCGCGCGGCGTGCGGCGCGGGACTCACCGCTGTGTTGCAGGGTACGGCGGATCAGGACTTGTGCGAGCAGGTGCAGGTCCACCGGGTCGCGGTGCACCGCGCGCACGGAGAACGAGCGCTCTTCGTACTTGCGGTGTCCACTCTTGCGCTGATAGTTCCGAGACATCAGCGCGGCCCCTTCTCCCGGGTGATCGCTTCGATGATCGTTTCCTCTTCGACCCGGGCGCGGCGGGCGGCATCGGCTGATACGAACGCGACGAAGTCAGCGTCTCGATCCGGGATCACTTCATCCTCGATCGGTGGTTGCGGTGCTTCGCCGGGCCACGTGGTTTGCCGGGTCGGGCGGTCACGGTCCAGGCGGGTGCCGCAGGCCGCCACCCACTCGCGGAGCCGTTCACGAGCGAGCGCGAAGTCGGTGTGCCACGCGATCGGCCCCGACCCGTCCTGCTCGGGGTCATAGCTGCATAGCCAATGCGTGTGCAACGCCGAGAGCTCCCAGACGAGTTCGGGATGCCGGTACCAGAACGGCGGCACCACCGACGCGGGCAGCCCGTAGGTTTCGCGGAGTTGGTTCACCCACTGGTTCAGGTCGAGCCATTCTTGTTCGGCTTCGTGCGAACGCAGGAGATGCCAGTTGATCGGCTTCGGGAGTATCGGCAGAGAAACGGTGCTGAGCGGGTCAGTGCCGTCGTCTTCCTCCTCCTCGATCTCTTCGGGGTCGAAGCCTTCCTCGTCGGTGGGCGCGTCGATGTTCATGGCGGGGTCTCCTTCCCAGTTCACATGGCCCTGGCGAACACCGGTGACGTGCTCCGTGCGGTGCCTCGTGCAGCTGTGCTGGTACGTTCGGCGGTTCGGCTGGTGCGCTGGCTGCGATCCATCGTGAAGGTGTTGCGGGCGGCGTCGGGGCCGATCTTCGAGGCGATGAACTGCTCGATCTCAGTCGGCACGCCGTCACGCTCGATGGTTCGGCGATTCACGCGCCCCTCGGCGATGAAGTTGTCGTGCTTCTGCAGCTTCGACAGGGCGCGCACGGCGCTCTCCCCGAACGCGACGAGATCGTGGAACGAGGGTTCGAGCTCAGTGAATGTGCCGTCGTCCTCGCGCCGGTAGCGGGGCTTGCCGACACGGGCGAACATGCGCGGCACCCCGCTCTTCGTGGTCGAGGGATGCGGGGTGGTTGCGATGAACCCTGACAATGAGGTCTTGGTCGGGATCGACACGATTTCGTCTCCTGCTTCACGGCCGCGCCCATCACGGCTCTACGAAGCAGGTGCACCGTTCCCGCCTGTCGGATCGTCCGCGCCCGACTGGGTGTCGGGCTGCCGGTAGTGGAGTTGTGCTTCGACCGCGAGCCGGTCGGCTGCGAGGTGTTTCCCGTCGGCGCGCTGGGTCCACCGGCGCAGCCGGGCAACGATCGGCGGTGCCGCGCGCAGCAGCACGAGGCCGGTGCCGAACGGGAGGCGGCGGATCGCGTCGGGCGGCATGATCGGTACCCGGCGGATCGAGCGTTGCGCGCTACGGGAGCCGTGGTCGCCGACGGTGGTGGAGTCGGTGATCTCGTCGCGCTCCCCGATGAGCGTGGACAGGTCTTGGAGATCCTTGCTGTTGGAGGCTCCGCCGAGGATGATCTTCACGATCGCGGCATCCCAGATCGCGGAGGCCGCGTGCTCCGACCACTGCTCCCGCGCCTGCGCCAGCGACTGCAAGACCGGCATGGTCGTGATGCCGGTGCCGCCGCCTTCGGCCATGAGCGTCGGCAACGACGGCAACGGACTGAGGTTCGCGACCTCGTCCAAGCAGAGCAGCAGGGGCGGATCGAGCCTCGCACCTGCGGAGCGTGCGGCGAGGCGGCGGGCTGCCTCGACCACGTCTTCGATGAGCGCCGCGACCAACGGGGCGCTGTTGTTCGCACCGGCCGCGGTCGCCAGCAGGTACAGGGTGCCCTTCTTCGCGAGGAAGTCTTCGGGATCGAACACCTCGTCCGGACCCGGGGTGACGGCATCGAGCACGCGAGGGTCAGCGAGCGCGGCGAGGGCGAGCGAGACGCCCTGCCAGATCGAATCCCTCGTGCGCGGGTCCGCGTCGATCATCGCCTGCAACGCTTCCGCCCAACCCCCGGCAGCGAGCGGATGCGTGGAGAGGATCGAGACGGCGTCACCGGCCGCGGCCGGGTCGAGCGTCCACCGGAACAGGTCGGCAGGCTGCCGCTGGTCGAGCGCGGCGGCGTGGAGCAGACATTGGAGCGCGATCCTCGTTTTCGCTTCCCAGAAGTCGCCGCCCTCGACGCCGCCTTTCCCGAGCCCGGTCGCGGACGCGAGCCCGGATGCGCGGACCATCGCGGTGAGAGGGTCGGTGCAGCCTCTGACGGGCGACCAGCGGAGCCCGGCGGGGATGCCGTCGGCGAGGTGCTGCGGATCGAACACCGCCACCGGCCCCACCTTCTCCCGCGCGCGGATGGTGGCGGTCACGTTGTCCGGGCGCGTGCTGGTCGTCACGACCGCGCCGGGGGCGGTGAGGATCGAGTTGATAACGATGTGCACGCCCTTCCCGGAGCGGGGCGGCCCGATCAGCAGGATCGAGTCTTCGACCGACGCCCACACCTCGACCCCGCGCGACACCCCGAGCCGGTACCCAACCTCCGTAGGGTCAGGGTTCTCGAGCGACGGACGCAGGTTCCCCGCACGGGCCAGGAGCGCACGCGGGGAACTGGCTTTCGCGACTTCGCTGCGGGTGGCGATCCCGGCGATCCGGTACGGGTCCATCGCCTGCCGGCGGCCATGCTGCCGGAGCGTCGCCCACACCCACCAGGCGGCAGCCCCGGCGGCGAGGATCATGGTGCCGGCGATCACCCAGTACACGACCGGGTCAAGGCCCGGCATGCCGAGCGCGGCTCCCGGGTCGGCGGGGCGAAGGAGCACCCCGGTCCCGGCACCGAGGCCGGCATCGGGTTGCGGGGTGCCGGTGAGGAACGCGGCGACACTGCCCGCTGCTCGGAGGATCACCGCGACGACGGCGAGGGCCGCGAGGCAGGCGAGGGCGGCGTTGGTGAGTTCGTCGCCGAGGCTCCCGGCCGGGCGGATCGGATAGGTCACTGCGGTGCCCCGATGCAGACGGTGGCGGAGATGCGGCCGAGGAGGATCACTTCGCCGGTGGTTGCATGGTCAAGGTAGCGGGAATCGATCAGAGCGCGGGCGATCCCGTCGGGCCCGGTCTCGGTGTGCGCGATAACGATCGCGACCGCGACATCCTCGCCCGGCACCATCCCCGACCCCGCGAACTGCACCAGCCGCGGCACCACCGGCACCGGCTCCGCCGCGACCGCTGGAGCCTGCTGCACCGGCTGCGCCTCTGGTGCCGGGGTGCGGCGGGGCGGGTTCGGGGTGTAGAAGTCGGTGATCGTCCGGCCGTCGGTTTCGATGACATCGACGCGGATCGTGCGCGCGGTCTGCTCGCGGATCGCATCCACGATCGCCGGGAACGATCCCCGCCGCCACGGCGGGGAGAACTCCGGCGGCAGAAACGGCGCCCCATCGACCGTCACCGTTAGGGTGCCGTCCTCGGCGACGACGATCCGCACCATCACCACCGCAGACGGTCCGGCGGGCTTCGAACGATCACGCTTCGACATACACAGGTCTCCTCTATGCAGGAACGGCGGCGACCCTGCCCGGGCTTGGTACAGGGCCGTGGTGAATAGGGGTGGGTCAGAGTGCGGGGCGCCCGGCGGCCGTCGTACTGATGGCGGCGCGGCGGGCGGCCTGTTCGTAGGCGGGGCCGAGGCGGAACGGCCGCGGGGTGAGCATCTCGGTCACGTCCCCCGTATGGGTGATGACCTCGGCCATCTCCTCCCGCATCAGCCGGTGGCAGCCCGCGGACGACACCGAAGTGATCGGGCCGGGGACCGCACCGACGGGACGGCCCAGCCCGGTTGCGCGCGCGGCCACGAGCAGCGATCCGGACCGGTATCCGGCTTCGGGGATCACGGTCGCGCCGCCAAGCGCGGCAAGGAGTCGGGCGCGGGCGATGAACCGCCACTTCGTCGGCACCGACTCGGGAGGTGCCTCGCTGAGGATGATCCCGCCCTGGTCGGTGATCTGCCGGAACAGGTCGGCGTGCGCGCTCGGATAGGGGCGATCCAAGCCGCCAGGGAGCACGGCGATCGTGGACGCGGGGCGGGTGGCGAGTGCGGCGCGGTGCGCGGCGGCATCGATGCCGTACGCGCCGCCGGAGACGATAATGCACGGTTCCGCGGCGAGATCTGACGCAAGCGCGCGGGTGACCTCTTCGCCGTACGAGGATGCCGCGCGGGCACCGGTGATCGTGACCCGCGAGGTCAGCGAGGAGGTGAGCAATTCCGGGTTCCCGGACGCCCACAACGCCACCGGGGCGCGATCGCCCAGATCGGCCAGCGACACCGGCCACCCAGGACTGCCCGGGGTGAGGAGCCGCAATTCGTGCTGCTCGGTGCGCTGCATGAGCTGACCGGCCAGCTTGTCGGTCTGCCGGGTCGCGGCGGACTGCCGCCACATCTCCCCGTCGAGCGGATCGACCTGGGCCGGGAACGCACGCCCGGGATCACGGATCAGCTCGACTGTCTCCGCTGGGCCAAGCAGCTTCACCAGCCGTCCCGTCACCGCATGCCCGGGCTCCACGAGCGCCGCGAGCAGCATCCTCGCGCTCTCATCCTCCGTGTACCTCACCACCGGCTCCCTTCCCTCGGCCTTCGTGAGAGAGGTGCGCGGGGCGAGCATGCAAAACGGGCGGGCCGGCAACCCGTGGGGGTCTGGCTGCCGGTCCCGCCCATCAGCAGGGGGTGCGCTACTCGTTCATAAGGTCATCGATAGTGGCGTCCTCCTCTCTGACGTATCCATTGCGCTCCCGGTAGAGCGCAAGCCGGCGGCCGAACCACAGGGTTCCGCCTGCCGCGATCAGCGCCAGCGCGATGCCGCCCCCGAGAAGGCCAGCCCATCCATCACTGCCGGTCTCCGCGAGACGCGACGGCGGCTTCGGGAGCGGCGGCTGCTCCGGCGTCGGCGGAGTCGGCGGAGTGCCCGGCGGACGCTCGCTCACGACCGTGGTCTCACCCGGAGCGCCGCACTTGCCCTCCGCGATCACCTTCCCCTTGGCGTCGTAGAGGGTTTCGACCCAGTAGACGTTGCCGGCCCGGTCGACGCTGGTGGTGCCGGAGCGGTAGTGACCCGCCTGAGTCACTGGGATCTTCTCTGAGGTGAAGAACGGTGCCTCGCACGCGGGCGCCTCACCCGCGGGCTGGGGGCCGTAGGCGCGGAACACGAGGTACGCGCCGTCGGGGATCTCGCTGCCTTGCACGAGTGCGGTGTCCTCGAACGGGTCGCCCACGTACGCGGACTCCTGCGCCTGCGTGATCACCGACACGGGCTGATCGGGGCCGGGGACGAAGAACCGCTCCCAGATATCCGCCGGCGACGACTGGAACGGCTGGACCCGGTCGTCGCCCGCGAACCGGGTGACGATCACGTAGAACCCGGCCTCGGTCGGCTGAATGCGATCTTGATCCGTGTAGCCAATGTCGTAGACGCCGTTCTTTGCGGGCGTCGTGATGCGCGTGAGCACCGGGGCGTCGGACAGGTCGAGGTCGTCGGTCAGTTCCGTATCGCTCTGGAAGGGGCCGTAGACGGTGTGCTCGATCTCCTGCTCGTCGGGCCCCCAGTAGCCGTCACCCGTGAACTCGGGGTGATTCTCCGGGAACCCCGAGACGGTGATTCGGTCGAACGCGCGCCCGTTCTGGTGGACGTTGTACTCGCGGACTTCCGAGGTGATCGTGAGCGGCCACCTGACGGAATGCGATTCGATGTTGATGCCGTAGTCGTCCTGCCAGTCGGCGGCGATGTAGGGGCGCACCCACTCCGGCTGCGACGCCTTCTTCACCTGCCACACCCAGGTCACGAACCCCGCATCCGGCAGCACCACCTCGGGCGACTCGTAGGTGCCCGGCCCCGTAGCGGTCACCTGCACGGTACCGATCGGCACCGCATCAGCTGGCGCCTCCGCACCCTGTACGGGCGGGAGGGTTCCGGGTACCTGGTAGGCGGTGCCTTCGAAGAGCACCGGGATCGGCTCGCCATTGTGTTTGAGCCAGGCACCGTTGGTCGAGGAGACCGTGATCGTGTCCGTCACTCGGTCGCCGGGCTTCACGAGCTTGCCGTTTGCCTGCGATACTGCTTCTGGCTGGAACGGCGTGACCGAGGTCTCCGTCACCCGCCCGAACTTGTCGGTGAAGCTGTCGGTGAGGTATTTCGCGTTCGCGCCTTGCTTGGTCTTGTCGATCTTCCATACCCACGTGTAGAACCCTGACTCGGGTGCGGTGAGCGTGCCCGGTGACACATAGTTTCCGGGGTGCGTGAGCGTCAGTGACTCGGTTCCGAGCACGGGGGCGCCCTCTGGGGGTGCGTTCGCTTCGGCCGGCTGCGCGTCGAACGGCCCGTAGAGGGTGCCTTCGGCGAGCACGGGCACGGGGCTGCCGTTCACCTTGATCCACGAATGCTTCGTCACCGACGCTGCGAGCTTGTCGGTGAACACGTCGCCGGCCTGCACGAACTTCGAGGAGACCACGGTCTCGATCACGGGCTGGAAGTCCAGCGGGATCACCGGTGACTGCGCGGTCGCGAGCAGCGGCTTGAAGCTCGCCGATGCGAGGATGCGCTGTTCGCCGGGGGTATAGAAGAGATCCACTCCCGCACCGAGCCCGACATGGGAGGCGGTGAAGGCCGCCTGTACCCGGTACTCCGGCGCTCCCTCCGGCGGGGTGCCGACGATCTGGTGGATGCCCGCGCCGAGCGTGGCCGAGGTCGACCCGTCCGCGAAGGTCGCATTGTTCAGCGACACCACTCCGTTCAGCGATCCCGGATTCGCGCTGATCGTGAGCTGGCCCCGGTACTGGTCGTCCATCGTGATCGACATCTGCACCGACGGGTTCACGGTCGCGTTCGCGGCGGCCGCGTCCCGCATCGCGGCGAGGTTCGCGAGTACCGTGCCCTGCACGTTCGCGGGAACGCGGGTGATGAAGTGCGCGTCTCCGCCGCGGACGGCATAGGTGCCGTGGTCGGCGACATCCCACACGTACATCTGCACCGCCGCCGTGATGTTCGGATCGTTGCTTTCACCCCAGCGGCCCATGACGTAGTTCAGGCGCGCGAGCTCGTTCTCAGAGAGCGAATCGAGGGTGGTCTTCAGCTCGGGGTGCTGGGTGTTTCCCCACGGTGGGAGCGCGTCGAGGTCCATGCAGTACGCCTGCCGCCCATGCGACGAGAAACTGCCGAGCCACAGGTTCTCGTTGCCGTAGCCGACGCCGAGGGTTGCGGCCTGCGCCGGGGCCGGGGCGAAGAAGAGGCCGCTGATGAGCATGAGCAGGATGGTGAGGATCGCGGCGTACCGCGACGCGGCTCGGCCGGGCGGTCTCGCCGCTTGGGCGGGTTCGAGCGCTGTGGACATGGGAACTCCTGACTGAACGGTGGAACGCCGCCGCCAGGATTGACGGCAGCCACCAGCCAGGTGCGCGCCGCCCCCATTAGCTGAGGGAAGCTCGCGCTTGATTCTTGTCTCTGACGCCCGATGGAAGAGTTAGACCGACGACATCGAAGTCCGAGAGAAGGGCAACCGGAACTCGCCCCTGCGCGTGCGAACTCATGAGCAGGGGCGAGTCTCCTGGAAAGTGAACATTCGGCAAACGCCCGCCCAGGTGCGCCGCGCAGAGTTGCCGCCTGCTTCGATGCGCGTCAATATAGATACATGTCTATTCAGGAAGTCGAACTGGTTATCGTCGGGTCCGGTCCAGCGGGGTATACCGCCGCGGTCTACGCGGCGCGTGCGGGTCTCGCGCCGGTCGTGATCGCGGGCTCGGTGACCGCGGGCGGTGCGCTGATGACGACGACCGAGGTGGAGAACTTCCCGGGCTTCGTCGATGGCGTGCAGGGGCCTGAGCTGATGGACTCGATGCGGGCGCAGGCTGAGCGGTTCGGCGCCGAGATCGTCTACGACGACGCGACCCGCCTCGAACTCGACGGCGACGTGAAGACTATCGAGACCGGCGCCGGCACCATCTACCGGGCGCGGGCGGTGATCCTGACGATGGGATCAGCGTACCGCAAGCTCGGCCTCCCCGAGGAAGGACGGCTGTCGGGGCACGGTGTGTCCTGGTGCGCGACCTGCGACGGGTTCTTCTTCAGGGAGCAGGAGATCGTCGTTGTTGGCGGCGGGGACTCCGCAATGGAGGAGGCGCTGTTCCTCACCCGGTTCGCATCGAAGGTGACCGTGGTGCACCGCCGCGACGAGTTCCGGGCGTCGAGGATCATGGCGCAGCGCGTGCTGGACGATCCGAAGATCGAGGTCGCCTGGAACAGCGAGGTCGCCGCGATCCTCGGCGATGAGCAGGTGACCGGGCTCACGCTGCGCGACACGATCACCGGGGCCGAGCGCACGCTCGACGCGACGGGGGTGTTCGTCGCGATCGGGCACGACCCGCGTTCCGAGCTCGTGACCGGGCAGGTTGACACCGACGCGGACGGTTATGTGCGGGTCGCGCACCCGTCGACGCGGACGAACTTGGCCGGGGTGTTCGCGGCGGGGGATCTCGTCGATCACACGTACCGGCAGGCGATCACCGCCGCAGGCACCGGTTGTGCGGCCGCGCAGGACGCCCAGCACTACCTGTCTAACCTCACACCCACCCCCGTGTCCGAGCCTGTTCTGGAGGTCTCCGCATGAGCACCGTCATCCCTGTCACCGACGCTACTTTCCGGGCGGAGGTGCTCGAGTCCGAGCTGCCTGTCGTGGTCGATATCTGGGCGACTTGGTGCGGCCCGTGCAGGGCGATCGCCCCGATCCTGGACCAGCTCGCCGGCGAGTACGCGGGCCGGGTGAGGATCGTGAAGGTCGACGCCGACCAGAACCCCGAGACCGTGACCGGGACCGGCGTGACCTCGATCCCGACCCTCGGGTTCTACCGGAACGGGGAACGTGTGGACGTGCTGATCGGCGCGCACCCGAAGCCCGTCTACATTGCGAAGATCGAGGAGCTGATCGCATGGCCGACACCCTGACCCGCACCGTCCCGAAACGGCTCCCCATTCTCGACAAGTGGCTGCCGCTGTGGATCGGCCTTGCCATGGTCGCGGGCCTCCTGCTCGGCCGTTTCGTGCCCACACTCTCGGACGCGCTCTCAGCCATGGAGGTCGGCGGGATCTCGATCCCGATCGGGCTGGGCCTGCTGGTGATGATGTACCCGGTGCTCGCGAAGGTCCGCTACGACAAGGTCGCCGCCGTCACCGGCGACAAGAAGCTCCTCGTCTCCTCGCTCGTGCTGAACTGGCTCGTGGGGCCCGCGGTCATGTTCGCTCTCGCCTGGATCTTCCTGCCGGATCTGCCCGAGTACCGGACCGGGCTGATCATCGTCGGGCTCGCCCGCTGCATCGCGATGGTCGTGATCTGGAACGATCTCGCGTGCGGAGACCGGGAAGCGACCGCGGTGCTGGTCGCGATCAACTCCGTGTTCCAGGTCGTCGCGTTCGCCCTCCTGGGCTGGTTCTACCTGACCGTGCTGCCGAGCTGGCTCGGACTCGATACGCAAGGGCTGAAGATCTCGGTCTGGCAGATCGCACTGAACGTGCTCGTGTTCCTCGGTATCCCGCTCATCGCGGGCTTCGCTTCCCGCTTCATCGGCGAGAAGCGCAAGGGGCGCGACTGGTACGAAGAGAAGTTCCTCCCCAAGATCGGACCGTGGGCGCTCTACGGGCTGCTGTTCACCATCGTGCTGCTGTTCGCCCTGCAAGGTGAGCAAGTCACCTCCCACCCGATGGACGTCGCCCGCATCGCGCTGCCGCTGCTGGTCTACTTCGCGCTGATGTGGTTCGCCGGCATCCTGCTGGGCAAGGCACTCGGGCTGGGCTACGCGCGCTCCACGACGCTCGCGTTCACCGCCGCGGGCAATAACTTCGAGCTCGCCATCGCGGTCGCGATCGGCACCTTCGGCGCGGCATCCGGCCAGGCCTTGGCCGGGGTCGTCGGCCCCCTCATTGAAGTGCCCGTGCTCGTGGGCCTGGTCTACGTCTCGCTCTGGGCTGCGCGAGCCTGGTTCCACACCGACCCCTACGCCACCGAAACAGCCACCGCGACCGAATCGAGGACGTCATGACCGACACCACCGTCATCTCCGACGCCGACGCGTGCGCACCGTCCACGGCGCACGCCATCGGGACCGAGGCCGCGACCACCGTGGCCGGAGCATTGAAAGCGCTCGCTGACCCGCTGCGGCTGCGAATGCTCTCCGCGATCGCGACCGACCCGCGGGGCGAGTCCTGCGTGTGCGATCTCGCCGAACTCGCCGACGTGTCCCAACCCACCGTTTCCCACCACCTGAGGGTGTTGAAGGAGACCGGGATGCTGCTGTCCGAGCGACGCGGCACCTGGGTGTACTACCGCATCGCCCCGGGCAAGCAGCGCGCCGTCGCAGCCCTCCTCGACGCGTTCGCTCCCGCCGCTGCCGCAACGGACGAACCCGAAGACACCGCAGCACGGGCCGAGGCCTTGCAACAGATGGACGCCCGGGTGACCCGCCTCGCGGAGGAGCTCGCGGACGAGCTGACCGGGCTGAACCGGGATCTCGTGATCGCGATCGTCCGCGAGTCCTACGCCGGCCTGGTCCGCTCGGCGAAGCTGACTGCACACATGATCCCACTGACCGAGCGGTTCGCCCGGCAGCGCCTGGCCGATCTGACCCGGGATCGCTCGTCCGGGGTGCCGCAGGTGCTGTTCGTGTGCGTACAGAACGCGGGCCGCTCCCAACTCGCCGCAGCCATCGTCAACCTGCTCGCCGACGGCCGCGTCATCGCCCGCTCAGCAGGCTCCACCCCTGCCTCGGACGTGCACCCGCACGTGCGCTCTCTGCTCACCGAGATCGAGGGTGCGCAGGAGGCCGAGACGGCGTTCCCGAAGCCCCTCACGGACGACGCCGTGCGCGCGGCCGATGTGGTGATCACCATGGGCTGCGGCGACGTCTGCCCGATCATCCCCGGCGTCCGCTACGAAGACTGGGCCGTCGGCGACCCGGCCCTCGCATCCCCGGACGGGGTCGACGCGATCCGCAACGACATCGAGGGCCGCGTCCGCGGCCTCCTCGCCACTCTCACCAGCAAGGCTTGAAGGAGCCCGTCATGACCGAAACCCAGAAGCCCTCCGTCCTGTTCGTCTGCGTCCACAACGCCGGCCGCTCCCAGATGGCCGCCGGCTACCTCCGCCACCTCGCCGGCGACCGCGTCGAGGTCCGCTCGGCCGGGTCCATGCCCGCCGACCAGATCAATCCGATCGCGGTCGAGGCCATGCGCGAGGAGGGCATCGACATCACCGCCGAGGCTCCGAAGGTCCTTACCGCCGAAGCGGTACAGGATTCTGACGTCGTGATCACCATGGGCTGCGGGGACGCGTGCCCGTTCTTCCCGGGCAAGCACTACGAGGACTGGAAGCTCGACGACCCCGCGGGTCAGGGCATCGACGCTGTGAGGCCCATCCGCGACGACATCAAGGCCCGCATCGAGACCCTCCTCGCTGAACTCCTGGCCTGAGTCTCCTCGGGTTCCGGTCCGGGCATAGGATTGGAACCCACCTGCAGCGAGCGGGAGGTCGCCTATGGAAGGTTCAGTCCAGTTCTTGGGGCTCGATCTCGCATCGACGACGCCGTTCTTCCTGGTCCTGCTCGCAACCCACGTCCTCGCGGCGCTCCTCGCGATCGTCTCGGGCGTCTGCGCCATGTTCGCGAGGAAGTCGGGTCCACGGCATGGGCTAGCAGGTAAGAGCTACATGGGCGCCCTGTTGGCCGTCTTCCTGACGGCCTGCGGGCTCGCACCCTTTCGATGGCCGATGGATCTCCCGTTGGTGCTGCTCGGCGGTGGAGCGGTGCTTGCCGCCGGCTACGGGTTCTGGTTCCGGCGGAAGCGCCGAGCGGGAGACGTGCCGCACATTGTGGCCATGAGCGTGTCGTTCGTGCTGATGCTCACCGCGTTCTATGTCGACAACGGGCCCCATCTCCCGCTCTGGCAGATCCTGCCTCAATCGAGCTTCTGGATCATTCCCGCCCTGGTCGGTGCACCGTTCATCACGCGCGCCTCGATCAAGTATCGACGTCGCCGAAACCGCTAAGTTCCGCAATCAGGGCCTTAAAGGCTGCGTTCAGCTGCCTACTGCCGCTGCACACGCCCGTGTCTGGGGTGCACGAGGTCGACCCGCTCGGCGACTTCTGGCCCCTCCAGCGCGTGTCAGGGTTCTCGATCCACGCGGCGAACACCGCTTTGCCGTGAGGTGTGACCCAGTGATCGCGTCACCGGTCGTTCTCGCTCTACCGGGATGCACCTCGCAGCGCTGCTTCGATCTGCTCCTGCGTGGGCGCTCCGGCGTACCCGCTTCCTGTCGCGTAGACCCGGCACGCGAGCGAGCGAACCGGGGCCGTGGGGAACAGGTCGACGCCGTCGACGAGGATCGTGGGCGAGCCTCCGAACGGAGCATCCGCCGCCTCGGCCTCGGTTCGAATCGTCACCAGCTCGACGGGCACGTCCGCGAGCCCGAGAGCGTCCAGGGCGGCGCGCGCGTGCTCCTCAGCGACAGCTGTGTTCGGGCAGTCGACGATGTGCAGCAGTTCGACCTTCATGCGGTCGGCTCCTTCCGAGTCCGGGCGGCGCGCAGGCCGTTGAGGATGACGACGACCTCGGCGATCTCGTGCACCAGGACCACCGCTGCGAGCCCCAGGACGCCGAACAGGGCGAGCGGGAGCAGGGCGGTGATGATCAGCAGCGACAGGATGATGTTCTGGTTGATGATGTGCCGCCCCCGACGGGCGTGGTCGAACGCGCGCGGCAGCAGCCGCAGGTCATGGCCGGTGAACGCCACGTCGGCCGACTCGATTGCGGCATCGGAGCCGGTCGCGCCCATCGCGATGCCGATGTCTGCGGCGGCCAGGGCGGGGGCGTCGTTGATGCCGTCGCCGATCATCGCGACCGAGCCGTTCTTCTTACCGAGTTCGCTGATCGCGGTGGCCTTGTCCTCGGGGCGCAGCTCGGCGCGGACGTCCTCGATCCCGGCCTCCGCAGCGAGGGCACGTGCGGTGCGGGCGTTGTCGCCGGTGAGCATCGTCATCCCGATGCCCTGGGTCGCGAGGGTGCGCACGACCTCGGGGACCTCGGGGCGCAGCTCGTCGCGGACGCCGATCGCGGCAACCGGGACGTCGTCGCGGTGGACGATCACGACCGTCAAGCCCTGCTCTTCCAGGCCTGCCACCTGGTCGCCGAGCGACCCGGCGTCCAGCCAGCGGGGACTGCCGACCGTGATCCGCGCGCCGTCGAGCTTGCCCTCGATGCCGTGCCCGGCCTGCTCCGCCACGCCCTCGGCCGCAGGGGCATCTGGAGCGGCCGCGGTAATCGCGGCCGCGAGCGGGTGGGTGCTGTGCTGCTCCAGCGCGGCCGCCCAGGCAAGCGCCCGCGCCTCGGTGATCCCGTCGGCGGTGAGGACGGCGGTGACGGCGGGCTCGTTGCGGGTCAGGGTGCCGGTCTTGTCGACGGCGACGTGGCGGATCACGCCGAATCGTTCGAACACGGCCCCGGACTTGATGATCACGCCGAACTTGCTCGCCGACCCGATCGCGGCGACCACTGTCAGTGGCACGGAGATCGCCAGCGCGCAGGGCGACGCCGCCACCAGCACCACGAGGGCGCGGGTGATCCACAGCTCCGGGTCGCCGAGCAGCGACCCGAGGGTTGCCACGAGCGCGGCGAGGATCAGCACGCCGGGCACCAATGGCCGGGCGATGCGGTCGGCGAGGCGGGCGCGGTCGCCCTTCTCGGCCTGCGCCTGCTCCACGAGCTCGACGATCGTGGTCAGCGAGTTGTCGGTGCCCGCCGCGGTCGTCTCGACCTCCAGCGCCCCGGCGGTGTTGATGGCACCCGCCGACACGGCGTCGCCGGGCTCGACCTCGACCGGGATCGACTCCCCGGTGATCGCGGAGGTGTCCAGGCTGGAGCGCCCCGTGCGGACGATCCCGTCGGTCGCGATCCGCTCGCCCGGCCGCACCAGCATCAGCTGACCTACATGGAGATCCTTCGCCGGGACTTCGACGGCTGTTCCGTCGTGGCGGATGGTCGCAGTCTCGGGGACGAGCTTGAGCAATGCCCGCAGCCCGCCGCGGGCGCGGTCCATCGCCTTGTCCTCCAGCGCCTCGGCGATCGAGTAGAGGAACGCCAAAGCTGCGGCTTCCTCGACATAGCCGAGGATCACCGCGCCGACCGCGCTGATCGTCATCAGCAGGCCGATGCCGAGCTTGCCCGTGAACAGCTTCCGGATCGCGCCCGGCGTGAACGTTGACGCCCCCAGCAGCAAACCGATCCAGAACGCCACCAGCGCCGGGATCTCGAGCCCGGACCACTCCAGGACCAGGCCGGTCAGGAAGGCGGTGCCGGAGAAGACTGGGACCATGATCCCGCGGTCCCGCCACCAAGGGCGCTCCGCCTCCTCGGCTTCTTCGGCGTCCGCGGTCTCGGGCTCGTCGTGCTCGCAGCCGCACGCAGTGCTCATGCGCCTGCTCCCGTCCCGCAGCAGCCCGGCACGGTGCACTGGGCATCCATGCAAGGCGCGTGCTCGTCCACCGCGAGCGTCACGTCCACCAAAGCGGTCAGCGCCGCCGCCAGGTGCGGGTCCGTGATCTCGTAACGCGTCTGCCGCCCCTCTGGCTCCGCGACCACGATCCCGCAGTCGCGCAGGCATGTCAGGTGGTTCGACACGTTCGAGCGGGTCAGTTCCAGCTCGCGCGAGAGCACGGCCGGGTAGCTCGGCCCGTCGAGCAGGGTCATCAGAATCCGGGAGCGCGTCGGGTCCGCCATGGCCCGGCCGAGCCGGTTCATGACGTCGAGGCGTGAAGCAATGGTCAGCATTCACTGATCATACAGCGAATGCTGACTATTTGGGTATCAGCGGACCAGGGGTGGTGCCCCCAGCTGGATGAGCTGCGGCGCAGGCGCGCAGCAGGGCCCGGCCGCGGACTGCTCGTCGGGCGCGTCGAAGAGGCCGGAGCCTCCGCACACGCCCGTGTCGGGCAGGGCGAGCTCCACGCGCTCGGCGGCTTCGCGGTCTCCGGCGATCGCGGCGACGACGCTGCGTACCTGCTCGAAGCCGGTCAGGGCGAGGAAGGTCGGCGCGCGTCCGTAGGACTTCGCGCCCACGATGTAGAACCCCGGCTCGGGCTGCTCGAGGTCGGCCGCGCCGGTGGCCCGGACGGAGCCGCAGGAGTGCACGTTTGGGTCGACCTCCGCGGCGATGCGCGTCGGGGCCTGCAGGCGCATGTCGAGGTCGAGACGGATCTCGGAGAGGAAGGATAGGTCGGGGCGGAACCCTGTGGCGACGAACACCCGCGCCGCAGGCGCGAGCTGTCGGCCGTCCTCTGCAACCAGTACTGCCTGGCCGCCGTCGATGACGACCTGTTCAGTGCGGAACCCGGTGACGAGGTCCACGAGGCCGTCTTCGACGGCCTTCTTCGCGCGCTGGCCCAGCGCGCCGCGCTCGGGCAGTTCGTCGGCGCTGCCGCCGCCGAAGGTGTTGCCGACCGTGCCGCGGCGCAGCACCCAGCTGATCCGTGTTCCGGGTTCGCGCTTGGCCACCCTGGACAGGATCCCGATCGTGGTCGCCGCTGAGTGCCCGTTGCCGACCACCACGACATGCTGACCCGCCAGCGCACTGGCATCCTCGATCGCGGGCATGCGGTGCTCCATGAGGCCTGCCTCGATCGCTGCACGCTCGCCGAGGGCGGGAAGCCCGTCGGCGCCGGCGGGACTGGGCGTCCGCCAGGTGCCCGAGGCGTCGATCACGGCGCGTGCTTCGATCCGCTCCTCGCTGCTGTCCGCGGGCTCGACGTGCACGATGAAGGGCTGCTCAGCGCGTCCCGCATCAACCGAGAGATCGCGGCCCTTGCGCCCCACGCCGATCACCCGCGCCCCATACCGGATGCGATGACCGAGGGTCTCCGCGAGCGGCGCGAGGTACTGCTCGATCCACTGCGCGCCGGTCGGATACCCCTGAGTGGGCGCCATCCAGCCGGTGGGTTCCAGCAGGCGTCGCGACGCCGCATCGGTGAGCTCCGTCCACGGCGAGAACAGCCGCACGTGCCCCCATTCGGCCACCGCCGAGGCCGGCCCAGTGCCGGCTTCCAGGATGAGCGGGTTCAGGCCGCGCTCGAGCAGGTGCGCGGCCGCCGCGAGTCCCTGCGGGCCCGCGCCGATGACGACGACGGAATCCATATCAACCTCCATGCATTGATGTTCTTCGATGTGACAAGCCTGCCGAACGCATCGACATCTGTCAATACGTAAGGCAGAATGGAGGCATGGCTGCTCTCCCCGCGACGATCGACGCAACGCCCGAGCAAGCGTCGTGCTGCGCCCCCGCGGCCGACGCGATGGTCGACGATGCGACCGCGCAGCAGCTCGCGAAGGTGTTCAAAGCGCTCGGAGATCCGAACCGGATCAAGCTGTTCTCGCTGATCACCGCGAGCGCAAGCGGGGAGATGTGCGTGTGCGATCTCACCGAACCCGTCGGGCTGTCGCAGCCGACCGTGTCGCACCACATGAAGCTCCTCGTCGAGGCCGGACTCGTCACCCGTGAACAGCGCGGCAAATGGGCGTACTACCAGCCCACGACCGGCACCCTCGCCGACGCAGCCCGAGCGTTCACGGCCTGATGGAGTCGCTCCACTTCCGGCCGATGGTCAAGGCTGACTGGCCCGAGGTCGAGAACATCTACCGGGCCGGAATCGACACCGGGCACGCCACCTTCGAAACCGCTCCACCCGAAACCTGGGCCGCATTCGCCACCGGCAAACGCCCGGAACTCAGCCTCGTCGCTGTTGGCTCCGAAGACCGGGTTCTCGGGTGGGCTGCAGCCTCACCCGTCTCGGCGCGGGCCGTCTATGCGGGCGTCGTTGAGCACTCGATCTACGTCCACCCGGATGCTGCGGGGCATAGGGTCGGCTCGGCTCTCCTGACCGCGTTCCTCGATCTCGCGGATCAGGCCGGGGTCTGGACGGTCCAATCGTCGATCTTCCCCGAGAACACCGCGAGCCTGCGCCTCCATGAGCGGGCCGGGTTCCGCGTCGTCGGACGGAGAGAACGCATCGCCCGCATGGAGGCCGGGCCATATGCCGGACGCTGGCGCGACACCCTCCTCGTGGAACGCCGCACCACAGCGGCCCCTGCAGCAGCAGGAGGTAAGGGTGCATCTTCCGCGAACATGCACCCTCACACGCACTCCAGCGGCCTGTCGACCCGCATCTTCATGTCGAATCGCCTTCAGAAATCCTGAACTTACGGGGAACCTAGAGCATCCGAGCCCGAGTGTCGAACAGTTCAAGTTCGGCGGGGTGCAGCTGGTGCTGCACGACGAAGCTGCGGTCCTTGATCTTCCACAGCCCCTGCCCGATGCCGAGGCCTGGGAGGAGTGATCGTTCGGTGCCGGTGAGTCCGAGGGTCTGCGCGGTGACGCCGAGCTGATCACTCTCTTGCCGGTATACGATCCGCGTTTCGGCGTTCGCGAGCAGCGACGACGCGAGCGCCCGCATTCGGGAGCCTTGGTCGCCGACGTTCTCCAGGTCGGTGAGTTTGTGGAAGATGAGCAGGTTGCTGATGCCGTAGTGGCGGGCGAGCCGCCATTGCGCATCCATCCGGGCGAGGAGCGCCGGGTAGGACATGAGCCGCCAGGCCTCGTCATAGACCACAAATCGTTGCCCGCCCGATGGATCTTGAAGCGCGGCCTCCATCCACGCCGCTGAGCACGTCATCAGCACCGCGAGTAGCGCCGAGTTCTCCGCCACCCGGGAGAGGTCGAGGGAGAGCATCGGCAGGGTTGGGTCGAACTTCTCGGTCGAGGGACCATCGAAGAGACCGGAAAGGTCACCGGCCACGAGTCGGCGCAGCGCGTGCCCGACCATGCGGCCGTCCTCCGTGAGCCGCCCGTCGGGATCGTCCGCGGTCGAGGGCGAGAGGATGCGTTCAACGACCATCGGCAGGATCGGCACTTCCGCTGATCGGACGGCATCGGCGAGGGCGAAGTCGATCGCGGTGTGCTCGACCGGGGTGAGCCGACGATCGAGCACCGTTTCGGTGAGCGCCCCGATGAGATCGCGCCGCCGCGCAGCAACCTGCGCCGCCCAATCGGCGTCCGGGAGACCAGGGGCCCGGTAGCCCTCATCGAGCGGATTCAAACGTGTCGGAAGCGAAGGGCCGAGGACGATCGCACGGCCCCCGACGGCGCGGGCGACCGCAGTGTGCTCGCCTTTGGGGTCGCCGGGGACGTAGACGCGGCGCCCGAACGGGAGTGCACGCGTGTAGAGCGCTTTCGCGAGCGAGGACTTTCCGCTGCCGACGATTCCGGCAAGGATGATGTTCGGTGCGGTGATGACCCCTTGCCGGTACAGCTCCCACGGGTCGTACACGAAGCTGCCGCCCGAGTAGAGGTCTTGCCCGATGAAGGTGCCGGCCGAGCCGAGCCCGCCTTCAGCGAGAAACGGGTAATGCCCCGACAGCGTCGCGCTGGTGTCCTGGTGGCGCGGGAGCCGGAACCGGCCCGGCGTGCGCAACGCCGCCGGCCCCTCCTCCCCGGCACGAGGCAGGTACCGGGTCTGGCGGCGGGCTTCGCGTACTGCTGCCGCCTCCGCCCGAACTCTGGCCGCGGTTTCGGCGCGGGCTTCGGCGTGGATGCGGGCGGCGGCCTGGGCGCGGGCTTTCCGGTGCCGGCGGAGTTCGCCTTCGGGACCGACGAGCACCGAGGTATGCAGGCGCCCGGGGTCGGTGTCGTCGCTCATCGGCCGAGCCCTCGCCCGGCCTGCCTGCCGGGCTGCTGACGGTGGATGTTCGGGGTGCCGAGGCGTTCTCGCCGCGACTGCTCCCGCGCCGTTGCTTCTCGTGCGAGGGTCGGCCCCGCCCGCACCCCAGAAGGGGCGGCGGTCGCCGACGGCGATTCGGCGGTGGCGGCGTGGCGGGGGTCTTCGAGGCCGAGGAGCACCGGGGACGGGAAGGCATCCATGTGCCGGTAGAGGGCGAGGTGCCGGTGATCCTGGTTGTAGACCAGCGTGTAGGCGTCGAGCTGTGCGGTGCGGTCGAGGAGGCCTTGCGGGGGCGCGTCGTAGACGTACCCGTTCTCGAGCGCAGCATCCACGGTCTCGTCGCCATAGTCGTAGCCCGCGAGCTCCTGGATCACGGCATCGGCGCCGCCCTGGTCGATGAGGTCGAGGAGCCAGTCGGCTTCGCCGCCTTGCAGGAAGACCACGTTGATCAGATGCCCGACTTCCGGCATTTCGGCGGCGGGGTGCCAGGCGATCCTGCCCGCCGCCGCGGATGCCGCGTCGAGGCGTCGCTCCGCCTCACCGATCAGCGCTGCCGCCTGCCGAAGCTCCCCGGCGGTCGCGAGCGCATCGCGGACGCCCGTGGCGCGGTCGCCGGCGTCGTCGGCGGCACGGTCGCGCATGTTCTCGTGGACGGTGGCGATCTGGGTGAGGACTTGTTCGAGGGAGCGGACGCTGCCGAGGAGATCGCCGAGCACCCCGTACATGTCCTCCGGCCGGTCGAAGGTGCGGCTGGCGTGCGCGAGCGCCCGCATCGCCTCATACGCTTCCGCGGCGTCTGTGACGGGATCGGTGAAGGTCGGCATGATCGGGGCTCCAATCGTGAAGTTGATTCGTATGTCAGATGGGGCGGCAGAGCGGGAGCCCGGCCGCGGTGAACGCTTGCGCCTGCTGGCCGACCAGGCGCCTCGTTTCGCAGGACGCCTGGATCGCGGCCTGCTCGATTTGCGACACTGCCGCGTCGAGTTCTCCTGCGGTAGGTGCGGAGACGGAGACGAGGCCGACGACTCGGAGGACCCCGTGCCCGGCGGTCAGCTCGCTCTCTTGCTGCAGCACGTCACCGTACTCGGCGGTGGCCTGGGTGTCTTCGACCTGCCCGATCTTTCGGCGCTGGGCGGCGTCGGCGACCATCTCCGTCTTCTTCCGCCGCAAATCCCTGGCGGCCTGATCCGCCCGCACCGGCAGGTAGTGCAGCGACAGGGACCGCAACACCCCGCCGGTCAGGATCAGCGGGGCGAGGAACCCAGGAAACGTCTGGGCTCTTGGCCATTCGCTGATCCACAGCACCGCGTGATGTGCGCTGTCGGAGCGCAGCCGGTCCCAGGCCTCGTTCACCGCGACAGGGCCCGCGGTCGCGAGCTCCCGGCCGAGAGCGCCGTGCCGTTCGAGGGCGGGGCCGGCGGCGGGGTCGTAGGCGGTGCGGAGGATCAGGGCGACATCCCCAGGGGTGAGCCATCCCGTCATCTGCAGCTCGGCGGAGCGCAGCGCGGTCTGGAACGACTGCATCTCCTGCCCGAGCACTGCCGCCGCCCCTTTCATGCCGCCACCCGCGGAACGGATCTGCCGGGCAGCGGCTCGCATGTCGAGGGAGAGTGACACCGTGGTGGCGTGGCGTTCCCCGGCGGGGCCCGCTCGCTCGATGAGCTCCCGGTACGTGTTCGCCGCCCAGGAGCCGTCATCCTTCCCGTGCTCGCGCCACCACTCGGTCAGCCCCGACCCGGAATCGGGCAGGGTGCGCTCTTGCACCTGGATGCGGGCGATCCTCCCGGACCGGCACGCGGCCGCAAGGACGCGACCCCAGCCGGTGACGCGGCGCTGCTGCTCGCCGGGGTCGAGGAGCACGAACGCCGGATGCGCCACCCCGCACACGACGGTGAGGGTCTGCGCGTGCGGGTCGTGGATCATGGCCGCCCCCGTCTCGGGGTCTACCCATTCCCGGAGCGCGGCGAGGTCGCCGGGGAGCGCGAGCGTACCCGCCGGGCGCGGTTTCACGACCCTGCGCCGGTAGGCGGTTTGCTTCGCGCGGGTGCGGAGGAGCCAGCGGGTGACGATCGGCGCCCACTCGATCAGCTTCCTCCCGCCGACAGGCACCCACGCGATCGCGACCAGGGCCGCCCACGCCGGCGACGACCAGGCAAGGCCCTGGCCGCCGCCGGTGTAGAGGCCCGTGACGATGATGCCGAGCGCGGCGGCGAGGACGATCAGCTGTGGCAGGGAGAGGCCGAGGAGCAAGCCGCGCTTGGTGAGGCGGGAGAACTGCACCGAACGCAGCTCGAACGATGCTTCGGAAGTCTTCGCGCTCATGGGGTTACTGCTTCCCGGTCGGGGCGGGCGGATCGGTTCGCGGCGGCGATGGCGGCGGAAGCACCGCAGCCGGCTGCTGCACCGGCGGCCCGGGCGGCGGGGCCGCCGGCTCGGACGCACTGCCGGCATGTGAGTCTGCGGCTTCGCCGATCGTCGCGCCGATCTTCGGGCCCGCGGTCGCGGTCTCTTTCACCACGATCCCGGCGACGACAGCGGCGGCGACGGGCGGTGCGGCGGCGGTTGCCCCGGCTGCGCCTTCTCCGGCGGCAGCCCCGGTGCCAGCCTCCGTGGTGGGGACTGTGGCAGACGACGGAGCCTGGGCGTGCGCACTGCTGTCGCCGCTGTCGAGCACCTGCTTCGGGGCGGGGCCGGTCGGCTTCGACGGGAGCGGGACGGGCCGGTTGAGGGCGTTCTTCGCTTCCTGCTCCATCGAGGACGCCTGATACATGTCGAAGCCCACGAAGCTCAGGAACTTGTACGCCAGGTACGGGGCAAAGCTCGCGACGAACAGCAGCACGATCCCGGCGATGGGTTCGGACAGGGATTTCAGGTCGATGCTGATGGGGGCGGCGACCTGGGTGGTGGCGATCAGGAAGATCACGACGACGACCAGTTTGGAGACGATCATCGCGACGACGAACGTCGCCCACTTCCCGAACCAGCCGCGGGACGCTTCCCAGGTGAGGCCGGCGAGCGCGACCGGGCCGAACACGATCGCGACCAGCAGCAGGGCCTTTCTGATGAGGAGGGAGAACCAGAGGATGAAGATCGCAGCGATCATGAGCCCGGCGAGGAAGATCGTGAGCAGCGCCCCCGCCCCGCCCGCCACCGAGGTGATGGTGACGGCGGCGATGAGGAGCGCGAGCCGGTCGCCCATGCTCTCGATGGTCTGCCCGGTGGCCTGGATGATGCCGACGCAGAGCTGATCGGTGATTTCGAGCAGCAGCGCGGTGCAGGTGATGAGCACGAACGAGCCGAGTACCGATTTCGCGACCCCGAGCGCGGCTCGGGTGAGCGCGGACGGGTCGCGGCGGGCGAGGCCGGTGATGAGCTGGAAGCAGAAGAACAGGAGGGTCACGAATACGGCGATGCCGAACAGGATGTTGTAGACCTTCACGTATCCGTCGGAGGTGACGTCGACCGAGGTGGTGGTGGAGAACACGTCCCACATGCCCTGGAACAGGGTGGACACGGCGAGCCCCATCGCGGAGGCGATCCATCCGAAGAACAGGCCGGCGGGGCCCTCGCCGATCGCGGTGCAGACGGTGGAGACGCCGGGGATGTCGCAGATACTCACCCTGAACCACCACCGGTTAGTTGACGGCCTGGCCGACGGTCCAGAAGAAGTTGATGAGCGTCACCGCCGCCCCGCACAGCACCGCCGCCCCGCACGACACGAGCACGCCCGTCTTTCCCCTGCTCGCGAGGTGCGGGTTGCTGCTGTTCGCGCCGAAGCCCCAGACGATCGCGGACACGATGAGCGCCAACACGGAGAGGATGAGGCCGATGGTCATCACCGCGCCGACGATGTCGCGCAGTTGTGCGATCCCCGGAAGCCCGTTGCTGTTCGGGTCGATATCGATCATGGTTGAGCACTCCTGCCGGTCGGTGAAGCGGACGCGATCCGTCCGACAAGCAGGTGCACACGCGGATCACCAGCGACTGGTGCCCGCCTGGATCAGCCGCAGCCGCGCGTTCCGGCGCGGAACGAACCACAGGTGAGGAAACGGCCCGCTCCGGGCCTAGATGTGGTCGCCGATGGTGAGGAGGAAGTTGGCCCAGGCGATGCCGGCGCCGGCGAGGGCTGCGGTGCCGAGAGCGACGGACACGCCGATGCGGGCCTTCTGCGCCGTGTAGGGGTTGCCGGCGTGGGCGGCGATCGCCCAGATGGTCGCGGAGACGAGGAGGGTGAGCACGGCGCCGATGAGGACGTAGGTGAGGAGCGCGCCGATCACCGCCGCGAACTCCCCGGATGCGCCGACCGCACCGAAGTCGGGAAACACGTTCACCGGGCACCACCTCCCACGTTCGCCCGGCATCCCGGCGCGCCCGTCGTACCGTCACTCGGGACCGCACCGTGCTGCGCCAGCCACTCGACGGCGTTCACCGGCGGCTGACCCTGCCCGCCAGGGCGGATCTCGACATGCAGGTGCGGGCCGGTCGAGCGGCCGGAGGAGCCGACATCGCCGATGTGCTGCCCGGCCGCGACCGTCTCCCCGCTGGTGACGTAGATGCCGTCCTGCCACATGTGCGCGTAATAGGACGCGACTCGGGCGCCGCCGACGGTGTGTTCGATGACGATGAGGCCGCCCCATCCGGCGCTGAACTCCGCGACGGTCACGCGGCCGTCGGCGACCGCGTAGATCGGGGTGCCGGAGGTGGCGGCGAGATCGGAGCCGGAGTGGAACTGCTGCTCCCCGGTGAACGGGTCGGTGCGCCACCCGAAACTGTCCGTGCTCGTGTACGAGCCCTCGGGCAGCGGGAACACGACACGGCTGGTCTCCGGCACCACCCCACCACCGGTTCCGCCGCCGCTGGGGGCGGGCTTGGTGAGGGCGGTGAGGATCGCGTCGGCGACCGGCTGCCAGTTCCGGTACCGATCCGGGAACGCGCTGACTTCGACGGCCTGCGCGGCGGAGCCTGGGTCCATGTGTTGCCAGCCGGGAATGTCGAGCAGGCCCCGCGGTGAGGGGAAGTTCGGGCCCTGCTCGCCACCGTAGAACGCCTTCGCCTGATAGGCCGGGTTCATGAGCTCGGCGACCGTGCCCCAGCCCGCGGCAGGCCGCATCTGGAACAAGCCGAGAGAGTCGTGGTCTGCGGCGTCGCCGTCGTTCGGATAGTTCCCGGATTCGGGGTAGGCGCCGGTGTTGGCGAGCATCCGCAGCCGGGACTCGGTGAGCGCCGCCATGAGCGCGATGCGCACCCCGGCCTGGCCGACGCCGGGGATGCTCGCCCCGGTGGTGATGATCGTCGCCGCGTGGGTGAGCTGCCGCTTCTCGAGTACGACCGGGGTGCCGTCGGCAGTGGTCGCAGTGAGACGGTCCGGGATCGGGCCGACCGTCAGTGAATCAGTGAGGCAGAACCCTAACGGCCCCATGAACGCTCCCAAGCCGACCAGCGCGGTCGACGGTCCAACGCAGAACAACACCAGCAGCAGGACGACCACCTTCTTCACCATCACCGCACCGCCGTTATCGGAGCGGGGTGTCGAGAGCGGAGAACCGCAGCAGCCGGCAATCCTCGCCGCCCGGGCAGGCGGCGAAGATCGTGAACGACACCGGGCGCACATCGGTAACGTTCTGCCCTTCCCAGGCGCCGGCCCGGTGCCGGGTGCCCGTGACCGTGTACGCGGTCGCACCCGGCGGGAGCGTGCCGGGGCGGGCGTTGGCGACGACGCCCGCCCAGCTCTCGGGCACGGCGATCGTGTCGATGGTGAGCCATTGCCGGGTCGCATAGTTACGCAGTTCGGCCCAAGCGGCATCGTCTGGGAAGTAGGCGCGGAGGTCCGCGGCAAGTCCTGGCGCCTCGTCCGGGTCCGCGACATCGACGATCGCCTGCATGTACTCCTGCGTGCTGTAGCCGAGGCCGGTATCCCACGCGAACAGCCCCTCCGCCACATCACGCGCGAACCGTTCGGCATCTGAGACAGCCGGGAGCTCGCGCGGCGAGAGCTCCCGGTCAGAACCAGGCGTCTCGGACGCCGAAACACGGGGGCCGGGTGATGGTGCGGGGGCGGGGCCGCGCAGCAGGCCATAGATGCCGGCGCCGAGGAGCAGGGCGAGGACGAGGCCGCCGCCGATGAGGGCGATGCGCAGGCGGCGCGACGCCTGCTCCGGCTCGGTGGTCTGACGCATACGAGGGTTCCTTCCGGCGAACGGGCGAGTTCGGTACCCAGAAGGTGCACACGCACAGCCGGCGGCCAGGAACCGCCGGCGACAGGCGGGCGGGTTCAGACGGCCTGCGCCTCCGTGCTGCCCGCCGCAGCGTTCTCGCGGGCGGCGCGGATGAGGGCGAAGAACGCGATGGTCTCGGCGAGCACGGCTTCGGCGCGCTCCCACTCCGCCCCAGTCAGCTCCGCGGCGAGGCCGGCCGGGTCGTATTTCTGGGTCCAGCCGTCCATGTCGGCCCAGAGCGCAACGAACGCGCGCGGCGGCAGCACCACGAGCGTCAGCGTCGGACGCTCCACCGGCCGTACCGGCTTCTTGCCCTTCTTGCGGCCCTCGGTGGTGATCCGGGCGATCGCAGCAGCGGCGAGCTGCGCAAGCTCCGCCGCTCGCGTCTCCCGGGCGGCTGCGGCCCGCACCTCCTCGGCGGAGGCGGCGGCTTGCATCCGCACGGGGTCAGGCTGGGAGGGGTCGGCGGCGATCCGGTCGAGCTCGTCCAGGGAGAGGGCGGTGTTCATGCGCAGGTGCGCGCCGTGCACTTTCCCGCCGGCCTCGATCCGCGCGACCTCCTCCGCGGCCTGCGCC
This sequence comes from Leucobacter sp. HNU, assembly GCF_047946755.1. Taxonomy (GTDB): domain Bacteria; phylum Actinomycetota; class Actinomycetes; order Actinomycetales; family Microbacteriaceae; genus Leucobacter. Next base: position 1,406,245 of record NZ_CP178837.1, on the reverse strand, counting down.
CGGATGTGCGCGGGCCGCCGCTCGTCGCTGGCCAGGTCTTTCAGGCGGCCGACTTCTTCGAGCATCGAATACGACTTGCGGCCGGTAACCATCCTCGCCGCCTGCGCCCGCGCGTCACCCGCCGAGTCCGGTGCCGCCGAATCGGCGGCACCGTGGACTCCCGCAGAATCCTGCGGAACCCCGCCCTCCGCGCCGAACCGTGTTGCGGCCTGCCGGCGGGCGGCGTCTTCGGCGAGCACGACCTTGAGTTCCCGGTACAGGGATTCGGCTTCGATCAGGGAGAGGGGCTTGTGCAGCGAGTTGTCGTTCTGCTCCGCGAGGAGCTGGGAGAGGCGGCCGGAGAGATTCGACCGCACCCACACGTTCGTGGAACGCTGCCCGAGCAGGCGCAGCGCTTCGAGCCGGCGGCGCCCGCAGACGAGCACCCCGTCCGGTGTGACGGTGATCGGCTGCAACAGGCCCTCCGCACGGATGGACTCGGCAAGCGCCGGAATGTCGCCGAGGTCGATGCGGTGGCGCTTTCCGACGGTGATGGAGTCGAGGGCGCGTTCCAGCTCGATATGCCCCGGACTACTGGCAGCCATGGCAGCCACCCCCGTCCGGGGCGGACAGCACCACCTCCGACAGCACCCGGTCGTCGGCGAGGAGCGCGCGGAGGGGTTCGCCGGTGACCAGGCGATGCAGGATGCCGCGGGCGGCGCTGGTGTGCGCCTGGTTCGGGTCCGGCGTCCCCAGCACCACCCGCAACATGGACAACCAGGAGGCGGCGGGGATGTCGAGGAGGGCGCGAGCGTGGTAGTCGCGGCGCAGCGACTCGAACGCCGACCCACGCGACGCCGACTCCGCGAGCCGGGTCACAATGTACTCGATCCCGCCCCGCGCGGCCTCGACCGGCCAGCCCAGCAGATGGAACAGCGCGACCGCGTCCTCGACGGCCTGCCCCACCCGGGCGGAGGTCTCATCAGTCTCGGGTTCCTCGATGATGTCGGGGGCGGGGATCGTGAGGCTGTGGTGGTAGTCGGTCAGCGGGTTCTCCCGATCGCTGAAGCGTTCCGCGTCGTGGTGGGCGGAGAACTTCGGCCGCCTCGCCTGGTGCACGGAGCACAGCAGCCCGTTCGCGCGTTCCTCGGCGATGCAGGTCACTTTCACGGCGCGGGTGATCACGGCCCACGGGTCATCGGCGCGCCGCACGGCGCCGGTGCGCATCGCGTCGAACGCCGCCGCTGCCGCCTCCCACGGGTCGAGGCCGTGCCGGCGCGCAAGCGCCGCGTACTTGTCTGCCGCGTGCCGCATCAGGGCTGCGACTTCGGGGTCGTGCCGCCACGCCCACCGGCCCTCTTCGTGCAGGCGGATCAGCAGGACGCGGAGCCCTTCGGAATGCTCGAACCCCCACTGCGCATCCCGTTCAGGGCGTGCGGCAGGGGTGCTCTTCGTGCGGGTCTGGTTCATGGTGACGGCACCTCCTACACGGCAGGTGCGCCCCGCGTGCCTGAGGCCGGGAAGGTCCCGCGCGAACGCTGACTCGTGCATGGCGGATCACCTCAGCCCCATCCCCGAACGCACCGGCTCCTGCCGTGCCTGGCGCCTGCGGCCCCGGATCGACAGATCGGGCAACCGCGACGCCCGCTCACCCCGCACCGCACGCTGTTCGGCGCGGTCCTGCTTGCGGTCGGCGCGGGCATCGCGGAGACGCTGGGCGAGCTCGGCCCGCAGATCGAGCCCCCACCCGGTCGCGCGGGCGCCGCCCTGCATCGCCAGCTCGGTCGGCCGCACCCACCGCACCTGCGTCCGCCGCTTCGCCTCAGCCTCCGCAGCGGGCTCGGCCTCCATCGCGTCGTACTCGGCGCGGTCGCGTCCGGCCAGGGAGGGGTCGCGGTGTACGGCGAGCATCGACCGCTCCGCCTCCACCTGCTCAGGCTCGCCCGCCTCCCGGGTCGAGGTTCGTTCGGCGTTCATCGCCGCAGTGAGCGCGGGATGCAGGCGCGACCGCACCGCCTCCGTCATATCGAGGTCTTGTTCGGGGTTCATGAGGGGTCCTCCTCGTCTCTGGGATCTTCTGCAGCCGGCGTGGCTGCTTGGTCGGCCGTCGGCGCATCGGGCACCGGCTGCTCAGCGTCGGGCTCGGTTTCCGGCGTGGTGTCGGTGTGCGGGAACCAGCGGCCGACGGTCGAGGGGTGCACGTCGAGGTAGCGGGCGATCTTCTTGTTCGACCAGCCACCCGCCCGCAGCACCTCCGCCACCTCACGCCGCGACCACCCACCCTGCCCCGCGGCATCCTCCGCCTCGGACACCGGAGCTTCAGCGAGCACCGGCACTCGGAGCGGCGGTTCCAGCGACGCCACCAGCACCGGCCCGCCCGGCACCTCCACCGCCTCGGCGTGCAACTCCGAGACTTCCTCGCCACCCTTCTCGGAGTCGGGTTCGGGCTGGTGGCGGGTGAGGATCACGGTGAGGTGCGTGATCGCGAGCAGCACCAGCGGCGGCACCGCCGCTACCGACGCCGCAAGCACCGCAGGCACATCGGCACCTTTGGCGACGATCGCGTGGATCGAGTTCGCCGTCACCGAGAGCCCGGCCCCGCAGATGAGCAGCATCCAGGGGTACCAGGCGGTGCGGGTGCCGGCGAGGGCGACGACGGCGACGGTCGCGACGACGATGATGCCGTCCACGATCAGCGGCCACGCCCACGCCTGCCCTTCCTCGATCCCGGAGCGGCGGGCGAGATCGGCCAGCGCGGTGAAGGAAAGCCAGAACGCCCCGCACGCGATCAGCACCGTCCCCGCCACCGCCGTCACCACGGCGAGCCGACCACCCCGGCGCTCCCTCCTCCGATTCATGCGAGCACCCGCCCTCGATCAACCGGAGCGTGCTGCGCGACCGGCCGCGACGTGGCGGTGGACGCCGACGGTGCAGTGCTGGGGGCGCGGTAGGCGGAGCGGATCGTGCGCTCGATCTCCCGTGGTGGCAGGCCGATGGTTTCCGCGACCGGCCCCAGCGTCTGAAACGCCTCCGCCAATGTGGCGCCGTTCTCGGCGAGGCGGCAGGACGCCCAGTACAGGCCGACGTTGCGTTCGCCCTTGCCCTGCCCGGCAAGCCAGCCCGCGATCCGCCGTGTCCGTTCTTCGAGTGTGCCCCGAAGCGGTGCCTGAGGCCACGACAGCCGCACGGGCCTCGGGTCCAGGAACTCCCGCAGCGCGCCCGCGTCGACGGGACGCACCTCGCCGGTCGCGAGGTCGAGGAGCTGATACGCGGCCGTCTCGCCGTCGATGATCGTTCTCGAGGGCGGGGCGACGATGTAGCCGGCGCTGCCGCGGAAGTCGAGCTGTGCCGCGCCGGACGCCCAGGAGCGTTGTTCGGCCTCCGCTGCTGGGTAGTAGGCGTGCAGCCCGCCCGACGGGGTGACGACCTGCGCCGCCCACCCGTCGAGCAGGCCCGCCTGGGTGGCCTGCTGCCAGGAGGCGGGGCCGCGTGGCGGGTCGCCTTTCACGTCGACATCGACGACCTCGATCCCCGAGAGGGGGCCGGTCGGGATGCCGATGTTCGCTTCCGGCCACCGCCGCCACCATGCCTCGACCTGGGCGGGGTCGGTGCTGGCGTCCTTGAAACCGTGAGCGACGAGCGGCCGCTTCTCACCCGGCACGCACGGAAACACCGGCACCCCCAACAGCACGTAGTGCCGGGCGGCGTCCGCGGGACTCATTCGGGCGACCGGGGCGAGGAGCTGTTCGGCGTCCATCACAGCCCCCGCACCAGAGACGAGGAACGCGCAGACCGCGCCGGCGGCTGTCTCCGCGCCGACGACCGGGCCGGCGGCTTACGCTCGGCCTGCTTCGCCGCCGAAGCCTCGGGGCCCTCGCGGGTCGGGCCCGGCGGGGTGCCGTCGCCGACCTGTTCGGTGTCGAGCCGGTCAAGGATCTCGACGGCGACCTTCCGCACCCGTTCCGCGGTCGCCTGCACGACCTGGACGGGGTTCTTCCCGTCGGCGGCCATCGCCCATCCCGACACGTACGGGATCGTGTAGGCGGTCGTGTCCATCCCGTGCGCGGCCCCGACCATGAGCGCGACGGATTCGGCTTCGACTTCGCCGATCCCGCGATGCTGCCGGGCCTCTTCCTGGTCGGGGCCGTGCATCTTCACGTGCGCGAGCTCGTGCACGAGGGTCTTCACTTGGGCGGCATCGTCCATGTTCGTCCGCACCGCCACCAGTCTCGTGTCGAAGTTCGTGAGCCCGTTCGCGCCGTGGATCATGCCCTCGTGCGGCACTGGCAGAAACTGGAACCCTGCCTCGGTCACCTGCCGGATCAGGCCGTCGCGCAGCCCCGCCGGGGCTTCGCCTTCGAGAAGCTGCGGGGACGGTGGGAGCGGCACGTCCGGGCCGGTGGTCTGAGAGATGTCGAAGACGTACGCGACTTTCGCGCTGACCATCCGCGACCTGACCACTTCACCCGGCTGCGGCTGCTCACGCGGTGCGAGCTTGCGCCACGACATCGGATCGGCGGGGGTCTTCGACGCGAACTTCCCAGTCACCGGGGCGAGGATCGCATACCCCTTCTGCCCCTTCTGAACCTGCCGGCCGAGCTGTTCCCACTGCCGGAACCCCGCCACATAGCTCGGCATCGGTTCCGGCACCCGGCCGGCCTCCCAGGCGGCCTGATGCTGGGCGAAGATCAGCCACGAATTGTTCACCGACCTCGACCGGAACTTCGCCGCGAACGTCAGCGCCTGCTTCCAGTCCTCACCAGTGACCAGCTTCTCGACCTGCGCGTTGAGCTGTTCGCGCACCTCATCGAGCTTCGCCTCCCGTGCGGCGCGTGCCTTCTCGGGGGTTCTCCTCGGTGCAGCCATAGTTCCGCCTCCTCCCGGCGAGCCGCCGGCCAGGAGTGGCGGCGGCCCTGTCACCATGAGGTAGGTCTGGCGTACCCGGTAGGGTGGAGACGGTCAGCGAACGAGCGATGCAGGAGGTGGCCGTCAGAACCCGAAAGGGACACCTGACGTAGCACCACCGATAGCAGCCCAGAGGTGCAGCGAAAGCGCTGACGGGCGGATGGTGTCCTTTAGCTGGGCGCGAATGTCCCAATGCTGGGCATCCCGGTAGGCTCGCGCTGCATCGCCCGATACCGGGCCGGCGTCACCCCGGCACACTCACGGAACGCTGCCGAGGCCCGGTTCCGGCTTGCCCACCCTACCCGGGCCGCGGCCTCCGCGATCGACAGATCCGTCTCCCGCAACAGCTGCGCCATTGCCTCGACGCGCAGCATCGTCAGGTACGCGAGCGGCGTCTTTCCATAGGCGTCCACGAACACCCGCGCGAGTTGCTTTCCGGACAGGTGCACCGCACCGGCGAGTTCCGGCAGCGACCACGGATACTCGACGTGCTCGCGCAGCAGGTCCTGTGCTGCACGCGCTTCGGCGCGCAGCGGAGCGAAACGGCGTCCGCGTGGGGCGGATGGTCTTGTGCGAGCGCGCTGGCTCGGCTTGGTCATTGCTGGCGAGACGTGGATGAACGGGGCCACCTGGTCGATGACGGAGTGCCAGAGCGCCTGCATCCGATGAAACCGCTCCTGATAGAGCCCGTCGACGCTCAGCGCGACCAACTCATCGAGCCAGGGAGCCAGGAGACCAGCGCGGTCTTCGCCGAGGCGCATCAGCTGTGCTGGCTCGGTGTAGATCGTGTCCGCAAAGCTTTTGGCTGAGAAGCGGTCGCGGAGCAGGTCGACGTACTGCCAGAACAGTTGATCGAGCACGTAGTCCGTGTCGAGATAGATCGTGGTGACGGTGAGGTGTCCTTCGGGACGTGCACCGCAGAGCACGTTCGCGCCGAGCAACAGCACGTCGCCGACGTTCGCGTATCGCTCTCCGAACTCGGAATAGACGAGTGCAGACCCGTCGCGCACGACGACGAGCTTCACACAATCGAAAACGGTGGGACCGACCGGACGGTAGAAGGTACGGGTGCGCGCAAGCAACGGCTGGAAGCCCCGCTCTGTAAATAGATACCGCCGTGAACTCTGCGTGTCTGCTCCCTTAAACTTTAACACGCCCTAACTCATTTCAGAGATTGAGACGATGAGGTGCTGCCAGCGTGATGGTGTTGCCTTGCCAGTGGTGAACTGCTCCTCGGAATTGAGGCCTGCAAAGATTCTGTTCAGAGAAGGACTGCACAACCGCCGGCGAGTAGACGCCGCTTGGGGGCCAAACACTGATGCTTGTTCGAAAGACCTATTCTTCTGCAATGGTTTCAGCGAGGCCTCCCGCTCAGGTGAGTTGCAGCGTTGTAATACAAGTCGGCTGATCGTCTCCGACAGTACGAATGGAAACTTGGCCTTTACGGCCACTTCCTTCGATGGCGAGCACTCCTTCGAAATCGCGCGGCAACCACAATCCAACGAATCCGTTGTCATAGGTGACTGTCCGCTCGTCGTAAAGCACGGCACCAGTGGTCGAATCGGTCACCGTCACATGCACATCAGCGTTTTGAAGCTCTCCCTTGCACCCGGTCGGGCTGTGATAGACGCATTCGTGAGTCTGATCCACATACGGGGCCACAGAGATGTAGAATTCATCGTCGGGCATGGGGACGGTCATTTCTCCGTGGTTGGCATCGCTGAGTACGAGCGAGTCGGGGCGGATCGAGGCCTGGAAGTCTTCGGCACGGTCGGCGATGGGGGTCGTGTCGAGACGGTCGATGATCTGCTTGGCGTCGAGCCCGTCAAGATCGTGGGCGGCCAGCAGGGAACTCTCGGTAGTGGTGTCCTGGCTGGCAATCAGCGAGGTGGAGCAGCCGGCAAGCACTGCGGTGGCGGCGAGGATGGCGGTGCCTGTGAGCGCGCGTTTCAGAAGGCGCGTGTGAATCATGGTGAGTCCTTTCGTTAAGAAGCAGGTCCGCACCTATGGTGGCTTGGCGCGGACCCGCAGTCGTTAGTTCTGGTATCCGAAGACGGTCATCATCCCCGACTCGGCATGGTAGATGTTGTGGCAGTGAGCAGCCCAGAGGCCGGGATTGTCAGCGTCGAAGTCAACCGTGAGGGTCTTCCTCGGAAGGATGATCGACGTGTCCTTGCGCGGGCCTCCGTCCGCGTGCTGGTACGTGTGCCCGTGCAAGTGGAACGGGTGCCACATAGTGGTGGCGTTGACAACCTTGAGCCGGACCCGTTCACCCGACCGGATCGGGTGAGCGTCTTGAAGCGGCTTCGACATGTCGAACTGCTTCCCGTCGATGCCCCAGTCGTACTTGGCCATGCTTCCGGTCAGTTCGAGCTTCACTTCCCGATCGGGAGTGCGACGTTTCAATGCCACGGCTTCGGTCGCGGCAAGGTCGCCTGAGACACCGATCTTGGTGCTGGTGAGTTCGGGAACGGTCACGTCTACCGGCGGGGTTGAACCGCTGCCGGTGCGCACGACAGCGAATGCTCGATCCTGCTTGCCTTCTGCGGCAGCGACGAGTGGAAACACGCCATCGCCGAGGGTGACGAGGAGGTCGTATCGCTCACCCATTCCGAGCAGAACACTGTCCACTTCGACCGGGGTGACGGGGAAGCCATCGCTGTGCGTGATCGTGAGTCGGTGACCGCCGACGGCCAGCCGGAATGCCGTATCCGAACCGGCGTTGATGACGCGCAGCCGGATCCGATTCCCCGGCTTCCCGACGAACTGTGCCGGGTCAGCCGCCGGCTTCCCGTTGACGAGATAGTGCGGGTAGTAGACGTCTCCGGCGTCACCACCGAGGACGTCTGAGGTCGCACCCATGAGCGTGTTGCCCATGCGCATGAACATGTCCATCCCGCCCATGTCGCCCATGCCCGCGGCAAGCTCTGTAAGCACCTGGTCGGGGGTGGCGGTTACCCCGTCGAGCCAGTCGTCCAAGACGACGACCCATTCGTCGTCGTAGCCGCCGGGTTCCTCCGGGTCGTCAACGATGAGCGCGCCATACAGGCCGGTATCGGGCTGTGCGCCGACGTGCGGATGGAACCAGTAGGTTCCGGGATCGGGAACGATGAAGTCGTAGTCGAAGTTCCCGCCGGGCTTGATCACTTCCTGCGTCACCGGGGGACGCCGTCCATGTCATTGCGGAGCGCGATTCCGTGCCAGTGCACGGAAGTATCAACGGGCAGTTCGTTCCGTACCGTCGCCCGTAAGGTATCGCCGGCTCGGAGCCGGATCACGGGCGCTGGGACGGCACCGAATGACCAGGTCGATGCCTGCGTTCCCGCGAGGTCGAGCGTTGAGGCGGCAGCAGTGAGAGCAACTGTCGTGACCTGGCCGGTGCCCTGCCGTTGCTTCTCTTCACTGCGCACCTCCCGACCAGTAGGCGTTACCCAGCTTTCACGGGGTGCGCAAGACGTCAGAGCGAGAGCGCCGACAACGCCAATACCCGCAGTGATGAGAGCACGGCGAGTGAATGAGCTGCTGGTAAGCGGATTTGGGGATTGTGGATGCATGAGATCTCCTGAACAGCGTGCGGCACATCGGCTCGCGCGCGGATCGAACGAATGAAAACGGAGCGCAGCGGGGTGACGCCGCTGAGGGGCGTCACCCCGCTACCCCGCCCGGGTTTACAGAGAACCGATGAGGTCTTTCATGGTGGCGATTTCAGCGGTCTGACCGTCGATGACTTGCTGTGCGAGCGCGATCACATCAGCGTCCTGCCCGTTCTTCACGGCATCTTGCGCCATCGTAATAGCACCCTCGTGGTGAGCGATCATGCCGGTGAGAAACAGCTTGGCGGCCTCGGTGCCGGTCGCAGCGTCGAGCGCCTTCATATCGGCGTCGCTCATCATGCCGCCCATGTCGTGATTCATCCCAGACATGCCGCCGGACGAGTTCTCGTCGTAGGGCGTTCCCCAGTCGGACAGCCACCCCTTCATCTTCTCGATCTCAGGGCCCTGGGCATCCTTGATCTGCTGGGCGAGCGTCGTCACCCGCTTGTCGATGCCGTCCTTACCAAGAATAGTGTCGGCCATTTCGATGGCCTGCTGGTGATGCGGGATCATCATCATGACGAACATCTTGTCCGCGCCGTTGGCGGAAGGATCGGTGGTCGTCGGTGCGGTGGTGGACGTGCCGGAGCCATGATCCATACCGGTCATGCCACCCATGTCGTTGTTTCCAGCCGAGCATCCGGTGAGAACGAGAGAGGTGGCGAGTGCGCCGGAGGCCAGCGCGAGAGTGCGGAAACGCATGAGAGAAAGGTCCTTGTCGTGTAGTCGAGAGAAATCTGATTCGCGCCTGAGCAGGGCGAAGCATCATCCCGTGCACCTGTTGGTGAGTCGGGATGAGCGCGGCGAATCAGGTTCGACTGATCGACAGAACGTGCAAGGAAGGTGGCCGGGGCAGCGGGAGCACACTAAAGGCAGCGTGCAGGCGCAGCATGACCAGCGGACGCATGGCTCTGAACAAGGTCAGAAACACGGGGAGTAGCAGAATCACGGCTCCCGACAGCAACGCGAGGATGCACATTGTCATCAGCATTGGGTCGTGCTGCATCGGGCTGTGAGTCGCTTCTACAGTGGCACCGATTACACCGGCATCAGTTGCGATACTTGCCAGGACATCGGTCGCCGGAGTATCAGCCTCCTCGGCCGTCATCATGTGCGGTTGTGACTCAGGTGCGACCGCCGGGAGCCCCATCGTATGGTCGGAACTCAGCGTGTGCATGCCCAGCAGCCCGGCGATCACGAAGAAGACGGCCATTGCGGTTAGCAGCAGCCCGTGCGCACCCAAGTGTGTGCGCTTCACAGTCTGTCGTTGATTCACGATGGCTCCTTCCTGGTCACTAGCGTACGGCACGGCACCCGAGTGCCCCGACCTGCGTGAGGACATCGGTGCGGTACTGTTCCTCGTCTACCATCTTCAAGGCCCCACGCGCCTGACCTTCGATACGCTTGAGCCGGCTCACGTACTTCGCCTTGTCGGAGAATTGTCCGTGATGATGGTCGTGAGATGAGGCCGTGTCGGACATGCGATCTTCCTTCGGTCTAGCGGTTCAAGATTGCGCTCGTGCTCGCGGTGGGTGTCAAATCGAGGCGCCGGAGAAGTTGCGCGTTGACAGCGACCACGACAGTGGACAGCGACATCAAGATCGCGCCGACCGACATCGGCAGGACTAGCCCGATCGGGGCAAGGACACCAGCGGCCAGCGGAACCGCGATCAAGTTGTAGCCCGCAGCCCACCAGAGATTCTGCTTCATCTTCCGGTACGCGGCTCGGGAGAGCTCGATGACCGACAGTACCGAACGAGGATCGGAACTCGCGAGGATCACACCCGCTGAAGCGATCGCGACGTCCGTACCCGCCCCGATGGCGATCCCGACATCAGCCTGCGCAAGGGCGGGAGCGTCATTGACGCCATCGCCGACCATCGCGACTTTCTTGCCTTCTTTCTGCAGCCCGGCGATCTTCGCGGACTTGTCTTCGGGACGCACGCCCGCGAATACCCGATCGATACCGAGTTCCGAGCCGACTGCATTCGCGACCGCCTGCGCGTCGCCGGTGATCATGACGACTTCGACGCCCGACTTGTGGAGCGCATCGACCGCCTCGCGAGATTCTGGACGCACCTCATCCGCCAATTTCAGGCCGCCTATCACGGCCCCGCCCTGAACCACATGCAGGATAATGGCTCCCTCGTTGCGCCAAGAATTAGCCGCTCCGACTTCCGATGCTCCGACCTCTTCAAGAAGCCTGGGCCCGCCGACGCGCACTTCGGTGCCGTCCACTGTCGCGGTGACTCCGACTGCCGGTGACGAGGCGAACCCGGTCGCTGTTGCGACGACGAGCCGCTTGTGCTGTGCGGCACGAACGATCGCCTTCGCCAGCGGGTGCTCACTGTCTGCCTCTGCTGACGCGGCCAACGCGAGCACTTGGTCTGGGTCGAGGCTCCCTGCGGGTTCGACTTCGATTACGGTCGGCTCGCCCTTGGTCAGGGTGCCGGTCTTGTCGAACACCACGACATCGATATTGCGCATGCTCTCCAAGGCCAACCGGTCCTTGACGAGGACGCCGCCCTTCGCGGCACGCTCCGTCGCGATGGACACGACCAAAGGGATCGCCAAGCCCAGTGCGTGCGGGCACGCGATCACCAGCACCGTCACCGCGCGGATCACGGCATCGTCCGGACGTCCGACGAGTGTCCACACGATCGCGGTGATGATGGCCGCGACCAACGCGAACCAGAACAGCAGGGCCGCTGCGCGGTCCGCGATCCGCTGCGCCCGCGAAGTCGAGCTCTGGGCTTCGGCAACGAGGCGTTGGATGCCCGCTAGCGTGGTGTCGTCGCCCGCTGCAGTGACCTGCACGCGAAGCCCCGAGTCGGTCGCGACGGTGCCAGCCGTCACGGAATCCCCAACCCCACGAGCTACCGGGTGAGACTCACCCGTCACCATCGACTCATCCATATCGGCGCGACCATCGACCACTTTGCCGTCAGCCGGGATGCTGCCACCAGGCCGCACCACCACGACATCGCCGACAGCAAGCACAGACGGCGAGATCTTCACGATCTGGTCGCCCTCCACCCGCTCGGCCTCGTCGGGCAGAAGCGCCGCCAGCGAATCGAGCGCGGTCGCGGTCTGCGCGACGGAGCGCATCTCGATCCAGTGCCCAAGCAGCATAATGACGATCAGCAGTGCGAGCTCCCACCAGAACTCGAGCTCATGATCCAGCACGCCCAACGTCGCACCCCACGATGCGAAGAACGCGACCGTGATCGCGAGCCCGATCAACAGCATCATGCCGGGCTTGCGAGTCCGCAATTCACTGATAGCTCCCGTCAGGAACGGCCAGCCACCCCATACATACATCACCGTGCCGAGGAGAGGAGCGATAAACGTCGCCCACCCTGGAACCGTGTACCCGAAGATCATCGCGAACATCTGCGAGAACGCAACAACCGGAACCGCAATCACGAGATTGATCCAGAACAATCGCCGGAACCGGGCGACATGATCCCCGTGCCCGGCATGGCCGCTGTGATCCATACCGGAATACCGCGAATGATCCATGCCCGAGTGCTGCGTCTGTGCCATGTCAGCCGGATGACTACCGTGCCCGGCATGACCCATCGCGGAATGATCCATCATCGACATGTCGTGGTCATGACCATCGTGCGAGTGCGCGTCAGCATCATGGTGGGCTTCATTGCTGGTATGCGGGTTCGTCATGCTGCTCGTCCTCCGGAGTCCTTGAATGAGTCGCGTTGGTGCTCAGTGGGCAGGGACAACGGTGTAGCCCGCCTCTTCGACAGCCGCGATTACTTCAGCGTCCGCCACCTCTCCAGCGGACGTCACAACCAGGCGACCGGTCAGAGCGCTCACCTCGACGGCTTCAACCGCAGCAATCCGCTCAACTTCTTCGCGCACTGACTTCTCGCAATGCCCGCACGTCATCCCCGTCACCTTGTACTCGTTAGTTCTCATTGCTCTTCCTTTCGTCAGAATCTCCGAGTGCAGGACCCACCTAGACAACTACTATACCCCTGGGGGTACCGCAGTGCTAGGGGTCTGAATCGTGGTCAGACCTACTTCATCTTGCGCCCAGCAAAGATGCCGCCGATCATTAGCAGCAGCCCTCCGGTCGGGTACCCAGCAATCAGATCGACCCAGCCCTCCGGTTGTGATGGACCGAAGGCTTCGATGTGTGCGAGCCAGTGCACGATCAGCACCACGGCCCCGAGTGCAAGCAATGCCTGCCCGAGGCGGACAACTCGCCTATGTCGACGGTACGTTTGGTCAAGCTCGGGTCTCACTGCCCGCCTTTGGGGACTGTCGTTCATTATCCAGCTTTCTTGATAAAGGTATTTATGGTCCGAGTCACCGATGGGTGAAGGCGCCGCGGCGTTTCGGTGCGTTACCGAAAGGAGGTGACAACAAGTATGGGAACCCGACCAGTGATGGCCTCACGTGTGCGGAGATACCACCAATTGCTAAGTTGAGTTTGATTCGATGTACGGGAGCGGGTCGATCGGTTCACCGTTCAAACGAAGCGCCAGATGCAGATGTGAACCAAAAGACATGCCAGTGTTCCCCACTCGTCCGACTTGGTCACCGAGTTTGATAGGATCACCCACCTTCCAACTGTGAGATTCGGATTCCATGTGGCAGTAACGGCTGGTGAGGCTTTGTCCGTTGACCTTGTGCTGTATTTTCAACGAAAATCCACATCCGTCACTCGCCCAGCCGGCTTCAATGACGATTCCATTGCCAATCGACCGAATCGGTGTGCCGTTTGCCGCGGCTATATCTTGCGCGTCGTGGAACTGGGCAACTGGTTCCGTGCGATACCCGAAGCCATCCGTTAGTGGCATGGTCTGATTGAAGGGATATTTCAGTTTCGTCTCCGCTAACCGCCCGAGGTCAATGAGCCCACGCTCTGTGTACATCTGGCTAGCTGGGACCGGAGTCGGGATGGGTGCGGCTTCAACGGCGCTGACTTCAGCGAGTGCATCAAGGTTCAGCGGAGCGTCAGATGCCGACAGGGTCTGCTCCTTGAACATCGTCGCCGTTTCCTGCGGTGCAGCTAGTGCGAACGCAGAGGGGGCCACAAGTGCGCCGAGTAATCCGCTGACAGAGAGGAGGGCTGACGCACGCATCAGAATGCCTCGACCTGGTCCGCCCCCGGTTTCTCCCGGGCTGGAATGGGCCTTGAAATGCTGCTGTGGGTCGGGTTGTGCGCCAAGGGGTTCAAAAGATGGGAGTGGCGTCAAGTAGGCCTCTCCTGCTCTTAGGTGAACATGGTTCCGATGATCAGGTAGTCCGTGACCGCGACCGTTACGGCCGCGATTAGTGCCCCTGGGATGAACACGATCGGGTTCTTGAGAAGATCTTTTGGATTGCGCATTTGGTGTTTCCATCAGTTGATTCCTGTGACATGGTTCGAGACGGCCTGCCTGCGACCGCATTCAGATTGCCCAGCTTCTGGGGCGTTGCCGTTAGGCCCGAAGCTGCATCTAAGCAGTTGGTTCCGCATGGCCAGATGTGATTCCCCGGAAATCCCTTGGGGGACATTGCGGAGCGTGGCGGTGTCGCCTGCTCAGCAACTCCTTGGCTTTGCGCCGAAACGAACGCAGTGAGATTGCGCAGAGACCAAAGAGAGTTGGTGGGGCGGACGCACTCAACCCTGCAATCGGTCGCGCCTTCTGGCGGTCACCTATATCGCGCGCAACACTCTCTACCGTCGTTCGCCGATGGCGAAGGCGGGACTCGATATGGATCTCAGGTGCGGCTAATTGAAAGGCTATGTAGCGAAGGTCGCAGAGCCGCGGGTGCACTGCGCATAGGTGTGAAAAGTTGGTCTACCTGCTCGATAGCGGCGCGAAGCATTCGAAACTGCGCAGGCCTAGCTAGGAATAGCAGCCCAGCGAGAAGCGCCAGCACACAGAACATCAGGGCTTCCATGTCACCATGAGAAGGTGCCGACATTGAAACGCAGGCGAGGTCACAGCCGAGAGGCGAATCTGTCGAAATGCTTGATGCGGACTCGGCTATCGATTGGGACTCCGCTGTAACTGCCGAACTTACCGTTTCCAGAGAAGGGGCCGGATGTGTTGAAAAACTACCCGATACAGAATGCATGCCTATAAGGCCCAGGAGTAGCAGTATCACAACCGCGAAAAGCAGGTTGGGTCGAAGAAGTGAGCCGGACCTAGGCGCGCTCAGAGCGGTCTGCACAGGCCCCTCCTCTCCGTTACGATTTCGTTACCGTACCACACGTTCCTGATCAGGCTCGAGCATCCGAAGTGCCATGGCAGCCTGCAACGGGAGCACACCATTCCCAAGCGCGGCCAGTTCTTGGTTCGCAGTCAGTCCAATGAGGGGATTGGTGATCCATCTGCTTTCCAAACCCATGAGCCATTCAAGGAATGCTGGCGCGGGGCGAGTGCCGCCCGACTCATGGATGAGTGTCGGGGCTGGCGCCGGTCTGCCGGTGATGTGTTCCCAGCGGGCTATGGCGTCGGCGTATCGTCCCCAGCGGTGACGATGCCCTCGATCAGCGACCACAGTGTCACCGATTCGTTCCTCCAATGCTCCAAGCCAGCCGGCCCGTTCAAGGCCAGGTCGATAACCTGATGTGAGAGCGCGATCGTGCCCCGCCTCGCTCGCACTTGATCTAGGCTTTCCCCGCCGCGTGCCGCGTCGGAGGCGAGCGGGGTGCGGAACAGTGTCGGTCCGGTGCGCGAGGATGAAGACGCGGAACCGAGGATGTGGAGCGCCGATGCTGGCAGCGGGTAGGCCGATCCATTGCGCGTCATACCGGAGGTCGGCCAGGTCTCCGAGTACGGCGCCAAGCGCCCGGAGAGGTCGAGCTGCGTCGTCTGCCAGACCCCAAGCGTCGGGTTCCAAGTTGCGAACGGTTGTGGGGGCAGGGGTTGCATCGGAGGCTCCTTCGGGGGTTGCAGCGTCGGGGGTTGCACGGATCGCGGTTGCGGAGAGCAAACCGCGCACGTTCTCGATGACGACGAACTCGGGGCGGAGGTGGTCGATTGCCTCGGCCATGTGTGACCAGAGGCCGGAGCGGGTGCCGGGTGCGAGGCCGGCCATCTTCCCGACGGTCGAGACATCCTGGCAAGGGAACCCACCGCAGAGAATGTCCACCGCCGGCACCTGACCCCAGTCGATGGCGGTGATGTCGCCGAGGTTCGGGGCGTCCGGCCAGTGGTGAGCGAAGACGCGCTGCACGGGGTTGATTTCTGAGAACCAGACCGTTTGTGCGTTGAAGACGTGTTCGACGGCGAGGTCGAGGCCGCCGTAGCCGGAGAACAGCGACCCGATGCGCAGCGGCGAGGGGTCGGCGGGCATGGCGTACTCTTCTTGCATCGGGGCTCCCGGTGATCGGTGATCTCGGCCCGCATAGTGCTGCCGGATGGTCACCTCTCAGGTGCACCCGACCCCCACCCCAGGCACCCGCCCAGCTCACTCGATCAGCATCGCCGACGCCCACTCAGCTCGCCTCGCCGAGTATCGCCGACCAGCTCGTCGCCCGCCTCGCTCCTGAGCTTCCACGCGTCTTGCATCTGCGGTTTGACGCGAGCGTTATTCGCCCTCAGAAGTCACATGCTGCTCGCGCCGATCTGCTCGTCGAGCTGTAGCTGACTGCGCGCACCTTCCTCCTGACCGAAACCCCGCGGAAGAAGGGACGCGCGCCATGAGCACGAGAGCACCGAGATACCAGCCAGCCCAGTTCGAGGCGTCGGGGTGGGAGTCGGGCACGCCGGAGCGCAAGGCCCGGTTCGTGAACGCGCTGCTGCGGTTCATCGCTGCCGACTTCCCGCGAGAGCGCTTCACCCGATCCCTGTACGACGGGCTTTCCACTCACGGCTACTTCGGGTTCATCGCGCACTACAACCTCGACGGCTTCTACGAAGCCCAGCTCTCCACCCCCGACCGACAAGCTCGCTTCCTTCACGATCTTCGCCGGGAGTGCGAACGCGACGCCCACCGCGACCGGCCTGATCTATGGAGCGATGTGAAGCGCGTGCTCGCCGAACGTCTGCAACCCCAGGAGTTGCAGACGCAAGCCCGCCGGCTGCCGTCGCCCCGACCCCGGCGCGCGGCGCCGACGAAGGCTCCGGGGCCGACGCTCTTCTGAACCCTGGCCGGGGTTGCGCGATGCCAGACCGCAACCCTCACGCAACCCCAGGTTGCACGAAAGAAGGGAGCCGTAACCGTGACGGTCTCGATGCGGGTGATGAGCGCCGGTGACGGCTACAAATACCTCCTGCGCTCCGTCGTCACGGGCGACGGCGACCGCTCGCTCTCCACGCCGCTCACGCGCTACTACGCCGAAGACGGAACCCCGCCCGGAAGGTGGTTCGGCGCCGGGATCGCGCAGCTCGCCGGCGGTCAGCTCGCGACCGGCGATGAGGTGTCAGAGGAACAACTGCAGCTCCTCATCGGCATGGGCCGAGACCCTGTGACCGGCGACCCGCTCGGGCACGCCTACCCGATCTACTCGACCCCGGCAGAACGCATCGAAGCACGGGTCGAAGCCCTCGACCCCGAGCTCGGTCCGGCTTCCCGTGCGGAGGCAGTCGCGCAGATCGAGAGCGAGGAACGACGACGTGGCACAAGGAAGGCGGTCGCGGGCTACGACTATACGTTCTCGTTGCCGAAGTCCGCCTCCGTGCTCTGGGCGGTCGCCGACGCGGGCACGCAAGCGCTGATCGCTGATGCGCATCATACGGCGATCGGTGAGGTGATCGAGTTCATGGAGCGGGAGGTCGCCGCCACTCGTGTCGGTTCGACCGGTGCCGACGGCGGTGCGGTCGCGCAGGTTGACACGTTTGGGCTCGCCGCGACGGCCTACGACCACTATGACTCACGCGCGAACGACCCGCACTTGCACACGCACGTGGTGGTCTCGAACAAAGTGCGCACGGTGCTCGATGGGAAGTGGCGGTCGCTCGACGGCCGCCCCATGCACGCCGCGACCGTTGCGCTCTCCGAGTTGCACGAGGCGGTTATCGCCGATCATCTCACCCGGCTCCTCGGTGTCGAATGGGAGGCGCGGGAGCGGGGTCGGGATCGGAACCCGGCTTGGGCGATCGCCACGGTTCCTGAAGGCCTCGTGCTCGAGTTCTCTACCCGCTCGCATCAGATCGATGCGGAGAAGGATCGCCTCATCGCCGAATACGTCGAGAAGCATGGGCGGCAGCCGTCGGCGGCGACGGTCATCAAGCTCCGCGCGCAAGCCACGCTCATCACTCGGCCGGAGAAGAAGGTTCGCTCGCTCGCGGACCTCACAACGGACTGGCGTAAGCGCGCCACGAAGAAGCTCGGCCGTGATGCCGGCGAGTGGGCGCGCGAGGCGATCCCCGCGCTCATGGTGCGGGTGCTGCGGGCGGATGACGTGCCTCTCGATGAGATCGAAACGATCGCGCTCTCCGTGGTCGAAGCCGTCGGGGCGAAACGGTCGACTTGGCACCGCTGGAACCTCACCGCCGAGGCAGCCCGGCAGACGATGGGGTACCGGTTCGCGACGACTCGGGACAGGGAGGCCGTGACCGGCATGGTCGTCGATGCCGCCGAGCGCGCCTCGCTGCGCCTCACCCCACCCGAACTCGCCTCGACCCCGGCACGGTTCCAGCGCCCCGATGGCACGAGCGCATTCCGGCCCCGCCATTCGGCCTTGTACTCCTCGACCGAACTCCTGGAAGCGGAAGCGCGTCTCCTGGAACGCTCCCGCACCACGACCGGGCCAACGCTGCCGCTCGCGGTGATCGAGCGCATCACGGCCGCCCCGGATCGGGACGGGCGGGTGCTTGGCCCAGACCAGGCCGACGCCCTCACCAAGATCGCCATATCGGGGCGCGTGCTCGACCTGCTCGTCGGCCCCGCCGGGACCGGGAAGACCACCGCCATGAACGCACTCCGCCGCGCCTGGGAAACCGAGCACGGGGCAGGGGCGGTGGTGGGGCTGGCGCCGTCGGTGGTCGCGGCGGAAGTCCTCGCCGACGACCTCGGCATCAAGACGGAAAACACCGCACGATGGTGGACGCTCCACAACCTGGGCCGGGCGTCGTTCCGCGCGGGGCAGCTGGTCATCATCGATGAAGCCAGCCTCGCCGGCACCCTCTCACTCGACCGCATCACCAAGACCGCCGAACAAGCAGGCGCGAAAGTACTGCTCGTCGGCGACTACTCACAACTCCAAGCCGTCGAAGCCGCCGGCGCCTTCGGGCTCCTCGCCGGAGACCGGGACGACACCCTGGAGCTGTTCACGATCTACCGGTTCACGAACGAGTGGGAGAAGATCGCGTCCCTCGGGCTGCGCCTCGGCAAAACAGACGTGATCGACACCTACCAGAACGCGGGCCGGGTAACCGGCGGCAATACCGAGGACGTGACCGCCCTGGCGTATGAGGCATGGCGCGCTGATCGGGAGGCGGGGGTTCCGTCGATTCTCGTCACCGATTCCAGCGAGTCCATGGCGGCCCTGAACCTCCGCGCTCGCACCGAGCTGATCCTTGCCGGGGTCGTGCAGCCGATCCGCGGCGAAGCCACCCTCGGCGGCGGCGCGACTGCTGCGGTCGGGGATGTCGTCATCACGCGGGACAACCGCCGGGATCTCCGGTCGCGTACGGCGTGGGTGCAGAACGGGAACCGGTGGATCATCACGAGGGTGCGGCGCGACGGGTCCGTGACGGTCCGGCCCGTCGGCCGGGATCGCGGCGGGTCGATCGTGCTGCCCGCCGACTACGTGGCGGAGCACCTTGACCTCGGCTACGCCGTCACCGCGTACCGCGCCCAGGGCGTCACCGTCGATACTTCGCATGTGATGGTCGATCCGTCGATGACGAGGGAGAACCTGTACGTCGCGATGACTCGCGGCCGTGACGGGAACTACGCCTACGTCGCCGTCGACACCCCCGACGACGCACACCAGCACCCGCACGAAGCATCGGACGTGGAGGAGGCAGCCAGGCGGGTGCTGTTCGGGGTGCTCAACCATTCCGGCGCTGAGCTGTCGGCGCACGAGACGATCAAGCGGGAGCAGGAGAACTGGGGGTCGATCCAGCAACTCGCCGCCGAATACGAGACCATCGCCACCGAAGCCCAACACGACCGCTGGGCCACCCTCGTCCGAGGCTCAGGCCTCACCACCGCACAAGCAGACTCGGTGCTCGACTCCGACGCCTTCGGAGCCCTCGCCGCAGAACTCCGCCGGGCCGAGGCGAACCACCACGACGTCGACCGGCTTCTCCCGCGCCTCGTGAGGGCGCGGGGCTTCGATGACGCCGACGACATCGCCTCCGTCCTGCACTGGCGCCTCGCCACCGCCACCCAGCACCCCGCCACCGGCGGGCGCACGGCACAGGCACCGAGGTTGATCGCGGGCCTGATCCCTGTTGCCGGCGGCATCACCGAACCGGAATTGCGGCAGGCACTCGCGGAACGGCACCGGCTCATCGAGCAGCGCGCCGCGACCCTCGCTGAGCAAGCCGCGGCAGATAATGCACCGTGGATGCGGGCGCTCGGGGCGCGGCCGGATGATCCACGCAAGCAGGAGGCGTGGGCGCGGTATGCGCGCACAGTCGCCGCATACCGCGACCGTTACGGCGTCACGAGTGATGACGTTCTCGGGCCGGCCCCGGACGGCATCGCGCAGAAGATCGACCAAGCCCGCGCCGCGCAAGCGATCCAACGCGCGCGAGCACTCACGACTCAGCGGGCGCGCCCGAAGGCCGCACCGAAGGCGCTTAATCGCCGGGGCGGGCGCTCGCTATGACACTCGCCCTGAGGCGCCCGCAGGGCGTCTGGGAGAATGAGACTCCGGACTGCACGAAGGGGGCAGCGTGGCAACTTCGACGGATCTGGACTACCCGTTCACGGGCAAGTGGATGGTGCAGAACAGCCCGGCCAACAGAGTGCCCAGCCACGGAACAACACGGCTGGCTACGTCCTACGCCATCGACTTCGTTCCCGTCGATGACTCCGGACGCACTTCGCCCGTCACGTTCGGGTCGCTCGTACGCCCCGAACCCCCGGAGAGGTTCGTGGGCTTCGGACGTGCTCTGCTGGCGCCCGTTGAGGGTATCGTCGTCGCCGCGCACGACTCCGAACCAGACCACCCTTCGTACCGCGGCATACCTTCCATCGGCTATGCGCTCACCCAGCGCCGCCGCGTCGAAGCAGGGTGGTTGGCGCTTGCCGGCAACCACGTGTTCATCGATACCGGAGGGGTGGTGGTCGTTCTCTGCCACCTCAAGCAGGGCAGTCTTGACGTGCAGACCGGGCAGTACGTAAAACTCGGCACGAGGCTCGCACGCTGCGGGAACTCCGGCAACAGCACCGAGCCGCACGTTCATGTTCAAGCGATCAGCACATCAGATATCGACCGAGCCGACGCCGTGCCGGTGACGTTCGAAGGCTCCTTGCCCAGCAACGGAGAGGTGATCGACATTGCCAGGTAGCGGCGCACGAGCACTCGCGACTCAACGCGCACGCCCGAAAGCCGCGCCGAACGCGCTCACCAGACGGGGCGCGCAGTCGCTCTGACGCGGATGCGATGTGCACGTTGGAGAGTGTATGACAAAAGCGAGAGCACCATTGAGGTGCCCTCGCCTGTATTGGGAGCAACGCTATTCGGGGAGCTGAGATGTGGACAGCACAAGGCGGTATGCCTCGGTGTTCTCGTCGCCGTAGTCAACGACATCTTCCAGCGTCATGATGTTGCGCACGTGCTCGACGGCCTCTGCTTGGGTCATCGGTGATTCGTCGCCCCAGTCGTTCTGGTTCTGATCAGCGGTGACGATCGCTGCCGCTTCTTGGAAATCCATCGTTACATCTCCTCGTTCGGTCTGTTCGGTGGTGTGTCTTGAGCGCAACGTAGCGCCTCCTACTGGGTGCGCTCTCGTCTTCACCATCACCAGACGGCGACCAGCTACGACGGTTCCGCTTCCGTGCCGGCCGACGTACAGTAGAGGTGTAGGCAGTTTCTACAAACGTTCGCCGCTATCGGATGTAGCGGCACGGCTGGCCGGGAACGGGAAGCCCCTTTCAAAATGACTCACTGCCGAGTGATCTGAAAGGGCTGTCCTCATGCTCTCGACCATCTTCTCCGGCGTCGCCCGCTGCTACTACTTCCTCGCGAGGTACGCGCCCGGCCCCCGGCTCATCTCTCGCATCGTCCGCCGCGACGGATTGAAGTGGGGCACGCCCGCGATGCTCGTCGCAGCCCCGTACTACCTCCTCGCGAACTTCCTCAAGGGGCTCATCGAGCAAGGCGGTGACGCCTGGCTCAGCCTGCCGCTGCTGTGGTGCCTCGTCATGGGAACCGCGTTCCTCGTCCTCGGACCGGTCACTCTCCTCATGCTCGCGAAGGCCCGCATCCTCGAAGCGATGCGGGCGCGCAATCTGCGCCGCCAGATCGAGCGCACGGCGATTCTCGAGCGCGAGACGAGCGAGGTGGCTTGATGGATGCCGTCATGTATCTCCGATCCGGTCGTCCGAACCAGGCCGATATCCTTCGTCAGCGCGAGGCGTGCAAAGCGCTCGCGCACCAGCACGGTTGCGAGCTGACCGACTCGTACACCGACCTCGGTAGAACTCGGCTGGCACTCCGTGCCCTCACCGACGAAGCCGCGACCGGGAGGTTCAGCGCGGTGTTCGTCTGCGGGCTCTCCCGAATCGGGCGCACCCTGCCCGAGTTCACGCGCACGACCGAAACGCTCCGAGAAGCCGGCTGCACACTCTACGACGCAGCCACCGGCACCGTGTTCGAGCCCGAGAGCACATCCACTCGTTTCGTCCTGGGCGTCCTCGCTGAAATCGACGGGGAACGCATCGAGCGTGAGCGCAGAGCCCGGCGCGCGCATACACGCTGAGTCCGAGAACATGAATCGGCCGACCACGTTCGTATCGTGGTCGGCCGATTCTTTGGTGCGAGCTCCATGGTGCAGCCCGGCCACTATGCCCGAGGAATTCGCCCCTTCGGTCGGATCGTCGCCCCCGCACCCGCGATCGCCGTCCGTGCCGCATGCTGGCTGACGCCAAACCTTCGGCCGACTTCAAGGAGCGGCATTCCGTCCTCGTAGAGCCTCACTGCCTCCGGGGTATCCGACGGATCGAGACTGCGCTGCTCACGCAACGACACCGACCTGCGGGTGAGGTGCGCCGCGATCGTACGTCGATGCGCACGGTACTTCTGAGCGATCCTGTTCATGCTCATACCGCCCTTGTAGAGATCGATGATCTGATCGACCTGGGCCTCGGTGAGAAAAGTTTGAGCTTTCCCAATCGACCTGACGAGGCGGCCCCGATCGTCTCGAACCGAGGGTTCCAAGGGGCGGCGGTTGGTCTCGTATACCCCGCGCTTCCTGCGCGAGACAACGGTTTTCAGGGCGGGGGTAAAGTTCTCAAAGTGTCTACTCAGGCGCACCGACACCGATCCGAGTCCGTGTCCCGTCCGGGAGTCCGACTCCGGCGCGATCTTCCGCGTTCGCCGGGGATCGGGTAATTTGGGGCGCAGCGTCGCGTGCCGGTGGCAGTCCGTGTCAGGCATGGAGGCGCGGAACCCGAAGGAGCGCGACAGTGAAGATGTCGTTCCCTTCGCCCTCCCATGGCTGAGGGCGAGACGAGCCGGTTCGTCGCCTGGGGCGAAGAACTGCGGGCCGTGCACCGTCGGCTGAGAGACGCGTTGCGCGTCGTGCGGGCCTCCACGGAGGCCGGCGATCCCGTCGGGCCGCTGTCGAACGACCTCCTGCTGTTCTGTCGCGGATTCTGTGCGGCGCTGACCGGTCATCACGAGGGGGAGGACCGCGAGCTCTTCCCCGCGATCGCGGCCGCGCATCCTGAGCTGCGCGGGACCCTGCGCAAGCTGGAGCAGGACCATTCGATGATCGGGACCCTCGTGGCGGCCCTGCAGGCCGCCGTCGACCGCCGCATGCCTCGGGATGCGATCGAGGCGCACCTGGACGGGCTCGCGGCGATCATGGAGTCCCATTTCCAGTACGAGGAACGGGAACTCCTCGCGGTGCTCGAGGCGCTCGCGCTCGACGCCGAGCCGAGCGATGTGCTCGGGCCGCTGGGAACGGAGCCTCGCCGGTGAGTGCGGGACCGCCCGCGCCACGTCCGCCCCAGCTGAGTCTCCGTGGCAGTGCTGCGAGCATGAGAGGATCGCCAGAGTCGGCACACTGCAGCGAGGGGGTCCCGTGCGACGTCTTCGCCGAGGTACCGCCGTCCTCGTGGGCGTGCTGGTGCTGGGACTCGCGGTCGGCGGCGCACCGGCTGGCGATCCCGGTGTCCGGGCGTACACGGATCGCGCACTCTCCGGACTGCAGGCCGGGTATTACGTCGACACGCCGACGTGGGACGAGGTGCTCGCCCGGGAACTCCCCGTGCTGCGAGCAGCGGAGGCCACGTCCGATACCCACGGCGCTCTGAGCCGCCTGGTACGCGCGGCCGGCGGCTTCCACAGCCGGTTCTCGACGCCCGAGCAGGCCGCCGCCTCATCGCGTCCCGGTTTCCCATCCTCCCGGGAGAACCCGACCGTGCGGTACGACGGGCGACTCGGCATCGTGACGGTTCCGGGCTTCTCCAGCGTCCACGCGGACGAACAGGAGCGATATCTCCGTGCGGCGGGCGAGATCTTCGCCTCCGAGCAGGCGAGCTCCGCGTGCGGGTGGGTCATCGACGTGCGGCACAACGGCGGAGGCCTCGGGTGGGCCATGATCCTCGCGGTGAGCCCGCTGCTCGACGATGGCACGGTCGAGCAGTTCCGCACGCGCGACGGCCGCACGAGCGCGGTCCGCGTCCGCGATGCTTCCCTGAGCTGGGTCGGCCGGCGCTGGGACAGCCTGCCCGCGTTCGCGGGCCGGTTCGGGGCGCTCGATCAGCTCGGAATGCCCGGGCTCGTGGTCGCCCCGGCGCTCCCGGGGGCGCCGGCCAAGCTCCCGGGTCGGCCGATCGCCCTCGTACAGTCGACACGGTCGGCGAGCGCGGCCGAGATGGTGCTGCTGGCCTTCGCCGGGCAGGCGAGGACCGCGACCTTCGGAGCGGAGAGCGCCGGATACACGACCCTCAACGGCGGATTCATGCTTCCCGACGGTGCCGAGGTCACGCTGTCCTTCGCGCTGATGGGCGACCGCGACGGCAACTTCCATGAGGGGGCGATCCCACCCGATCATCCGGTGGACCCCGAAGACGATTCCGCTCTCGAAGCGGCCCGGGGCTGGGCGCTGCAGCAGTGCGCGGGCGGATCCGGCGCGTAGCCGTCGCCGGGCTGCCGCCCCCTACGGGGGCCTCTGGGCATGTACAGCTGGCGGCATGGTCCGTCGGCTACGGTGAGGGGAGCGATCGGCGACCGCCTGTGGCTTCACCTGAGTTGCCGCGACCGGTAGTTCATAACCAGACAGGTGCCGATCGTGTCATCGACTGCTCCCCGCACACTCGACGGGCCGGGCCCGCTCCGACCCACGCGCGCGAAGGCCGGCGACTTCCCGCCGATCGCGAAGGCCTACACCCGGGTCTCCCAGGTCGTGCGCGAGTCGGGGCTCCTGCGACGCACGCCGTGGTTCTACCTGACCGTCGGAGCCGCGCTGCTGCTCGCTCTGGGCGGAGCGATCACGGGCTTCGTCCTGCTGGGCGAGACCTGGTACCAGCTCCTCATCGCCGCCGCCCTCGGCATCGTCTTCACCCAGATCGCGTTCCTCGCGCACGAGGCGGCGCACCGGCAGATCCTCGCGACGGGTCCGGCGAACGATCGGCTCGCCAGGATCCTCGCCGGCGCGATCGGCATGAGCTACTCGTGGTGGGATTCGAAGCACTCGCGCCACCATTCGAACCCGAACCGAGTCGGCAAGGACCCGGACATCGAGGTCGACACGATCTCGTTCCTCGAGGAGGACGCGGTCGAAGCCCGCGGGTTCCGTCGCCTGCTCACGAGGCGCCAGGGCTGGCTCTTCTTCCCGCTGCTCACCCTGGAGGGGCTGAACCTGCACCGGCAGAGCTTCGCGCACCTCGCGAACCGTGAACCGGTGCGGGGGCGCTGGATCGAGATCGGCATCATCGCCGCCCGCTTCGCACTGATCCTCGTGCCCGTGTTCCTCCTGCTCCCATTCGGCATGGCCTGCGCGTTCATGGGGGTGCAGTTCGCGGTGTTCGGCGTCTACATGGGCGCCTCGTTCGCGCCCAACCACAAGGGCATGCCGGTGATCGCGCACGACGCGAAGCTCGACTTCTTCACGAAGCAGGTGCGCACCTCTCGCAACATCCGCGGCGGATGGTGGGCGACCTGGCTCATGGGCGGCCTGAACTACCAGGTGGAGCACCACCTGTTCCCGAGCATGGCGCGCCCGCACCTGGCACGGACGCGAGCCATCGTGCGCGAGCACTGCCGCACGCTGGGAGTCCCGTACACGGAGACCTCGCTCTGGCGGTCCTACGCGATCGTGATCGCCTACCTCAACCGGGTCGGGCTCGCTGCGCGGGATCCGTTCGAGTGCCCGATCACCGCCGAGTACCGGCGTGCCTGAGCGGGTCGTGCGCGGCCTCGGCGTTCCGAACGGGGCCGAGTACGAAGTGGGCGGCGAGACCTTCCTCGCGACCCGCCTGCTCAGATCGCACATCGCCGTCTCGCTGCGGGGGACCCGGATCGCCGAGGTCGTGCGGACGGGCCAGTACTGGCAGGTGAGCGGCATCCACGACGGCGACCGGGCGACCCGGCATCGTTCGTTCGCCGAGGCGCTGACCGCTGCGTCCAGCCGCTACTGAGCGGGCCAGATTCCCGAGCTGCCGCGGCGGTGCGAACCGACCAGGTGAGTGTCGACGATCCCGATCGCCTCCATGAGCGCGTACATCGTCGTCGGTCCGACGAAGGCGAAGCCGCGACGCCGCAACTCCTTCGAGAGGGCGATCGACTCCGGCGAGGTCGTGGGGATCTCTGCGAAGCGCCGAGGCCGCGGTGTCGTCTCCGGTCGGAAGGACCAGATCAGGGCCGATAGCCCCATGTCCGCCCGCAGCGCGATCGTGGCACGCGCGTTGCCGATGACGGCGAGGATCTTCTGCCGGTTGCGCACGATCGCCGCGTCGGCGAGGAGGCGTTCGACGTCCCGGTCGTCGTAGGCCGCGACCAGATCCGGGTCGAACCCGTCGAAGGCAGTGCGGAACGCGGGTCGTTTGCGCAGGATCGTCGCCCAGGAGAGACCGGCTTGGAACCCTTCCAGCGAGACGCGCTCGAAGATGCCGCGCTCGTCGGTGACCGGCATGCCCCACTCGGTGTCGTAGTACTCGCGCAGCAGCGGATCGACCGACGCCCATGCGGGCCGGGCGAGCCCATCGTCGCCGACCACGATGCCGGGGTCCTCTACGGTCATGTCTCTCCGTTCGTCTCAGCCCTCGAGGCCGGTCATGCGCATGGTGATGTTGATCCGGCCGGCGCTCGTTCCATCGGCGCTGCCTAGTCCGCAGCCGCTCGGCGCGGTGAACGGGTGGACCCGGGTGACGCCGTGGTACGCCAGACGCGAGGCACCGCCGAACACGAACAGGTCTCCGGAGCCGAGCCGCAGATCGGCGTACGGCCGATTGCGACTCTCCGTGTTGCCGAACCGGAACGTGCAGGCATCGCCGATCGAGAGGGAGACGATGGGGGCGAGCGACCGTTCGTCCCGGTCCTGGTGCATCCCCATCTTCGCCTTCTCGTCGTAGAAGTTCGCGAGCGCGGTGTCGGGCGTGTAGGCGGCGACCTGGTCCTCGGGGAAGCCGGTGTCGCGCAGCGCGCGACGGCCGAGTCGAACCATCCAGTCGGGGAACGCGAGGACGCGCTGCCCGTTCACGTCGGTAGCCTCCCGCGTGTAGCGGTAGGGCTGCCAGTGCCAGCCGAGGCAGACGGTGCGCACCGACATCTCGTGACCGCGCACCTTCGCGGCGCGGATCGGCACCGGGCCCGCCGTCCAGGTGCGGAACTGGCCGACGATCCATGCCTGCTGTTCGAGCGTGAGCCAGCCGGGTACGTGCACGGCGCCATCGGCGACCGCGGAGGGGTGCCCGGGTTCGGAGGGGAACTCGAAGAGCTCGGTCATGCCGACCGTTCCATCTCGAGCAGGGCGGTCTTGGCCTCGAGCCCGCCGATGTAGCCGCCGAGCGTCCCGTCGGCGCGGAGCACGCGGTGGCAGGGGACTACGACGGGCAACGGGTTGGTGGCGCAGGCGGTACCGACGGCGCGGACCGCCTTCGGGTTCCCGACCATCTCGGCCATCTGCGTGTAGCTGCGGGTCTGCCCGTAGCCGATCTCGGGGAGGTGCTGCTGCACGAGCCGGCGGAATCCCTTGGAGAGCGAGAGGTCGAGAGCGAGGTCGAAGGTCCTGCGCGTGCGTGCGAAGTACTCGTCGAGCTCGCGGGCCGCGGCGTCGAGGCGCTTCGGTGCGCGCAGCACCCGCGGACTGACCTTGGCGGCCAGGTGCTCCAGTACCCGGTCATGGTCCTCGGTCGCGAAGGCGACGCGGATCAGCCCCCGTGGCGTGGAGGCGAGCAGCAGGTTCCCGAGCGGGCTGTCGACGATGCGGTAGGCGACGTCGAGGAGTCCCTCGGACTGCGCCGAGGCCTCGAGTCGCCGGTGCAGTTCGGCGAGGGTGTCGGGGGTGATGGGGGCCGCCAGGGCGGCGACGTGATCATCGTTTCGGACGTCGTTCATGGTCGTGCTCCTTCCGCGATCGTGCCCGGATAGGTTCTTCTGAGGGTCTTGAGTCCGTCGGCGGCCGCCCTGCGGGCAGCCTCGACGGTTCCGCCGAGGATCGTGGCGATATCGGCGTAGGGCATCCCGACCAGATATCGGAAGGTGATCGCCTGGCGCTGTTTGGGCGGCAGCTCGCCGACCGCACGCCACAGCTCGGTGTCGTCGGCGCCGGGCACCCCGAGCGCCGTCGGTGCTTCGGGGAGGTCCTCGACGGGCACCGGGTTCCGCTTGCTCGCTCGATGCACGTCGATGGCCTTGCGTCGGGCGATGGTGACGAGCCAGGCCTCCACGTTCGCGGTCTCGGGCAGGTCGGGGTAGGCGCGCATCGCCGCGAGGAAGGTCTCCGACCAGGCGTCGTCGGCGTCGTGGATCCCGAGCATCGACCGGCAGACGCGCAGCACCGCGGTGCCGTGGAGCGCGACCACTGCGTCGAACGGCTGTTTCGTGTTCATCGCCCTGCAGACGGTGCGGACGGACGTTTCGTGAGACTCACGCCGACCATCTTCTCGCAACCGCCGTCCGTCGACACCGGATCTCACGTTCCGCGCCTCCGGAACGTCTGCAGTGCGGGAAGATGGACTCGCGCGAGCAGAAGGAGCGTCGACGCATGAACATTCGGCATACGGTGATCGATTCGCAGGTGGACCAGCTCCTCCTGGTGGCGGTCGACGACGCACTCGCGGGCGTCTACTTCGAGGGCTACCGGTTCACGCCGCAGCAGGACGGACTGGGACCCAGGGTGAGCTCGCTCTCCGACCCGGTGCTCGCGCAGGCGTCGCGGGAGCTCGCCGAGTACTTCGCCGGGGAACGACGCGTCTTCGACGTTCCCGCGGTGACCGCGGGCGATGCGATGCAGGAGCAGGTCTGGGCTCGCCTGCGCGAGATCCCCTACGGCCAGCGCGTCACCTATGGCGACATCGCCATCGGCCTCGGCGACCGCTCGCTGTCGCAGCTGGTGGGGCAGGCCGTGGGACGCAACCCGGTCAGCATCGTGATCCCGTGCCATCGCGTGGTCGGCTCCGGGGGCAAGCTCACCGGCTTCGGCGGCGGACTGCGGCGGAAGCAGATCCTGCTGGAGCTCGAGGAGCCGGACGAGGTCCGCGAGAGCCGACTGTTCTGACGGTCCCCGGTGCTCCCGCATGGGAACGGTGGACAGCCGCCGCGTCGCCCGCTTGAATCGACGCATGACGGAATCGCTGCGATCGGTGCTCGAACGGCATGCGGCCGAGGGGGTGTTCCCGGGGCTCGTCGGCGTGGACGGTGCCGCCGGCGGCACACTTGAAACGGTGTCGGTCGGGGCGCTGCCCGCGGACGCGATCGTGCGGATCCAGTCGATGACGAAGCCCGTGCTCGCGGTTGCGACGCTGCGGCTGGTGCAGCAGGGGCGTCTGGGGCTCGACGACCCGGTGGAGCGGTGGCTACCCGAGCTCGCCGACCGTCGGGTGCTGCGCGACCCGAAGGCGGAGCTCGACGACACGGTGCCCGCCGAACGGTCCATCACGATCCGGCACCTGCTCACGTGCACCTCGGGGTACGGAGTGATGACGGTGCCGTGCCCGCTGGGCGCGGCCATGCGCGAGGCGGGTGTGGAAGCCGGTCAGGACCCGCTGGCCATCGGCGCGGACGACTGGCTGGGTGCGCTCGCGTCGTTGCCGCTCGCGTTCCAGCCGGGGAGGGCTGGCGGTACCACCACTCCTTCGGGCTCCTCGGGATCCTGCTCTCCCGGGCGACCGGTGGCCTGGACGCGCACCTGCGCGGCGAACTCTTCGAACCGCTCGGCATGGTCGATACCGGATACAGCGTGCCGCTCGAGCAGGCGCACCGTCTGCCCGCGGCCCTCCGGCGCATCGCCGACGGGTCGCTCGTCGAGGTCGAGCCGGCAGCCGGAGGGCTGTCCGCCGCGCCGGCTCCTTTCGACCTCAGCCACGCCGAACTCGTCTCGACCGCGGCCGACTTCGCGGCGTTCGCCCGGATGCTGGCGGACGACGGCCGACATGACGGGCGGCCGTTCCTCGCCCCCGAGATGCTCGCCCTCATGCGCACGGATCAGGTGTCCGAGCGCGTCAAGGCCGACGACAGCTTCTTCCCCGGGTTCTGGGACGGCACCGGATGGGGGTTCGGGGTCTCGGTGCTGACGCAGGGACCCCACGCCGGCCGGTTCGGCTGGTCGGGCGGACTGGGCACCGACTTCTTCGTGGATCCCGACGGGTCGTTCCGGATCGTGCTCACCCAGCTGGAGATGGGGCCGGAGGTGATGCGGCTCTTTGCCGAACTGCAGTGAACGGCCGGCCCCTCTGCGGTCTCACCCGGCGGCCGCCGAGGGGCCGAAGACCGGTGCGTCGAAGTCGATGTGGTGACCCTGCAACCACATCATGGAGTCCCCGTCGTCGCGGGCCGCACGGCGGAAGATGATCGGCATCATCGCGTCGCGCACGAGCCGGCCGATCGGCCCCGCCGCCTTCCGTGCAGAACTCCGACGACCGTGCTCGACGATCCGCTCGACACGGGCCCGGCGCAGCTCGACGAAGCGGTCGAAGGCGACGCCGGTGTTCGGGCAATCGCGCAGGCACTGTGCGAGCACGACGGCGTCCTCGAGGGACATCGCCGCGCCCTGCCCGGCCGCGGGGGAGGTCGCGTGCGCGGCGTCGCCGATCAGGACCATGCGGCCGGCCCCGTCATGCCAGTTCCGCACGACCGGCATGTCGTAGGTCGCCCACCCGGTGAGCGGCGCGGGTGCCGCCTCGAGGATCTCGGCGGACGGGCCGGCGTCGCCTCGCATGAGGTCGCGCAGCCAGTCGCGCCACTCCGAGTCGCTCATCGCGGAGAGCGCGCCGCGCGCCGGCTCCCGTCGCATCGGGGGATTCGCGAACCAGATCGTGCCGCCGTCGGGGGTCCGCATCCAGGCGAAGAAGCAGCGGGTGCCGAACTGCATGACGAACTCCCGCTCGGGGGCATCGACCGAGAGACCCGGGACGAAGCCGCCGACGTTGAGGACGGGGACGTATCGCGGAGACACGGCCGCCGGATCGATCGTCTGGCGGACCCGCGAGTGGATCCCGTCCGCTCCGATCAGGATGTCGCCCTCGGCCGTCGTGCCGTCCGCGAATCGCGCGCGCACGCCCGTCGCGGTGCGTTCGGCTCCGACGAACTCCCGCCCGTACTCGACGCGAACGCCCTGCTGCGCCGCCTGCTCCGAGAGCGCCCGGTACAGCTCGGCGCGAGGCATCACCACCGAACCCGTGCCGTCCGGGCGACGGGCCGCCATGGGCATGGCGCCCAGCGGCCGACCGGCTCCGTTCACGAAACCGATGCGGTCGACCGGGTATCCGAGCGCTTCGACGGGCTCCGCCAGTCCGATGGCGCGCAGGGCATCCGTGCCATTGGCCTGGAGCGTGATCCAGGCGCCGCGCCGGTCGTCGTCGCGGCTTCCCCGTTCGAAGACGGTCGAGTCGATTCCGACCCGGCGCAGGGCGACCGCGAGAACGGGGCCGGCGATGCCGCCGCCGATGATGAGCGCGTGCATGGTGGGATCCTCCTGGGATCGGGGCCGACGTGGACGCCGGGCCGTGGATGAGATAGCTTGATGGTCAAGTAATCATGAACGGAGGTAGCTTGATTGTCAAGCGATATGCCTGAGTCCCTCGCGGCGCTCGGCCCGGCCATCCAGCGCTACCAATCGACCGTCGACGATTTCGACCGCGAGACCGCTCGGCTCCTCGGGGTGAACCGCACCGACCAGCGCTGCCTCGAAGCGCTCGCGGGCGCGGGAGACGACGGGCTGACGCCACGCGAGATCGCGGATCGCCTGGCGCTCACCTCGGGGAGCGTGACCACGATGCTCGACCGGCTGGCGCACGCCGGGTACGTCTCGCGATCCCGCCACCCGGAGGACGGGCGGCGGCTGATCGTCAGGCTCACCCCGATCGCGGGGCAGCGGATCTGGGAACTGATCGGTCCGCACATCGCCGAGTCCACGGCGGCCGTCGCCGAGGGCTTCGCGACGGAGGAGCTGGACGCGGTCCGGCGGTTCCTCGAGACCGTCACGAGCGTGCAGCGCGCTCACGCGGTCGCGCTGCGCGAGCGGGACGCGTTCGGAGGCGGCGAGGAATCCTCGTGACCGCCGAGTTCTGGCGCAGCGACGCGCTGCCGCAGCTGGAGTCGCGACGATCCTGCCGCGAAGTCGCGTGCTACCGGCCGCACACGCACGACCGCTTCTCGATCGGCTTGATCGACGCTGGCGCATCGAGCTTCACCGGCGCGAGCGGCCGCGCCGTCGAGCTCCGCCCCGGGGACGTGATCTGCATTCCCGCAGGCCAGGTGCACGCCTGCAACCCCGCGGGCGGCGTCTGGGAGTACCAGATGATCCACGCGGATCAGCCGTGGATCCGGGGCCTGCTCGACGCAGCGGCCCGGGACACCGGTGCGACGGAGCGACTGTTCGCGGGGATCTCGGTGTTCCGCGTTCCCGCGCTGCATCGGCGATTCGATGCGATCAACGATCGGCTCTTCGCGCGCGGGGCACCGGATCCGGCCCGCATCGGCGACGACCTTCGGGACGGGCTGCTCGGCTGCGCCCGTGCGGTGCCGCTGCATCGGGAGGAGCCCACGTCCGATCCGGAGGCGAGTCCGCGGCTGCGCGCGGTGACCGCCAGGCTCCGAACGGACGAGAAGGCGCCGGCGCTCGACGAGCTCGCCGCCCTCGCGGGGATGAGCCGCTTCCAGCTGATCCGCGCGATGAAGCGCGCGACAGGAATGACGCCGGCCTCCTGGC
The DNA here is from genome assembly GCF_047946755.1 of Leucobacter sp. HNU. Taxonomy (GTDB): domain Bacteria; phylum Actinomycetota; class Actinomycetes; order Actinomycetales; family Microbacteriaceae; genus Leucobacter. Next base: position 1,373,310 of record NZ_CP178837.1, on the reverse strand, counting down.
GCCACGATCATCGGATCAACACGGCGCGCAGACTGCTCCGCGAAGGCCGCACGCCCGCCGACGTCGCCGCCGCGCTCGGTTTTGCGGATCAGAGCCACTTCCACCGGATCTTCCGCTCGTACGTCGCGAGCACTCCCGGCGGCTACCGGGCCTAGCCGCGGCGCAATTCCGTTCAAGACCGGAGCCGGGGGACCGTCGAGAATCGATGCGTGATGCTCTCCTCCGAAACGCTGCGGTCCGCCTCCGATACCCTCCGCGCGCTCGCGCTCGACGAACGGCTGAAGCGCCGCGCGCTGGAGATACCGGGCGTCGCGCAGGCCGCGCGCCGCGCCGCAGCCAGGTACATCGCGGGCGATGCCGCGGCAGACGCCATCGCGCTGCTCGGCGCGAATGCCGAGCGCGGGCACCTCGGGAGCGTGGAACTCGTGGGGGAATCGGTGCGTGAACGCGATACCGCCGAGCGGGAGACCCGCACCCTCATCGGTCTGGCGGAGGGACTCGCCGCGAGGGAGGTACCGGCGACCGTCTGCTTCGACCTCTCGCACGTCGGATCGTTGATCTCGCCTCGGCTCGGCTGGGAGAACGCGAGTCGTATCGCGCAGGCCGCGCGGGAGGCGGGAACCTCGACGCTGATCTCGGCCGAGGGGTCCGACCGGACCGACCTGGTGCTCGAACTCTGGGAGCGGCTGTCGCTCGATTTCCCGGAGACCGGCATCACGCTCCAGGCCCGGCTGCACCGGACGCCCCGCGACCTCGTACGCGTCATGCGTCGCCCCGGTCCGGTCCGCTTGGTGAAGGGCGCGTTCCTCGAGCCGGAGGACGTGGCATTCCCGCGCGACTCGGCAGGCATGCTGGCGGCCTACCGTGACGCGGTCGCGCTGCTCGCGCGTGCGGGGCATCCCGTCCGTGTCGCGACGCACGACGCGGCGCTGGTGGACGTCCTCCGCACCGAGCTCGGAGAGGATCTGCGCGGCGAGCACGTGGAGTTCGAAACCCTGCAGGGGCTCGGCACCGAGCTGCTCGACGGGCTGGCCGAGGACGGGTTCGTCACCCGGGAATACGTCGTGTACGGACCCGAGTGGTGGCTGTACGTGCTCAACCGCATCGCCGAGCATCCCGAACGGGCGATTCTCGCCCTCGCGGACCTGGGCCTCGCAGGACGAGCCGGAGGCTGAACGGGACGCGGGCGTTCTCCCATGCCCTGGCCGGTTGGCCGGGGAGCGGGCGCTGTCCCGATCCCTAGGATGGCCCCATGACCGACCCGACAGACCTGGCGCAGCGCATCGACGCCGAACTGCGCGGACACTTCGTCCCCGGGCGGGCGGAGCAGGAGCGCGCGTATCTGAAGAGCGAACTGGAGCACTACGGGGTGCCGGTGCCGGCGGTCCGCTCGGTCGTCAAGCGGGCGCTGCGCGGGGCGGGGCTGGATCGCGGGCATGCGACCGCGCTCGCGGTCGAACTCTGGGCGGTGCCCGTGCACGAACGTCGGGCCGCGGCCGTCGAAGTGCTGGTCGCTTCGGTCGGCCTGCTCGGCAGCGAGGACGTTCCGCTGCTGGAGCGGCTCATCCGGGAATCGCGCACCTGGGCGCTCGTGGACCTGCTCGCGGGATCCGTGCTCGGTCCGCTCGTCGAGCGCGATCCCGGCCTCGTCGCAACGCTCGACCGCTGGGCGGCGGATCCGGACTTCTGGATCCGCCGATCGGTACTGCTCGCTCACCTCGAGGCACTGCGTGCCGGCGGCGGGGACTTCGAGCGCTTCGGCCGCTACGCCGACGGCATGCTGGAGGAGCGCGAATTCTTCATCCGGAAGGCGATCGGCTGGGTGCTGCGCGATACCTCGCGGAAGCGCCCGGAACTCGTCTTCGACTGGATCCGGCCGCGAGCCTCACGTGCTTCCGGGCTCACGGTCCGCGAAGCAGTCAAGCGCCTGTCTCCGGAGCAGCGCGAAGCGGTGCTCGTCGCGCGCTGACCGGGCGCGACGGACGGCGGCCCCTGCACCGTCCACGGCGAAGCCGCGGCGCGCGGGCCCATCGATTCCGCCGGATCCCCAGGGTCAGTGCCAGACGGTGAAGACCACGTGCCGCCGTTCCGCACGCGCGGCCGCATAGAACCCGCGCAGTTCGTCGAGCCACCCGAGCGCGTACGCTTCCTCGGCGTCGCCGTACTCGGGATTCCGGAGTTCCTCGGGCATGGCGCGGTAGGCCGCGGAGAACTCCTCGTCGCTCAACTCGTCGAGGTAGTCGGCGACCTCGGCGGCTTCGCCGGGGTTCAGGTGCGTGATCAGCGACTCCTCATCGTCGTCCTGCAGCTCTCGGGCGCCCCCGATCACCCCGCGCGCGGGCCAGGCGTCGTCGGCGCCCGCAGGCGCGATGGCGCAGGCGATCGGGTCCCAGGCCTTGTCGGTCTCGCAGGCGCGCGAGAACTCGGCTTCGTTCTCCTCGAGCTCGGCGAGGACGGAGCGCAGCGCCGCGTCGTCTCCGGCGGCCTCGAGCACCCGTGCCGCCTTCTCGTCGTTCAGGCGGAAGTGGAGTCCGAGCTGCATGATGGTGCCTCCTCAGGTCGTCGTCCATGCATCGTAGGCTCCGGGGACTCGCCGCCGGATGGCGGACACGCAGAACAGCGGTTTCCGTTCGCGGGGGAACGGATCGAGAGGCCGACCGGCCGAGAAGAGGTCTGGCCACTCTCGCCGTTGAGCGTGTCCAGACGGGTGCCACGCTACCTCCGACCGGCGCGGACCGCAAAAGACGAGACCGAAACGTGACTTCTGCCGGGCTACTCGAAGCGGTTCACCATCGCGAACGCGGCCCGCTCGACGTAGTCGCGCAGCGCGGCATCGTGCATCGGGGGAAGCGCGGCCTCGTCGAGCGCCGCGTTCATGTGCGCGAGCCACCGGTCGCGCGCGTCGGGCGTGACGGGGAACGGAGCGTGCCGCATGCGCAGGCGGGGGTGCCCGCGCTCCTCGGAGTAGGTGGTCGGGCCGCCCCAGTACTGCTCCAGGAAGAGCTGGAGCCTGCGGACGGCGCCGTCCCAGTCGTCCTGCGGGTACATGGGCGCGAGGACCGGATCTTCTCGCACCCCGCGATAGAAGGTGCGAACGATGCGCTCGAAGGTCTCGCTCCCGCCGATCTGGCCCCAGACCGTGTCGGTGACCGCCGCGCCCTGCTCCGCGGAGCGCAGGGTGAGCCGCGGCGTCGGCGGTTCGGCCCGGTCGGCGCCGCTGTGGTGGTCGATCATTTGGCGCCTCCGGGAGGGTTGGGCAGCTGGGCCGAGAGCTGGATGCCCTCGGCGGCGAAGCGGCGGCGGATCTCGGCGCGGATGCCGCGCTGGACCTCCCACTGGGCCTCCGGTCGCGTGCGCACCGCGAGCCGAAGCGTGGCTCGGTCGCCGAAGACGCTCTCGAGGCCGAGGATCTCGGGCTCGCCGGTGACCTTGCGGGCGAACTTCTCGGAGTGGAGCAGCGCACGGGCGGCTTCGAGCGTCACGTCGGAGACATGGCTGAGGTCCTGGTCGGCCGCGACGGTGACGTCGATGAGCGCCCGCCCCCAGCCCTGCGAAGCATTGCCGAGGGTCAGGATCTCGCCGTTGCGCACGAACCAGAGCGTGCCGTCCATGGCGCGGACCCGGGTGACCCGGATCCCGACGTCCTCGACGGTGCCGTTGACCGCGCCGATGGTGACCACGTCGCCGATGCCGAGCTGGTCCTCGAACACCATGAAGATGCCGTTGAGCACGTCCTTCACGATGTTCTGCGCACCGAAGGCGAGACCCGCGGCGATGACGCCGGCCGAGGCGAGGACCGCGGTGAGGTTGACTCCCAACTGACTGAGGATCAGGACCAGGGCGATCAGGACGATCACCCAGGTGATGACCACCCGGCCGACGGTGCCGAGCGTGCGCGTGCGCTGCACGGCGCGCGCGTTCACGTACGGCGCGGCCTGGATCTCCGAGGTCGTGTCGACGTCCTGCGCCTTCTTGACCCCGCGCACGATCTGATTGACCGCGCGCATGAGCAGTTTGCGCAGGATCCAGTTCGCGAGGATCGCGAGCACGATGATCAGCACGATGCTGAGCGGCACGTGGTAGGTCTTCAGGAAGTCCTCGATCGCCGCGCCCACGGTGTTCTCGGCCGTCTGCAGCATCTACACCCCCGCGTCGACGGTCTGAGCCGCGAGCGCCCGCTCCACGCCGGACAGATGCTCGGAGACGAGGCGGCGCAGGGCTGCCGGAGCTTCGGGGTTGGCGTCGAGCCAGGCCGCGGTCGCCGCGCGCAGGCGCTCGTCGGCGAGCGGCGACGGGAAGAAGCCCTCGACGAGTTCTTCGGCGATCGCGTGGCTGCGCGAGGCCCAGATGCCGGCGATGGAGTCGAAGTACCGCGTGACGAACGGCTCGAGCAGGGCGAGGTCCGCGGCGCGGGTGAAGCCGATCGCCGTGGCGCGCACGATGAGATTCGACGCCGTGCTCGTCTCGAAGACCGAGGCCCAGGCCGCGGCCTTATCGTTGGCGGTGGGGAGCGCAGCTCGCGCGTGGGCGGCGGACTGCTCGCCCGTTGCGGTGCGGTCGTCGGCGAGAGCGGCCTCGATCTCCTCGCGCGTGGCTCGTCCGCCCGCCGCCAGGGCGATGAGCAGCTCCCAACCGAGGTCGGTGTCGATATCGAGCCCGTCGAGCGGAGCGGTGCCGTCGAGCAGAGCGAGCACGATGTCGAGCTGGTCCGGGGTCGAGGCGAGCTGCGCGAATGCGCGGACGAACTGGAACTGCCGGTCGGACGTTGGATCCGCGTCGGCGGCGAGCTGCCAGAGCGCGTCGGCGACCCGCTCGAGGGTCTCGGTGCGCCGGGCGGGGGAGACGTAGCTCTCCGCGGCGAGGAGCAGCTGGTTCAACAGCGTCCGGAGGGTCGTCGAGGCGTCTTCCGCACCGACGTGAGCGAGCACCAGGTCGACGAAGCGCGACGCGGGGAACTCGGCGTCGCGGGTCGAGTCCCAGAGGGTCCCCCAGAGCAGCGCCCGGGCCAGCGAATCCTCGACCCCGCCCAGATGTTCCGTGACGGTCGCGAGGGAGCGGTCGTCGAGACGGATCTTCGCGTAGCTCAGATCGTCGTCGTTGAGCAGCAGCAGGTCCGGCTGCGCGACGCCCACCAGCCCCGGAACCTCGGTCAGGGCCCCGTCGATATCGATCTCGATGCGGCGCGCGCGCCGCACCACGGTCTGATCGCCGGCGTCCTCCGCCTCGTAGAGGCCGACCGCGATGCGATGCGGGCGCAGCGTCGGATACGCGTCGACGGCGGTCTGGCGGACGGCGAACCGGGTGTAGCGCCCGTCGGCGTCGAGCTCGAACTCGGGACGCAGCGTGTTCACGCCCGCGGTCTCGAGCCACAGCTTCGACCACTCGGCGAGGTCGCGTCCGGAGCGGGCTTCGAGCTCGCCGAGGAGGTCGGGGAGCTCGGTGTTGCCGTGGTGGTGCTTCACGAAGTAGTCGTGCACGCCCCGCATGAAGGGTTCGCGGCCGACCCAGGCGACGAGCTGCTTGAGCACGGACGCGCCCTTGGCGTAGGTGATGCCGTCGAAGTTGACCAGGACGTCCTGGAGATCTCGGATGGGCGCGACGATGGGATGCGTCGACGGGAGCTGATCCTGACGGTAGGCCCAGGACTTCTCGGAGGCGACGAAGGTGGTCCAGCAGTCGCTCCACTCGGTCGCCTCGGCGGTCGCGAGCGTCGACATGTACTCGGCGAATGACTCGTTGAGCCAGAGGTCGTTCCACCACCGCATGGTGACCAGATCGCCGAACCACATGTGCGCGAGCTCGTGCAGGATCGTGACGACCCGGCGCTCGCGCATGGCGTCGGTGACCTGGCTGCGGAACACGTAGGCCTCGGTGAAGGTCACGGCGCCCGCGTTCTCCATCGCGCCCGCGTTGAATTCGGGCACGAAGAGCTGGTCGTACTTGTCGAAGGGGTACGCGTAGTCGAACTGCTCCTCGAAGAAGGCGAAGCCCTCGCGCGTCTTGTCGAAGACGTAGTCCGCGTCGAGGTGCGGTGCCAGGGACTCCCGGCAGAACACGCCGAGGGGGATCGTTCGGCCGTCCCGGCTCGTGAGCTCGGAACGCACCTCGCGGTAGGGGCCCGCGATGAGTGCGGTGATGTAGCTCGACATGACAGGGGTCGGCTCGAACGCCCAGGTCGCCAGCGCCTCGCCATCGCGCTCGCCGGCCGCCGCGGGTTCGGGCGTCGGCTGGTTGCTGACCACCTTCCAGCGCGCGGGCGCGGTGACCGTGAACTGGAACGTGGCCTTCAGGTCGGGCTGTTCGAAGACCGCGAACACGCGGCGGGAGTCGGGAACCTCGAACTGCGTGTAGAGGTAGGCCTCGCCATCGGCGGGATCCACGAAGCGGTGCAGGCCCTCGCCCGTGTTGGTGTAGCGCTGTTCGGAGACGATGGTGAGCACGTTCTCGGCGGCGAGCCCGTCGAGCTGCACCCGCGAATCGGCGAAGGCGGAATCGGGGTCGATGGCGCGCCCGTTGAGGTCGATGCTCAGCACGCGCTCGGCGATGAGGTCGATGAACGTCGCAGCGCCCTCGGTCGCGTCGAAGCGCGCCACGGTCTCGGCGCGGAACAGCTCGGGGCCGGTCGCGAGGTCGAGCGCGACGGCGTAGCTGCGGGACGTGACGATGGCGGCGCGCTCCTGCGCCTCGGCGCGGGTGAGGTTCTCTCCGGGCACGATGCTCCTTCTGCTGCAGTGGTTCTGTGCGATGGAATTCGGGGTCGCGGCGCCGATGGTGCGGGCCGCGGATCGACTCAAGACTATTCCCACCCGCCGACATCCCGCCGTGCTCCGCCTGTCCGTCTTCGGTGAGGTTCCTGGTCGCCCGGGCGGCGCGCGACCGGAGGGCTACGCTGAGGACATGACGGAAACGCGTGCGCTCGGAACCTCGGACCTGCTCGTCTCGGCGGTCGGACTCGGCTGCAACAACTTCGGCCGGCCGGGCTCGGCCACCGAGGATCAGGCCGGAACCGATCGCGTGATCGGGGCTGCGATCGACGCGGGGATCACCCTCTTCGACACCGCCGACCTGTACGGGTACTCGTTCGGGCGGAGCGAGGAGATGATGGGGCGCGTGCTGGGCGCCCGTCGCGACGGCATCCTGCTCGCGACCAAATTCGGATACCCGGATTCCGGCGCGCCGTACTCCGGAGCACGCGGATCGCGCGAGTTCATCCGCGCCTCGGTCGAGGGCTCCCTCTCACGTCTCCGCACCGACCGGATCGATCTGTACCAGATGCACTGGCCCGACACGGAGACGCCGATCGCCGAGACGCTGTCGGCGCTCGACGAGCTCGTGCGCGAGGGCAAGGTGCGTGCGATCGGGCACTCGAACTTCTCCGCCGAGCAGATCGACGAGGCGGCCCGCGTCGCGACCGAGCTCGGCGGCACGGCCTTCGTCTCGGCCCAGAACGAGCTGAGCCTCGTGAACCGCGAGACGGATCGCGAGGTGACGCCGGCTGCGCTGCGCAACGGGCTCGGGCTCCTGCCCTTCTTCCCGCTCGCCAACGGGCTGCTCACGGGCAAGTTCACGCGCGATCACTTCCCGGCCGATTCGCGGATCATGCGCCAGCGCCCGCACGTGGCCGAGCAGGCGGACTGGGATGCGCTCGATGCCTACCGGGATCTCTGCGAGAACTGGGGCGTCACCATGCTGGAGGCGACCTTCGGGTGGCTGCTGGAGCACCGGCCGATCGCGAGCGTGATCGCAGGTGCGACCCGGATCGAGCAGGTGCAGCAGAACGCGGCGGCGGGCTCGGCGTTCCGTCCGAGCGCCGAGCAGTCAGCGCAGATCGACGCCCTCTTCCCGATCCCGGGCTGAGTCCGGCGCTCCGGATCCTGCGGAGGTGCCTGCATCGTCCGCATCGCCCGCCTCGGTCGGCGCGGCCGCCGAGGCCGCCTTCGCGTCGCGCCTGCGCCCGCTGATGCGGCTCGTGACCACCTCGACGAGCAGGCCGATGACGAACGCGGTGGCGATGCCCAGCACGAGTGCGAGCAGCGGATGGTTGCCGAACACGTGCCCGAAGACGGCGCCGATGGCGATGGAGTACGCGGACCAGAAGACCGCGGCGAACGCCGCGGCGATCGTGAACTTGCGGACCGGATAGCCGGTGGTGCCCGCGGCCAGGTTGACGGCGGTGCGCCCGACGGGCACGAAGCGGCCGGTCATGATGAGGATGGGGCCGCTGCGGTCGATCGCGTGCGTCGCCCAGTCGAGCGCCTTCGACACGCGACGGCCCGAAAGCCACTTCGGCCGGCGGTCGCCGAGCCTGCGCCCGATGCGGAAGACGATCTGGTCGCCCGTGAACGCGCCGACGGCCGCGATCGCGCCGAGCCACAGCAGCGCCTCGGGGTGATCCTTCGCGACGACGGTGGCGACTGCGATGACGACGGACTCGCTGGGGACCGGCGGGAACGCCGCGTCCACGATGCAGAGCGTGAGGACCACGAGCAGGATCCAGGGGGACTCGACGGTCGCCATCGCGAACGCCTGAATGGCATCGGTGATCCACTGGAACAGGCGCCCCGCCCCCTTCGTCGAAATGTCAGATCCCCAGCTTAGGATCGACACATGGGAAATACACCGACGTCCGTCGAGTTCTGGTTCGACCTGATCTGCCCCTGGTGCTGGATGACGAGCCGCTGGGCCAGCGAGGTCGCCAGTGTCCGCGGGTTCGACATCGCGTGGCATCCGATCAGCCTGCGCATCATCAACGAGCACAACCCCCACGACTCCCACCACGAGCACCACGTGCGCGGTCATCGTTTCGGGCGAGTGGTCGAGGCGGCCCGTCGCGAGGTCGGCGAGTCCGTGGTCGGCCCGCTCTACACGGCGATCGGCACCCGGGTGCACCCGGGCGGGCGCGAGGACGTCGAGGCGATCGTCGCCGAGTCGCTCGCTGAGGTCGGCGTCTCGGGCGAGGCCGCGCAGCGCATCGCCGCCGAGGTCGACCTCGAGAGCTCTGACGCGCAGCTGCGCGCGAACACCGCGCACGCGCTCGAGATCGCGGGCCCCGACGTGGGGGTCCCCATCATCTCGATCGACGGCGTCGCCTTCTTCGGCCCGGTCGTGACGCCGGCACCCACCGGCGACGCGGCGCTCCGGCTGTGGGACGGCATCTACGCGGCCGCGAGCGTGCCGGGCTTCTATGAACTCAAACGGGGACGCACCGCCGGCCCGCAGTTCTGAATCCGGCCCCTCGGGCTGCCGATAGGATCGCAGTCATGCGTATTCACGTTGCGACCGACCACGCCGGACTCGAATTCAGTCAGCAGCTGCAGCAGCACCTGCGCGAGCAGGGGCACGAGGTGATCGATCACGGTCCCGCCGAGTACGACGCGCTCGACGACTACCCCTCGTTCTGCATCAACGCCGCCGTCGGCGTCGCCCGCGATCAGCGCGACGGCGTCGAGGCGCTGGGCGTGGTGTTCGGCGGTTCGGGCAACGGCGAGCAGATGGCCGCCAACAAGGTCGAGGGGATCCGCGCCGCGCTCGTCTGGAACGAGTCGACCGCGAGCCTCGCGCGCGAGCACAACAACGCGAACGTGATCTCCATCGGTGCGCGCCAGCACCCGGTGGAAGATGCGATCCGCTTCATCGACCTGTTCATCGCGACTCCGTTCCCCGGCGACGAGCGCCACGTGCGCCGCATCGGCCAGCTCGGCGAGTACGAGCGCACCGGTCTCATCGCCGGCAAGCAGGTCGACGCGATCTAAGCGATATGCCCGAAGGACACTCCGTACACCGGATCGCCCGTCAGTTCGCCGCGAACTTCGTGGGCGGTCCGGTGGCGGTCTCGAGCCCGCAGGGCCGTTTCGCTCCGGGCGCGGCGATCATCGACGGTCGCGAGATGATCGACGCCCGCGCTGTCGGCAAGCAGATGTTCCTCGAGTTCGCAGGGGCCCCCGGCGAACAGCCGCACTGGCTGCGAGTCCACCTCGGCATCTACGGAGCTTGGGACTTCGCCGGCGCCGTTCGCGTCGATCCGAGCATCCAGATCCACGGTGTCACGCCGGGGCACTCCAAGCTGGGGCAGACGGGGGAGTACTCCCGTCCCGACGGCCGGGCTCCCGTCGACCGCGACGGCGAGGACTCGGTGACCTCGATCGGTGCCCCCGGCGCACCCGGGTGCGCATGGCCGAGCACGACCGCGAGACCGAGGCGTCGGCGACCTTCCCGCCCGAGCCCGTCGGCCAGGTGCGCGTGCGGCTGTTGAACGACGAGGTCTGTGCCGACCTGCGCGGTCCGACGGCCTGCGAAGTGCTCACACCGGCCGAGGTCGACGCCGTGATCCAACGCCTCGGGCCCGATCCGGCGAACGCGAACACGCCTCGCGAGCGCGATCGCTTCGTCGAACGCGCTGCGAAGAAGAAGACTCCGATCGGTCTCGTGCTCATGGACCAGTCGGTCGTCGCGGGGATCGGGAACGTCTACCGCGCGGAGATGTTGTTCCGCGCCGGACTCGATCCGCACACCCCGGCGAACTCGCTCGACCGCACGGTCCTCGAAGCGCTGTGGGACGACTGGGCGCACCTGCTCGAGATCGGCATCACCGTCGGGCAGATGATCACGATCGACGGGCTCGAGGGCGAGGCGTACTCGCGCGCGCTGACCGACCGCGACGAGCGGCACTGGGTCTACAAGCTCGAGGGCACGCCCTGCAAGCGCTGCGGCACGAACATCGCGCTGGAGGAGATGGCCAACCGCAAGCTCTACTGGTGCCCCGGCTGCCAGACCTGATCCCGGCGCCAGCCACGTGCCGGGCCGATGCGCAGGCGTGCGCCCAGTACGCTGGTGTGCATGCGTGACTTCCTCTCGACCGTGATCGGCAAGTCGGTCCGTCAGGTCGCCCGGCTGCGCGGCGGAGGGTCCGCGCTCCCCGGTCTCGTTGTCGAAAAACTCGATCCCGGCTACCTCGCCCGCGTGCTCGGCCGCCTGCCGCACGGCGTGGTCGCGGTGAGCGGCACCAACGGCAAGACGACCACCACGAAGATGATCGTCGAGATCCTGGAAGCCCAGGGGCTCCGGGTGTTCACCAACCGCACCGGCTCGAACTTCTCGCGCGGCGTCGTCGCCGCGGCGGTGCAGGAGAGCTCGATCGGCGGGCGCCTCGCGGCGGACATCGCGGTGCTCGAGCTCGATGAGGCTCACGCCATGCACTTCATCGCGAAGGTGAAGCCGCGGCACACGCTGCTACTCAACGTGCTGCGCGACCAGCTCGACCGCTTCGGCGAGATCGACGCGACCGCGAAGCTGCTGCAGCGCATCGCCGATGCGACGACCGACGGCGTCGTCGTGAACCGTGAGGACCCGCTGCTCGCGGCGGTGGGCGCACGCGTCGCGGAGTCGGGCAGGGGCGTCGTCGTGCGCGAGTTCGGGCTCTCCCCGAAGCTCCGGGCGATGTTCCCGAGCGACGACGACTTCCACGCGGGCGTTCCCGCGGAGGACGCGGCGGCGGTCGAGGAAGCGCAGCGCGCCCCGGCCGACGTGACCCTCGTCGAGGTCGGCGATCACTCCGCGGTGTTCCGGATCGACGGGGAGGATCGGGCGACCACGCTCAAGCTCGAGGGTCTCTACAACACCTTCAATGCGGCTGCGGCGCTCTCGACCGTGCGGTTGGTGATCGGCGATGCCGATCCCGACGCGCTGCTCGCGGCGCTGGCGGAGGTGCGCCCCGCGTTCGGCCGCGGCGAGCAGCTCGTGCTCGACGAGCAGCCGCTCGAGCTGGTGCTGGTGAAGAACCCGGCCGGATTCCGCCTCGCCCTCGCCTCGTTCGCGCCCGAGGGCGTCGGCACGATGATCGCGATCAACGACCAGTACGCCGACGGACGCGACATGTCGTGGCTGTGGGACGTCGACTTCGGCACCCTCGCCGACGGCGGCGTCGACACGGTCTCGGGCGTGCGCGCCTGGGACATGGCGCTGCGGCTCGAGCACGACGACGTCGCGGTGGGGGCCGTCGAAGAGGATCTCGGAGCGGCGCTGGCCGGATTCCGCGCACGCACCCCGGACCGACCGCGGCGGATCTTCTGCACCTACACGGCCATGCTGGCCCTGCGCAAAGAACTGGCGACCCTGACGGACGTGGAGGAGATCTGGTGAGCGATTCGCAGCAGACCCGGAGCGCGCAGGACGACGCGCGCGAGCTCGTCATCGTGTCCCTCTACCCGAGGGACATGAACATCTACGGGGATCGCGGCAACGTGCTCTCGCTGGCCCGGCGGGCGCGACTGCAGGGGTTCGAGCCGCGCATCGTCGAGATCAATCCCGGCGACCCGCTGCCCGAACGCATCGACATCATGGTCGGCGGCGGCGGGCAGGACTCGGGCCAGGGGCGCGTCGCGATCGACCTCGTCGACAAGCGGGACCGGATCCGCGAGCTCGCGGAGGACGGCACCCCGATGCTCATGATCTGCGGGCTCTATCAGCTGTTCGGCCACCGCTTCGTCACCTATACGGGCGAGGAGCTCGTCGGGATCGGGGTGCTCGACGTCGAGACGCGCGGTGACGACACGCGCATGATCGGCAACATCGTGCTCGAGAGCGACGAGTTCGGCGAGATCATCGGGTACGAGAACCACAGCGGCGTCACGACGCTCGGCCCGGGGTCGGTGCCGTTCGGCCGGGTGATCCAGGGCGCGGGCAACAACCCGAGCGACGGCGTGGAGGGTGCGCGTACCGGCAATGTGATCGGCAGCTATCTGCACGGTTCGCTGCTGCCGAAGAACCCGGCGATCAGCGATTTCCTGATCGCTCGTGCCGCGGAACGGCGCTACGGCTCGTTCGAGCCGTCCGCTGCGGCGGTCGCCGGAGACCGGACGGTCGAACAGGCGCGAGCGAGCGCGAAGCGCCGCCCGCGCTGATCGCGCCGAACCGGCTGGCGGCTTCGAGAAGAAACCGTGAGTTCGGGGAATATTCACCCCCACAGTTGCATTCAACTGAATGGATCATGAGAGAATGGTCCTCGTACTTGAATCATCAACCGTTGGAGGGCGCACGCCATGACCATCACCGCAGATCAGATCCCCGGCTACCGCACCGGCACCTGGAAGGTCGACCCGACCCACTCGGAGGTCGGCTTCTCGATCCGTCACCTCGCCATCAGCAAGGTCAAAGGCAAGTTCTAGAAGTTCGACGCCACCTTCCAGACCGCCGAGAACCCGCTGGACTCGACCGTCTCCGCGACCGCGGAGGTCGCCTCGGTCAACACCAACCAGGCGGACCGCGACGGGCACCTGCGCACCGGTGACTTCTTCCTCGCCGAGGAGTACCCGGAGCTGAGCTTCGTCTCGACCGGCGCCCGCGAGAACGACGGCGACTTCCTGGTCGACGGTGAGCTGACCATGCGCGGGGTCACCAAGCCCGTCACCTTCAACTTCGAGTTCGGCGGCTTCGGCGAGGACGCGTACGGCAACTACAAGGCCGGCTTCACCGCCACCACGGTGGTCAAGCGCGAGGACTTCGGCCTGACCTGGAACGCGCCCCTCGAGAAGGGCGGGCTGCTGCTCGGCTCCGACGTCACCATCAACATCGACGTCCAGGCTGCGCTGGTCCAGGACTGAGCGTGCTGCGGACCCGGACGTTGTCCGGGTCCGTGTGAGCGGCGGACAGGGCCGGCCCCCGGAAGGGTGCCGGCCCTGTCCGCGTCCGTCAGGAGGACGCCGACGCCGAGCCCGCGCCCAGGGCCTCGAGCGCCGCGATGGTCTTCTCGAGGTGCGCGGCCTGCTCCGGGTCGCCCTCCCAGAGTTCGAGATACTCCCGGTCCTCCTCGTCGGACTCCCGGATCCGGTGCAGCCAGGAGAGCAGGACGCCCGTGCCCTCGGCGGTCGCCTCGAACGCGACGCCGCCGAGCGGCGGATCAGCGAGCTGACCGGTGTCCCCGGTCAGGATCTCGGAGAGCGCGAGCGCGGTGACGTCGAACAGGTACTCGTCGTCACCCGGATCGTCGCCGAGGAATCCCTCGCTCCGGGCCGCGGCGACGAGCTCGTCCGCGGTGATGCTGCTCCGCTCCGCGGCCAGCCTCTCGATCGCCGAGAGGAGCTCGAGCCCCTCGTCGCTCTGCAACGCCTTCACGCCCCATGCACCCATGCCTTCAGACTCGGCGGTCGGCGGTCCGCTACGGAAGCTCTCCGGTGATGCGGCCGCGCACGCGACGCAGATCCTCCATCAGCGAGCCGATGAGCACCCAGTGGACCGGGTGCGGGCGGGGGATCGTGTAGGGCTGCGTGAGCGCGAGCGGCTCCGCCTCGGCGTCCCCGCCCGCGGGGTCGCCCTCGATCGTCGGGTGCGCGAGGAGCTCCAGATCGTGCGCCGCGCGACGCATCTCCTCCACCATCCCGACGACCGAGGGATCCTCGACCAGTTCGGGGTCGTAGAGGTCGTACACCGCCCGGGACATCCCGATCACCTGCGTGACGATCGGCTGCAGCCGCTCGAAGAGCGCGTCGTCGGCCGCGAGCGCCTCGCGGTGCCGCGGGCCGCGCGGGTTCAGCCGGAGACTCTCGCGTGCGCGCCGCAGCAGGGAGTGCACGTCGGAGCGCTTCTGCTGGAGGGTACGGGCCTGGGTGAGCATGTCGTCCAACCAGGCCTCGTCGCGGGGTTCGGCGAGGGCGTCGGCGAGCCGTCGCAGGGCGGCGGCGGCGTCGAGGGTCAGTTCGCTGATCCCGGCCCGGACCGAGGTCGTGCGCACCGGGGCCACGATCGCCGCGTTGACGGCGACGCCGATCGCCGCACCGATCGCCGTCTCGACGAGGCGTTCGACGCCGTAGCCGAGGTGCAGTCCGCCGAGCGCGATCATGAGGAGCGCCGAGATCGCGATCTGGTTCATGGAGCTGTTGCTCATGCGGAGGAGCCAGCCGACGGCCATCGCGACGACGAAGGCCAGGATGAACAGCCAGGACTGGGCTCCGAAGATGCTGCCGGCTCCGATGGCGACCGAGACGCCGAGCAGGACGCCCACGACGCGCTCGACTCCCCGGGTGAGTGAGGCGTCGACGCTCTCCTGCACGCAGAGCAGCGCGGCGATCGCTCCGAAGATCGGCAGCTGCTCGGGGAAGATCAGGAGGCAGACGAACCAGGTCAGGATCGCGGCGACCGTGGCCTTGACCACCTGGAGCAGCGGCGCGCGCTCGTTGACGGTGAAGCGTCCGGTGAGGTTGCGCGAGGCGCGTCGCCACTGCCGGGTCTGCGGCGGCTCCGAGCCCGAGAATCCCGCGGCGCCGGCGCTCACAGCAGCCCCAGCTTGCGCAGCTCCTCGCGCAGCGTGGCGCCGTCGGGGCCGTAGATCCAGGGCACCCCGCTCACGCTCCGGTGCAGGCGCGCCTTCGATCGACCGCCGGCCAGCACGGCCTCGCCGACCGAGAGCTGCCGGATGGCGACGGCGGCGACGTTCTCGGGGTGCGCGGTCGCGAACTCGTGGTACAGGGCCTCGTCGTGCTGGCCGTCGTCGCCGAACAGCACCCACTTCACCTCGGGGAACTCGCGCGCGAGCCTGCGGAGTTCGCGGCGCTTGTGCTCCTTGCCGCTGCGGAACCAGCGGTCGTGGGTGGGCCCCCAGTCGGTCAGCAGCAGCGGACCCATCGGGTAGAGATTGCGTGCCATGAACCGGCTCAGCGCGGGAGCGGCGTTCCATGCGCCGGTAGAGAGGTAGATGACGGGGGAGCCGGGGTGGGCGGCCATCAGATGGTCGAGCATGACCGCCATGCCGGGGGTCGCCGAGCGGGCGTGCTCGTCGAGCACGAAACTGTTCCATGCGGCGACGAGCGGCTTCGGCAGCGCGGTGATCAGGATCGTGTCGTCGACGTCCGACAGCACGCCGAAGCGGGCCGCGGGATCGACGATGTAGACGGGTGCTTCGGCAGGCTCCTCGTCGGCGATCCGGAGGCCGATGGTGTGCCAGCCGGGGGACAGCGCGGCACGCACGTTCGCGTCGACCACGCCGCCGCGATCCGCCTCGACCTCCGCATGCGGTTCGCCGTCGATGAGCACCTGCACGCGCTGATGCGGGACGTGCAGGCTCGTGAAGGTGCGCCAGCCGCGGACGCGCGACACCTCGGCCACGTCGGAGCGGAACCGGCTCTGCTCGTGCGCCGCGGGCTTCAGGTAGAGCACTCGTCCGAGCACGCGAACCCACTCGGTCGATCCGTAGCCGATGTAGGGGATCACCGCCGGGAGCTTGCCGCGGGCCTTTGCGCGCTTCTCGCGACGGGAGTGCACCCAGTCCTCGGTCCGGGCTGCGAGTCTCGGCCGGGAATCGGGAATGGCGGGATCAGTCACCAGTCCATCCTAGGCAGAGTCGGGGGTGCCGGGTGACATGTCGCTCGACGTGAAGAAATCCCTGATCCAGGTGTTGTTCGATGTCAAGATGTATTTGCAGTGAACCCTCAGGAAGCGGAAAATGGAGAGTGACCGGACACCGTTCGGTAGCTCTGCGGGGAATCACCATCCCCAGCCGGAACTCACTATGGGAGTGCGCTCCATAGTGAGTGCGCGCCCGCACCCTGGAGTGTCATATGAACGACTTCCTCGATGCGCTCACGCTGGCCCGATGGCAATTCGGGCTGACCACGCTGTATCACTTCCTCTTCGTTCCGCTCACCATCGGTCTCGCGTTCCTCGTTGCGATCCTGCAGACCTGCTGGTACCGAACCGGCAAGGCCAAATACCTTCGACTCACGAAGCTGTTCGGCAAGATCTTCCTCATCAACTTCGCGATGGGCGTCGTCACCGGCATCGTGCAGGAGTTCCAGTTCGGCATGAACTGGTCGAACTACTCCCGCTTCGTCGGCGACATCTTCGGTGCGCCCCTCGCGATGGAAGGCCTCATCGCATTCTTCCTGGAGGCCACTTTCATCGGTCTCTGGATCTTCGGCTGGGACAAGCTGCCCAAGGGGCTGCACCTCGCCTCCATCTGGCTCACGTCGATCGCGACGATGCTCTCGGCCTACTTCATCCTCGCCGCCAACGCGTTCATGCAGAACCCGGTCGGCTACGAGATCAACGGCGAGAAGGGCCGAGCCGAGCTCACCGACATCGGTGCGGTGCTGCTGAACCCGGTGGCGACCCACCAGTTCCCGCACACCATCTTCGCGTCGATCATGTTCGCCGCCTGCGTCATGGTCGCGGTCGCCGCGTGGCACCTGAAGCGCAACCAGTTCGTCGACGACATGCGCACTGGTCTGCGGTTCGGCCTGTGGGCCAACATCGTCTCGTTCGCGGGCGTCGCCCTCAGCGGGCACCTGCTCGGCGAGGTCATGACCCAGACCCAGCCGATGAAGATGGCGGCGGCCGAAGCGCTCTACAACACGGCCTCCGGTGCCGACGCGTCGTTCTCGATCTTCAGCCTCGGCACTCCCGACGGCGCGCACGAGATCTTCTCGGTCCGTATCCCGTATCTGCTCTCGTTCCTCTCGACGGGCACCTTCGACGGCACGGTCGAAGGCATCCGCGACCTGCAGAGCGAGTACACGCAGCAGTTCTGCGGGGCGGACTCCACGCTGCTCACCTGCCCGACCGACGGCTCCTTTGTACCGATCGTCTGGGTGACGTACTGGGCGTTCCGCTGGATGATCGCACTCGGCGGCCTCGCGACCCTCGTCTCGATCGTGGGTCTCTGGATGACTCGCAAGAACCGCAAGGTGCCCGTGTGGGCCTGGCGCGTCGCGATCTGGACCGCGCCGATCCCGATGATCGCCTCCCTCGTGGGCTGGATCTTCACCGAGATGGGCCGCCAGCCCTGGCTCGTGTTCGGGGTGATGACCACCTCCTCCGGCGTCTCGCCCGGAGTGCCCGGATGGGCGGTGCTCGTCTCGCTCATCGTGTTCACGCTGGTCTACGGATCGCTCGCGGTGCTCGAGTTCAAGCTCATCACGAAGGCGGCGAAGGTCGGCACCCCCGACCTGTCGGCGGACGGCGACGACGACGCGGATGCCGACGCGTCGAAGCTGCAGACGGTCTACTAGGAGATCACGATCATGGAACTCACCACCATCTGGTTTCTCATCGTCGGCGTCATGCTCATCGGGTACTTCGTGCTCGACGGCTTCGACTTCGGCGTCGGCATGGCCCTGCCGTTCCTGGGCAAGGACGACACCGATCGCCGCGTGCTCATCAACACCATCGGGCCGGTCTGGGACCTGAACGAGACCTGGCTCATCGTCGCCGGCGCCTGCCTCTTCGCCGCGTTCCCCGAGTGGTACTCGACGATGTTCTCGGGCTTCTATCTCGCACTGCTGCTGATTCTCGTGGCGCTGATCCTGCGCGGCGTCTCGTTCGAGTACCGTCACCAGGGCAAGGGGCGGGAATGGACCCGCTGGTTCGACCAGTTCATCTTCTGGGGCTCGCTGCTGCCGCCGCTGCTCTGGGGCACCGCGTTCGCGAACCTGGTGCAGGGACTGCCGATCGAAGAGCTCTCGACGGGCGGCTGGGTCTACACCGGGACGCTGCTCACGCTGCTGAACCCCTACGGCCTGCTCGGCGGCCTCACGCTGACGCTGCTCTGCTTCACCCACGGGCTCGTGTTCATCGCGCTGAAGACCGAGGGGGACGTGCGCAGCCGTGCGCGAGCGCTGGCGACGAAGGTGGGAGTGGTGACGCTCGTCGCCGCTGCCGCGTTCCTCGTCTGGACGGTGCTGATGCACGGAGCGCACGCGAACGCCGTGCTGATCGCCGTGCTCGCCGCGGTGGCGGCGGTGGCCTTCGTCGTCGGGCTCGTCGCGAACCTGCGGGGCCGCGAGGGGATCGCGTTCGCCGGCAACGCGGTCACCATCGCGTTCGCGCTGCTCACGATCTTCGCGGCACTGTTCCCGAACGTGATGATCTCGAGCACCGATCCCGCGCTGTCCATGTCGATCGCGGATGCGGCGAGCTCGCAGAAGACCCTCGAGCTCATGACCTGGGTCGCGGTCTTCACGATGCCCCTCGTGCTCGCCTACCAGGGCTGGACCTACTGGGTCTTCCGCAAGCGCATCTCGCGCACGCACATCCCGGCTGCCGCGCACTAGGCTGATCCGAGATGAAACCACTCGATCCCCGGCTGCTGCGGACGGCGCGGGCCGCCCGCAGCGTGCTGGCGATCGGAGCGGTCCTCGGCGTGGTCCGCACGCTCGCGGTGGTCGCCTGGTGCTGGTTCCTGGCCCAGGCGATCACCGCGGTCGCGCTCCCCGCCCTCGGTATTCCCGGGGGCGCGGCGAGTGCGGCGGGCGGCCGCGTCGCGGAGAACGCGTCCTCCGCCTCCGAACTGCCGATGCTGCTCCTCGCGGCCGGGCTCGCGCTGGCCGTGCGCACCGGCGCGGGTCTCGCGATGGACCGTCTCGCGGCGCGCAGTGCGGTGCTCGCGAAGGCCCAGTTGCGTGCCGCGGCGCTCGATGCGCTGGACGCGCGCTCGCCGCTCGCCACGGACGGCCGCCCCGAGGCCGAGCGGGCGGTGTCGCTGGCGCGCGGCCTCGACGCGCTGGACGGCTACTTCTCCGGCTACCTGCCCCAGCTGATCCTCGCCGCGAGCGCGACGCCGATCCTCGTGCTCACGGTGCTGCTCGCCGACCCCCTGAGCGGAATCACCGTGCTGGTCGTGTTCCCGGTCATCCCGATCTTCATGATCCTCATCGGCCTCGCGACCCAGCGGGTGCAGGACCGCCAGTGGGCGCAGCTGAACCGGTTGTCGCGCTCGTTCCTCGATGCGGTCGAGGGGCTGCCGACGCTCAAGATCTTCCGGCGGGAATCCCGGCAGAGCGAGCGCATCGCTCGGGAGACGCGCGAGTACCGCTCCCGCACCATGCAGGTCCTCCGGGTCACCTTCCTGTCGGGCTTCGTGCTCGATCTCGCGGGCACCTTCTCCATCGCACTGGTGGCGGTGACCGTCGGGACCCGGCTCGTCGGCGGCGGCTTCCCGCTGGGGCTCGGCCTCTTCGTGCTGCTCCTGCTGCCGGAGACCTTCGCGCCCATCCGCCAGGTCGGCGCCGCCTACCACGCTTCGGCGGAGGGCCTCGCGGCGGTCGGCGCGGTGTTCGAGCTCATCGACGGGCCGGTCGAACAGGCGCGCGATCGCCGCAGCGCACCCGAGCGCCGTTCCGATCCGGAGCCCGTCGGTCGCGTCGGCTCCGCCCCGGGGAGCCGGGGAATCCGGTTCGACGACGTGGTCGTGCGCCGCGGTGACCGAGCCGTCGTCGGTCCGGTGAGATTCGAGGTCGCGCCGGGCGAAGTGGTGGCGCTCGCGGGGCCGTCCGGCGCCGGGAAGACGAGCCTCGTCGCGACGCTCCTCGGGTTCCTCGAGCCCAGCACCGGCTCTGCGGTGCACTCCGGCGCGATCGCCTGGAGCGGGCAGCGCCCCGACCTGCTGCAGGGAACTGTCGCCGAGAACCTCGCGCTCGGTGCCGATCGGATCGACGCCGAACGTGCGGAGCGCGTGCTCGAGCGGGTCGGCCTCGGCGATCTCGACGCGCGGACTCCGCTCGGTGCCGGCGGCTCCGGGCTCTCGGGAGGGCAGGCGCAGCGCGTCGCCGTCGCCCGCGCGCTCTATCGCGCCGACGAGGTGGGCGCGCACGCACTGGTGCTGGACGAGCCGAGCTCCGCGCTCGACGCACACAACGAATCCGTGCTCGCGGAGGCGCTGCGGGCCGAGGCGGATGCCGGGCGGGCGGTACTCGTCATCAGCCACCGGCCCGCGCTGCTCGCGTCCGCGGACCGGGTGGTCCGGATCGGAGAGACCGCATGACCCGCATTCCCGTGCTCGAGCGCGATGCGACGCCCCTCGAGCGCGTCATCGCACGGGCGCTGCCCGAACGATCGAAGCGCGCCCCGGGGGTCGCCCTTGGGGCGATCGCCGACGCCTGCGTGGTCGGCCTGCTCGCCCTGAGCATGTGGCTCATCGTGCGGGCGGGGGAGCAGCCCCCATCCTCCACCTCACCTTCGCGATCGTCGGCGTGCGAGCGCTCGCGATCGGTCGGGCCGCCTTCCGCTACGCGGAGCGGCTCGCCAGCCACCGGGCGGCGCTCACGCAGCTCTCCGAACTCCGGGTGCACGCCTACGAGCGGCTCGTACCGCGGATCCCCGGCGCGATCGAGGACCGGCGGCGGGGCGAGGTCCTCGGCGCCTTCGTCGACGACGTCGACCAGCTGCAGGACCTCCCGCTCCGCGTCCGTCAGCCGATCGTCACGAGCGGCATCGTCATCGTGCTCTCGCTGATCGCGATGGCGATCGTCTCCCCGCTCGCCGCCCTAGTGCTCGCGCTGGCGCTCGCGGGTTCGGGGGTGCTCGCGGTCCGCTGGTCCTCCAGGATCGCGGCCGAGAGCGACCGCGAGCTGGGGGCCGCGCGTGCTGCGCTGCTCGATGCGCTGCTCGAACGCTTCCGTGCGGCGGAGACGCTCGCGGCGTTCGGCGCCCTGGGCCGGCAGCGGGAACGGATCTCCGCAGCCGAGTCCGAGCTGTCGCGGGTCCAGCTGCGCCGCGCTCGCGCGGCCGGCCTCAGCGCGGCCGTGCTCGGAGCCGCCGCGGGGATCGCGTCGATCGCGATCCTGCTGCTGCTCGCACCCGTGACGGGGCAGGGGCTCTCGGCCCCGCTCTTCGCCGCGGCGGTGGTCGTCCCCGCGGCGGTCTTCGAAGTGTTCGCGCTCGTACCGACGGCATTCGTGGCGAGGCGTACCGCGATGGCGAGCGCGGAGCGGGTCGCCGAGCTGATCGAGACGCCGCTGCCCGCGGAGATCCCGGTCGACGCCGTGGTCGAGGACCGATCGGACCGCGCCCCGGATCCGAGCGCCCCGCTGCTCGAGGTCCGGGGTCTCTCGGCCGCGCACCCGGGCGCGTCCGCAGCCGCGTTCTCGGGCGTGAGCTTCGCGCTGCGGCCGGGGGAGACGCTGGTGGTGTCGGGCCAGAGCGGCGCGGGCAAGAGCACGCTCGCCGCCGCCCTCGTGCGATTCCTCGAGTACTCGGGCTCGTACCTGCTTCGCGGGCGTGAGGCGCGCGCGCTCCCGCAGACGGAAGTGCGAGCGCTCGTCGGCCTCTGCGAGCAGACCCCGCACCTCTTCGACGCCGATCTCCGGCAGAACCTGAGGTTCGCGAAGCCGGACGCGAGCGACCAGGAGCTGCTGGCCGTGCTCGATCGCGTGCGTCTCGGGGACTGGGTGCGCGAGCGGGGCGGGCTCGACGCGCAGGTGGGCGAGCGCGGCTCCCTCGTCTCGGGCGGCCAGGCGCAGCGCATCGCGCTGGCCCGGGCGATCCTCGCGGAGTTCCCGGTCGTGATCCTCGACGAGCCGACGGCGGGTGTCGACCGGGAGGTCGCCGACGCGCTGCTCGCCGACCTGCTCGGGGCGCTGCCCGACGACCGCGCCGCGATCCTCATCACGCATACCGAACTGCCCGTGGGGGTCCGAGCGAACCGCATCGTGCTCTGAGGCGCTGCGCGGATGCGCCGGCCCGCCTGCGCAACGGCGCGGGCGGCGGAACGCTCAGTCGTGCTGATCTGCGCGGGGTCTCCCTCGACCCCGCATCGGGCCCGCGCCGGGATCCCGGCCGGCCTCGGCGAGCGCGCGGCGGAGCACGACCTCGATCTGGGCGTTCACCGAACGGAGGTCGTCGGCGGCCCACCGCGCGACAGCCTCGTGCACGGCGGGATCCATGCGCAGCAGCAGCTGCTTGCGCGCTCCGGGCTTCCTGGTCGACGACCCGCCCGGGTCGCCGCCCGCGCTCGTCTCGGACATGATCAGCTGTAGAGGGACCCGGCGTTGATGACGGGCGTTGCGCGCTGGTCGCTCGTGAGCACGAGCAGCAGGTTCGAAACCATCTGCGCGCGCCGTTCGTCGTCGAGGACGACGACGCCCTCCTGCTCCAGCCGTTCGAGCGCCTGTTCGACCATGGTGACCGCCCCCTCGACGATCTTCTCGCGCGCCGCGATGACGGCGCTCGCCTGCTGGCGCTGCAGCATCGCCTGCGCGATCTCCGGGGCGTAGGCCAGGGAGGAGATGCGCACCTCGATGACCTCGAGCCCCGCGATCGCGACGCGCGCCGCGACTTCTTCGGCGAGCTCCGCGGAGACCAGGTCGGTGCTGCCGCGCAGCGACTGCTCGCCGGGACCCGGCTCGTCGTACGGGTGCGTGGTGGCCACGTGCCGCAGCGCGGCCTCCGCCTGCGTTTCGATGAACTCGCCGTAGTTCTCCACGGCGAACATGGCCTTCGCGGTGTCGGCCACCTGCCAGACGACGATCGCGGCGATGTTCACCGGGTTGCCGTCGGAATCGTTGACCTTCAGCTCGTTGGTCTCGAAGTTGTGCACGCGCACCGAGACCTTCTTGCCGCTCGTGAACGGGGCGACGAGGCTGATGCCGTCGCGCCGGACCGTGCCGATGTAGCGCCCGAAGAACTGGCGCACCGAGGTGTGACCGGGCGTCACGATGGTCAGCATGGTGCAGAGCAGCACCGCGGCGATGATCGTGAGCAGCCCGAGCACGAGGACGAGCGCGCCGCCGGACTCTCCGCCGTCGAGGAGCGCTCCGCCGCCGATCACGAGCAGGCCGCCACCCGGGAAGCCGAGGATGGCGAACAGGAGCGCCGTGATGCCCGCCGCGCTCCCGAGATGCCACGCCGACCGCTCGGCGACGTCGACGCGGATGCCGTCGTGGCCGACGGGTTCGGGAGTGGTGGTCATAGCGGGCTCCTTCGGTCGCCGAATGGTGATTTCAAAAAGATATCACTTTATGCGGAGCGTCGACGGGGCGAGGTCCTGCCAGGTCGCGTCGAGCGCGGTCCGGAATCGGGCGAGGCGCTCGGAGTCCGGTTCGGGGGCCTCGATCCCGTCGATCGCCCATACCCGGCGGATCCCGTGCAGGGCGTTGACCGCCCAGACCTCGCGGGCGGCGAGCTCGGCGGGAGCGGCCCGTCCGGGCACGACTCGGATCCCGGCAGCGGCAGCGGCCTCGCGCACGAGCGCTTCGGCGACGCTCCGGACGCGGGCGCGCGCGGCGCTCACGCGGAGCTCGCCGCGGTCCCACCACAGGATCGCCGTCGTGGCGCCCTCGATCGCGGATCCGTCGTCGGCGAGCAACAGGGCTTCCGCGCCCAGCTCGCGATTCAGCGCGGCGAGGCGCGCGAGGTTCGGCCCCTTGCGCTCGGGATGCTCGAGCTCGATGCCGGTGGCCGAGCGCAGCTCGATCCCGTCGGCCAGCTCCGGCAACGGGCGCAGCGAGAGCCGGAGGCCGAACGCGCCGCTCGCGGCGTCCCGCCAGAGCTCCCAGCGAGGGAACCCCGGACCGTATTCGGCGATCGCGAGCCGTGCCCCGTCGAGGAAGCCGCCGACGCCGCGAACCGCGCCGCGGCTCGCCGCATCGACGGACCGCGCGAATCGGACGGTGTGGCGGTCGAGCCCACGCACCTCCGCGCGGCCGCGGGGCGCGCGCACCCGGAACGAATCCGCGACGAGCAGTTCGTCGTGCGGAGCTGCGGACTCGGGCGGCTGCGCCACGCGGCGGTCTCCTCGGCTCTCGGGTTCTCTGGGCTGCGACCCACACTACGCTGGCTGCATGGGCGGAACAGGACTCGGCGCGGTGCGTGCCGTCCCGTATCCGAGCGATCTCGGCGAGATCGCCCGCTCGCTGTCGACGGAACCGGCGTGGTTCTGGCTCGACGGGGATGCCGCCGAGGACTCGCGGATGAGCTACCTCGGCGTCGCCTCGGAAGTGGTCGAGGCCCGGCGCGGCCGCGAGCACGAGTTCCTCCGACTGCTCGCGCCGGCCGCGCCCGCGGAACGCGCCACCGGTGCGAGCGGATTCGCCGGCGGCTGGGTCGCCGCCCTCTCCTACGAGTTCGGGGTATCGCTGCTCGGCCTGGATCCCGCCCCGGACGACGCGTCCCCTGCGTTCGCGCTGCGCGTCTCGACCGTCCTCGCCGTCGACCATGCGCGGGGGACCGCCGAGTTGCGCGGCGAGGGCGCTGCCGCGCTCGACGAATGGATCGCACGATTCGGATCCGGGGTCTCTTCCGAGAGCCGCGCCGACGCGGGGCGTCCCGGTCGGAGCGGTACCGGCGTGCGCAGCTCCCCGGTCGGGGGAGCGCGCGTCGGATCTCCCGTATGGCGACGCACCTCCGCTGCCTATCGGGCCGACGTCGAGGCCTGTCTGGCTGCGATCGCCGCGGGCGACGCCTACGTGCTCTGCCTGACCGACACCGCGGAGGCGGACGGGGCGTTCGAGCCGCTCGAGCTCTACCGGGAACTGCGGGCCTCCGGAGGAGCGGTCCGGGGCGGCGTCATCGTGGCGGCCGGTCGTGCGCTCGTCAGCGCCAGCCCCGAACGCTTCATCGAGGTCCGCGGCGACCGGGTGGCGACGCGGCCCATCAAGGGCACGCGGCGGCGGGATCCCGATCCGGTCGGGGACCGCGAGCTCGCTGCGGAGCTCGCCCGTGACCCGAAGGAGCGCGCCGAGAACCTCATGATCGTGGATCTCATGCGCAACGATCTCAGCCGGGTCTGCCGGCCCGGCAGTGTCGGCGTGGAGGGCTTCCTCCGGGTCGAGACCCACGCGCACGTGCACCAGCTCGTGAGCACCGTGCGCGGGCGCCTCGCGCCGGGATCCGGCATCGCGGAGGTGCTCCGATCATGCTTCCCGGGCGGTTCCATGACGGGCGCGCCGAAGCGTCGGGCGGTGGAGCTCCTCGCCGGGCTCGAGCGGGGTCCCCGGGGGCTCTACTCCGGGTGCTTCGGCTGGATCGGCGACGAGGGCGACGCGGAGCTCGCGATGACGATCCGGAGCGTCGAACTGCGTGGAGGATCGGGGGAGTCCGGATCCGGCCCGACGCGCTTCGCAACCGCTCGCGTCGGGGCCGGCGGCGGCATCACCGCGGATTCGGATCCGGCGCACGAGGACGCGGAGAAGGAGCTGAAGGCCGTGCCGCTGATCCGTGCGCTCGGCGCGGTATCCTGGTGACTTGTGCGCCCGCTGCCGAGCGGGTGCGTGCGAGTAAGAGATCGAGGTGCGCGTGACCGAGCAGCAGGCCGAGGGCTACGACTTCCGGGCGATTCAGGATCGCTGGCTTCCCGTGTGGGAGCAGCTCGAGCCGTTCGCCGCGGGTCGTTCCGACGACGGACGGCCCAAGAAGTACGTGCTCGACATGTTCCCCTATCCCTCGGGCGACCTCCACATGGGGCACGCCGAGGCGTTCTGCTTCGGCGACGTGCTCGCTCGCTACTGGCGCGGCCGAGGGTACGACGTGCTGCACCCGATCGGCTGGGACTCCTTCGGCCTTCCCGCCGAGAACGCCGCGATCAAGCGCGGCGTCGATCCTCGCGAGTGGACCTACGCGAACATCGCGCAGCAGAAGGCCTCCTTCCGCCTCTACGCGCCGTCGTTCGACTGGAGCCGCGTGCTGCACACGAGCGACCCCGAGTACTACAAGTGGAACCAGTGGCTGTTCCTCAAGATGTACGAGAAGGGCCTGGCCTACCGCAAGGCGAGCTGGGTGAACTGGGACCCCGAGGACCAGACCGTGCTCGCCAACGAGCAGGTGCTCGCCGACGGCACGTCCGAGCGATCCGGTGCGATGGTCGTGAAGAAGAAGCTCACCCAGTGGTACTTCCGCATCACCGACTACGCGGACCGCCTGCTCGACGACCTGGATCAGCTCGAGGGCAAGTGGCCCACCAAGGTGCTGAACATGCAGCGCAACTGGATCGGCCGATCCATCGGCGCCGAGGTCGAGTTCGAGATCGAGGGCCGCGCCGAGAAGGTCCCGGTCTTCACGACCCGCCCCGACACGCTGCACGGCGCGACCTTCATGGTCGTCGCCCCCGATTCCGACCTGGCCGCGGAACTCGCGGCATCGGCATCGGCCGAGGTGCGCATGCAGTTCCAGGCCTACCTCGAAGAAGCCCAGAAGCAGAGCGAGATCGATCGGCAGAACGCCGACCGCGAGAAGACCGGCGTCTTCCTCGATCACTTCGCGATCAACCCGGTCAACGGCGAACGGATCCCCGTCTGGGCCGCCGACTACGTACTGGCCGACTACGGTCACGGCGCGATCATGGCCGTGCCCGCGCACGACCAGCGCGACCTCGACTTCGCGCGCAAGTTCGATCTGCCGGTGCGGGTCGTGCTCGAGGTGCGCGACGCCGAGGGCGAGATCGTCGCCGACCCCGCCGAGAGCGGCGTGGCGGCCTCTGGCGATGGAGTTCTCATCAACTCGGGCGAGCTCGATGGCCTCGGCAAGACCGAGGCCATCGCGAAGGCCATCGAGGTGCTCGAAGCCCGCGGTACCGGCCGTGGCGCCAAGACCTACCGGCTGCGCGACTGGCTGATCTCGCGCCAGCGCTACTGGGGTACGCCGATTCCGATCCTGCACGGCGCCGACGGGTCCATGCGGCCGGTCGATCAGTCCGCGCTCCCCGTCCAGCTGCCGGCGTCCGAGGGCTTGGACCTCAAGCCGAAGGGATCCTCGCCGCTCGGAGCGGCGACCGAGTGGGCGACGGTCGTCGACCCCGAGACCGGCGAGACGCTGACCCGGGATCCCGACACCATGGACACCTTCGTGGACAGCTCCTGGTACTACTTCCGCTTCCTCTCCGCGAACGACGACACCCAGGCCTTCGATCCTGCCGAGGCCAAGAAGTGGGCGCCGGTCGACCAGTACGTGGGCGGCGTCGAGCACGCGATCCTGCACCTGCTCTACTCGCGCTTCATCACGAAGGTGCTGCACGATCTCGGGTACATCGACTTCGAGGAGCCGTTCCTCGACATGCTCAACCAGGGCATGGTGCTGCTCGACGGCGCCAAGATGTCGAAGTCGAAGGGCAACCTCGTCGAGTTCGCGTCCGAGCTGCGCGACCACGGCGCCGACGCGCTGCGCGTTACCCTCGCGTTCGCCGGCCCGCCGGAGGACGACATCGACTGGGCCGATGTCTCGGTGCAGGGCTCGGCCAAGTTCCTGGCGCGCGCCTGGCGCATCGCCGACGACGTCGAGAAGTCCTGCTCGGCGTCGGGGTCGTCGTACGACTCGGGCGATCCGGGGCTGCGTCGGTCCACGCACAGGCTGCTCGCCGACGCTCCCGAGCTCGTCGAGGCTTACAAGTTCAACGTCGTCGTCGCGCGCCTCATGGAGCAGGTCAACGTGACCCGCAAGGCGATCGACGCCGGTGCCGGTGCGGCGGATCCCGCGGTGCGCGAGTCGGCCGAGGCGATCGCGATGATCCTCTCGATCTTCGCGCCGTACGCAGCGGAGGACATGTGGGCGAAGCTCGGGCACGAGCCGACCGTCGCCCTCGCGGTGTGGCCGCAGGCCGACCCCGCGCTCCTCGTCGAGGACGAGGTGACGATGGTGGTCCAGGTCGATCGCAAGGTGCGCGATCGCCTGACGCTGCCGGCATCGGTCACCGAGGCCGAGGCCGAGGCGGCCGCGCTCGCGTCGCCTGCAGTGCAGCGCGCGATCGGAGACCGCGAGATCGTCAACACCGTGGTGCGCGTGCCGAAGATCGTGAGCATCGTCACGAAGCCCGCGAGCTAGGCTGCGCCCGGCCGCCCGAGGCGGCCGGAACGACGAAGCGGAGCGGAACCGCTGAGGTTCCGCTCCGCTTCGTCGTTCCCGGGCTCAGCGCAGCGAGGTGCGTCGTTCGATCGAACGTACGCCCCACCACGACAGCAGGGCCGTCACCGCGATGGTCAGGGGGATGACGCCGAGGCCCAGCACGTCGACCTGCTGCTGGCCGCCGGCGCCGGAGCTCTGGAGCGCGTCGAGGAACTCCTGCAGCATGCCCTGCGCGACGAGGGTGCCGGCGTCGGGCCCGCCGATGGTCAGCCCGAGGGGAACGAAGAGCATCGCCGCGAGCCCGGCGCCCTGCATGACGACGTAGAGTCCGACCCAGCCGAGCAGCGGAGCGCCGAATCCGAGCCGGTTGAACCGTCCCTCGGCACTGATCGACATGATCGCCGCACCGCAGAGCACTGCGAACACCAGCTGCACGAGCAGGACCACGGCGAGGAACCAGATCATGGGCGTTCCCACCGAGTCGAGCATGTCGCCGAGCGCGTCGAAGGCGGCACTCGCGGAGAGCCCGCGAGAGAGGCCGAGTACGACCGTCGCGGTAGCGAGCCCCAGCGCCGAGACCGCGCCCGCGAGCACCGCCACGATGAGGGCGTACAGCGTCTTCGCCCAGAACAGGCTGCGTCCGCGCACCGGGATCGACATCGTGAAGTACCCTTCGCGCCCGTACATCGATTGCCAGTAGCGCACCGCGAGCACGGCGAGCGCCGCAGGGACCAGCAGCAGGGAGGCCAGGACCCCCACCACGAGCCCCGCGGGCCCGAGCACGGGGACGCGGAGGGCCGCGAGCACGAGCGAGAGCGCCGCGACGAGGAGGATCGTGCCCAGCGCTCCGAGAAGCATGCGCCGACTCGTGCGGAGTTCCTGGGAGAGCAGTGCCGACATCATGATGCGTATACCTTTCGGAAGAGAGCGTCGAGGCCCATCTGGTGCTGTTCGCGGAGCTCGTCGGCGGCGCCCTGGAGCAGGATCCGGCCGCCGCGCAG
The DNA here is from genome assembly GCF_047946755.1 of Leucobacter sp. HNU. GTDB lineage: Bacteria > Actinomycetota > Actinomycetes > Actinomycetales > Microbacteriaceae > Leucobacter. The sequence continues at coordinate 1,343,776 of NZ_CP178837.1, read as the reverse complement.
GAAGACGACCGAGTCGACGATCGGCTCGACGTCTTGAATCAGATGCGTCGAGATGATCATCAGGGAGTCCTCGGAGAAGCCGGAGATGATGCCGCGGAGGATCACGTCCCGGGACGCCGGGTCGACGCCGGAGATCGGTTCGTCGAGCAGGTAGACCCGGGCGCGGCGGGACATCGCGAGCGAGATCTGCAGCTTCTCGCGCATTCCCTTCGACATCTCCTTCAGCGTGAGGTCCCACGGGAGTGCGAAGAAGTCGACCATCTGCCGGGCTTTCGCCCCGTCGAAGTCGGCGAAGAACCGGGCGTACTGCGCGATGGCGTCCGCCGGGCGAAGCCCATCCGCGAGGAACGATGCGTCCGGGAGGAACGAGACCAGAGCCTTCGACCCGGGTCCCGGCGCCTGACCGCCGATGCGGACATCGCCCTCCCACTCCGAGAGCAGGCCTGCCAGGATCTTGAGCAGGGTGGTCTTGCCCGAGCCGTTGTCGCCCATCAGGCCGACGATCTGCCCGGAGGCGAGGCTCAGGGAGAGCCCGTCGAGCGCGGAGCGCCCGTGGTACGTCTTCCGGAGTCCCGCGACCTCGATGGCGGGGTGCTCCAGGGGGATCGTTGTGCTCATGGCACGTCCTTTCCGTGTGCTGCGCGCTGCGCCCAGCGCTGTTCGAGGAGGGAGATGACCTCAGAGGGCTCGAGTCCGATGCCGGCCATCGCGTCGATGAAGCCGTCCGCCGAGGTCTCGGCGAGCGCGGACCGTGCGGCAGCGACGGCCTCGCGATCCGTGGTCACGAAACGGCCGACCGTGCGTTCGGTCATGGTGAGGCCGAGGCGATCGATCTCGACCAGGGCCTTCTGCACCGTGTTCGGATTCGCCCCGAACTCGAGGGCGAGCTCGCGGACGGAGGGGATCTTGCCGCCGGGCGGCCATTCGCCAGAGGTGATGAGGCGACGGACCTCATCGACGAGCTGCGCCCAGATGGGGCGTGAGTCATCGATTCTCAATGCGGGGCCTCGTCTCGTGATCTCGTGGCTCGGGCGACATGTTGTCTCGCTGTATTATTACATTAATACAGATGGCGTGTCCATTCGATCCTCCTCGACCGCGCAGACGCCCTCCCCGGGACCCGCGGCGCCGAGTCCTGTGCACAACCGATGCCCCAGGAACCCGCGCGCCTACGGTCGATCGCATGTCACGCATCTCGCCCCCGACCTCGCTCGATCGCTCCCAGATCCGCCAGGCTCTCCTCGAACGCTTCGGCCCCGCGCACTCCGCCGAACCGCCGCCCGAGCCGCTGCAACTGGGACCGGTGGTCCCCGTTCGGGAGCGCGTGCGACGAGCAGTCGGAGTTCCGCTGCTGGCGGGGGCCGCGGTGTTCGTGATCGCGGTGGTCATCGCGGTCTCGCTCGTCTGGATCCGTCCGCACCGCGTCGAGGCCGCTCCGGCCCATGCCGATTCGGCCCGCGGGAACGCTGAGGAGCAGCCCCAGCGGAGCGCGTCGGGCGGGTCGACGGACGACGACCCGCGCTTCGTCCACGTGATCGGAGCGGTCGAACGACCCGGGGTGTTCCGGATGTCCGTGGGAGCGAGGGTCGAAGACGCGGTCGAGGCGGCCGGCGGCCTCACCGCCGACGCAGTTCTCTCGGGCGTCAATCTCGCGAGAACGGTGCAAGACGGAGAGCAGATCCTGATCCCGGACCGCGCCGACGCCGCCGAGCCGCCTGCCGCTGCGGGGGTGACCGCCGGTGCCGGTACCGGTGCCGCTCCGATCGACCTGAACGCTGCGGACCCCGCCGGTCTCGAGACGCTGCCCCGCATCGGTCCCGCCCTGGCGCAGCGGATCGTCGAGTGGCGGACCGCGAACGGTCGTTTCCGGTCCGTCGACGACCTGCTCGAGGTGCCCGGCATCGGCGAGAAGACGCTCGACGGCTTCCGCGATGCCGTGCGGGCGGGGTGAGCGGCACGCGTCGTCCCGGCAGCATCGACGGACTCTGGCGGGTGCTCGCCCCATCGATCGGAATCTGGGGTGTGGCTGCCGTCGCGGTGGCGATGCCCGGCTCCGGTGCGTGGATCGGTGCTGCGTCGGTGCTGTGCGGCGTGCTCGCGGCCGTGATCGCCTACGCCGTCGGCCGCCGGGATCGATCGGCCCGTCGGGAGCCCGGGCTCCTCGGCTCCCGGGCGCTCGGTGCCGTGCTCGTCGGTGCGGCCGGATTGCTCCTCCTGAGCGTTCGGCTGGTCGGACTCGAAGAGGATCGGCGGCATCCCGGGCTGAACGATGCCGCGGACCGCGGGCGTTCGGCGACCGTCGACGTGCAGCTGAGCGCCTATCCGGGTTCGCGGGTCTCCGAGGACGGCACCCGCTCCTGGCTGCGGGGGACCGTGGACGCCGCACCGATTCTCGTCTGGATCGACGGGGCCGCGGATCCCCACTGGGGCCCGGGAAGCCGAATCCGGGTCACGGGTGCAGTCCGGGCCCAACCTCCCGAATCCGACGGGGCATTCGAGATCGCGGCGCGCGGAGCCGTCGAGTCGATTCCCGGCAGGCTGGACGCCGCCGTGAGCACGCTGGCGGAGGCCCGAGCGCGGCTCGTCGCCGCTGCGGCACGGGTTCCGGGGGCGGAGCTGGTGCCCGGCTTCGCCGTGGGGGACACGAGCCCGATCCCTGAGCTCCTGGGCGAACGGATGCGTGCGACCTCGCTCACGCACCTCACGGCGGTGTCCGGGTCGAACTGCGCGCTGGTGGTCGGCGCGATCGCATGGACATCGGCGCGCTTCGGGGCGGGCCGTCGTACGAGGGTCGTCCTGTCCGCAGCCGCTCTCGTCGGTTTCGTGGCGCTCATCGGGCCCGACGCGAGCGTGCAGCGCGCCGCGATCATGGCCGGTGTGATGCTGGCCAGCCGATTCGGCGGAGTCCCGGGCTCCGGGCTCCCCGCGCTGGGCGCGGCCGTGCTGCTCCTGCTGGTCGCGGACCCCTGGGAATCGAGGCAGGCGGGGTTCGGGCTGTCGGTGCTGGCCACCGGGGAGTCCTACTCCTCGCTCCGGCGATCGAGGAAGGCCTGAGACGGTTCGGACGGCTGCCCCGGGTGCTCGCGCTGCCGATCGCGATGAGCGTGGCCGCTCAGGTCGCCTGCGGCCCCGGCCTCCTGCTGATCGAGCCGGGGATTCCGCTGGCCGGCATCCTCGCGAACCTGCTCGCGGCGCCTGCGGCGCCGATCGGTACGGGTGTCGGGCTGATCGCGGTCCTGCTGCTCGGGATCTCGGCGCCGGCAGGGGGCGCGGCGGTCGTGGTGGCGAGCTGGGCGTCCAGCTGGGTCGCGGCCGTGGCCGAGGTCTGCGCGACGCTTCCGCTCGCCCGGCTCGAGTGGCCGGGCGGCTGGTCCGGCGCACTGCTGCTCGTCGTCGTGCAGTGCGCTCCGATGATCGCGGCGGCGCTGCGTTCCGGTGCCCTCGGCCTCCCCGGCGGCGCTCGGGCGCGGCGGCGTGCGCCATGGCGTCCGGCTCCGCCGAAGCCGAGGGCCGTGCGTGTCGCGATCGCGCTGCTCGCATCCGGCGCCGGCGGGATCTCGGCCGGGATCACGGTCGCGGCACCGATCGCGGAGCGCGCTGCCACACCGCGGGACTGGGCGTTCGTCGCCTGCGACGTCGGGCAGGGCGATGCGCTGCTCGTGCGGGATCCGCGAGCGCCGGACTCGGTCGTTCTGGTGGACACGGGGGACGAACCGGAACGGCTGTCGGAGTGCCTGCGGCGCTTCGGCGTCGGCCGGATCCGACTGCTGGTGCTCACGCACGACGACCGGGATCACGTCGGTGCGCTCGCGCGCGTGATCGACCGGGTCGAATCCGCGATCATCGCACCGCCCGTCGGGCAGCCCGTCGGAGGCGCCGCCGGGCAACCGCGCCAGGAACCCTGCGCGAGCGATGAGCGGGTCGTCGCCGAGCGGCGAGTGCTTCGGGAGCTGTGCGCAGCCGGGATACCGGTCGAGCTGGGGGAGGCCGGGCGCCGGCTCGCGCTTCCACGCAACGGCGAGCCGGCTCCGGGGTCGTCTTCCCGACCGGGGAGCTCAGCGCTCGAGGTGTCGGTGCTCGCGCCGTCGGTCGGGCAGCGGCCCGCGGACACGAACGGGGCCTCCCTCGTGCTCCGCGCTCGAGCGTCCGGGTTCGCGATGCTGCTGCTGGCCGACACCGGGCGCGAGGAGCAGGCGACCCTGCTTCGGGAGCGATCCGATCTCTCCGCCGACCTCGTGAAGATCGCCCACCACGGTTCGCGCGATCATGATCCACGGCTCGCTTCGGCGGTGGGTGCCGGGCTCGCCGTCGTCTCGGTCGGCGCGGGCAACCGCTACGGGCACCCGACCGCCGAAGCGATCTCCTCCTACGAGCAGGCAGGCTCCACGGTGCTGCGCACCGATCGGCACGGCTCGATCGCGATCTCCCCGGGCGATGGCGGAGTCGCGGAGACGTGGGTGGAACGCGGAGACGAGGACGCGGGCAGCCAGGCGATGTCTGCGGGCTGCTCTAGGCTGGAGGGGTGGCAGCGGCAAAGGGCGGAACCAAGAGCAAGATCCCTCACGTGGGCTGGTTCGAGGCGCGCCCCGCACCCGTCGTGCTCATCAGCGGACCCGAGTCGTTCCTCGCCGACCGCGCCGCTCGGGCCATCCGCGACCAGCTCAAAGCCGCGGTTCCCGAGACCGAGGTCCACGACCTCGAGGCTTCCGGCTACGCCGCGGGCGAGATCTTCACGATCGCGAGCCCCTCCTCTTCGCCGAACCCAGACTCATCCGGGTCGACGGGGTCGAGAAGTGCTCCGACGCGTTCATCACCGACATGAAGCGCTACCTCGAGCAGCCCGCAGACGACACGACCCTCGTGCTTCGCCACGGGGGCGGTCAGCGGGGCAAGGCGGTGCTCGACCACGTTCGCGGGCTCGCCGACGCGATCGAGATCCCATGCCTCGAGGTCAAGAAGGACCAGGACCGCTACGACTTCGCCATGGGCGAGTTCCACCGGCTCGGGGCGCAGGCGACGCCGGGCGCGGTGCGGCAGCTCGTGCTCGCCTATGCCGGCGGCCTCGGCGAGCTCGCCGGCGCCTGCGCCCAGATCGTCGAAACCGCGGGCGCCCGCATCGCCGAGGACGACGTCGAACGGGCGACCGAAGGTCGCGTCGAAGCGAGTGCGTTCAAGGTCGCCGATGCGGCGACCGCGGGCAAGGCCGCCGACGCGCTCGTGCTGCTCCGGCAGGCCCTCTCGACGGGCACCGACCCCATCCCCATGCTCGCGGCGCTCAATTTCAAGCTCCGCGGCATCGCGCGAGCCTACGGGGCCCGCGGATCTGCCGGGCAGCTCGCGAAAGACCTGGGCATGGCCCCCTGGCAGGCGGAACGCGCGGTGAAGGACGGCCGGGCATGGAGCGAAGAGCACCTGGCTGCGGCGATCGACCTGGCCGCCGAGACGGAGTGGCTTCTCAAAGGCGGCAGCCGCGACCCCGAGTACGCGCTCGAACGCTTCGTGCTCTTCGTCGCCCGCCGCGGACGGGAACCCCGCCGCGCCTGACCGCAACGGCGATCCTCGCCGTGGTCGACGCACCGTCCGGGGCGAGCGGCGCGAGTGGTTCGCGCACGAGCAGCCCGCGAGCGCGAGCAGCCCGAAAGCGGAACAGGCCCCACCGGAATCCCGGCGGGGCCTGTTCGAAGCTGCGAAAGCTGATCGAGGCTACAGCGCAGCGACCTTGACCGCGAGCTTCGACTTGCGGTTCGCGGCCTGGTTCTTGTGGATGACGCCCTTGCTCACGGCCTTGTCGAGCTTGCGCGCAGCAACCTGCAGCTTGGCCTCGGCAGCGCTCTTATCGCCCGCGGAGATCGCCTCGCGCACCTGACGGATCACGGTGCGGAGCTCGCTCTTGTACGCACGGTTGCGCTCGGTCGCCTTGCGGTTGGTCTTGATGCGCTTGATCTGCGACTTGATGTTTGCCACGTTGGGTTCTGTCCTTACGAGGTAAGAGGTATTGACGGGTTGTCCGCGCGGCGAGAGAGGGCACCTTGCGGGGTGTGTGGTGTTGATCCACACGCAAGCCAAGAGTCGAGTTTAGCAGAGATGGGTGGGGAAGTCAGGCGACGAGCTCGACCGTGTCGCCGACCCGGATCGTGCCGCCGCCGCGGAGGGGGAGCAGGAAGCGCCCGAAGGTGGGCTGCCTCTGACCGATCACGCGGGTCAGGGTGGTGAGCACCTCGGCGTCCCGCACCCCGGTCTCCGGATTCGCGTGCGTGTTGAGACAGCGGCCGATCACCTCCTGCGGCGCGAACTCGAGCCTGCCGATCCGCACCCGCGACAGTTCCGAGATCTCCTCCCAGGGCTCCACGCCCTCGATCGCGATATTGGAACGGAACCGGTGGTCGTCGATCGGGCGACCGAGCGCGGACTCGAGGGAGCGGAGGCTCTCGCGGCTGTGCATGGAGACGAAACCGCGTGCGCTGTCCTGGAACCGGGATCGATCGGCCTCGCCCAGCAGGCTCAACGGGAGACGGCCGGGGGACTCGAGCCCGCGCGCGTCCGCCGAGCCGAGCAGGTACTCGGTCACGGTCGCGGAGAGGCGCTCGCGCCCCTCGTCCGAGAGGGGCTCGTCCGCGTGCAGTCCGTCGGGCCCGTCGATGCGGATCCGCCCGGCGGCCGGATCCGTCGTGAGCCGGAGCGCCGCGAGCGCCGGGTACTCCATGCGGGTCAGGCCCTTGGACTTGGACCAGATCTCCAGGCCGTCGCGTTCGCGCGGCGCGAGGGCGTTCGCGTAGCGGAAGGCGAACGCCCGGTCTCCGCGGACGCGTCCGTCATCCTGGATCGCGAGTTCCTCGCAGGCTTCCTGGGTGAACCCCTTGACCGGGAAACGATAGAGCGCGACGACCTGTGCCATGGGGCAATCCTCGCAGACTCCGCCGTGCTGGAGAGCGCTCGGAGCGCAAACGGCCGCGGGAGCCGCGGTTCTCTGGAATAATGGCCTCCATATGTCTCCACGAAGTGTGAATCCGCCCAAGCCGGCTGCGACCGACCCCGCGCAGATCCGCAACTTCTGCATCATCGCGCACATCGACCACGGCAAGTCGACGCTCGCTGACCGCATGCTGCAGATCACCGGCACCGTCTCCGATCGCGATATGCGTGCGCAGTACCTCGACAACATGGATATCGAGCGCGAGCGCGGCATCACCATCAAGTCGCAGGCGGTGCGCATGCACTGGCAGACCGCAGTGGGCGAGTTCGCGCTCAACATGATCGACACGCCGGGCCACGTCGACTTCAGCTACGAGGTTTCCCGTTCGCTCGCCGCGTGCGAGGGGCGATCCTGCTGGTCGACGCCGCACAGGGCATCGAGGCGCAGACCCTCGCCAACCTGTACCTGGCGATGGAGAACGATCTCGAGATCATCCCGGTGCTCAACAAGATCGACCTGCCGGCGGCCGACCCCGAGCGCGTCTCGCGAGAGATCGCCGACCTCATCGGCGGCGACCCCGACGACATCCTCAAGGTCTCGGGCAAGACCGGTGCGGGTGTCGAAGAACTGCTGGATCGCGTCGTCGAGCGGATCCCGGCTCCCGTCGGCCGTGCCGACGCGCCGGCGCGTGCCATGATCTTCGACTCGGTCTACGACCCCTATCGCGGCGTCGTCACCTACGTTCGGATGGTCGACGGGCGTCTCACGCCGCGCGAGAAGATCCTCATGATGTCGACGAAGGCCGAGCACGAGGCGCTCGAGATCGGCGTTTCGTCGCCCGGCCCGACGCCCACCGGAGGCCTCGCGGTCGGCGAGGTCGGCTACCTCATCACCGGCGTGAAGGACGTGCGCCAGTCGAAGGTCGGCGACACGGTCACGACCAAGCTGAAGCCCGCCGAAGAACCGCTTCCCGGCTACACCGACCCGAAGCCCATGGTGTTCTCGGGGCTCTACCCGATCGACGGCAGCGACTACCCGGTGCTGCGCGAGGCGCTCGACAAGCTCAAGCTCTCCGATGCGGCGTTGCAGTACGAGCCCGAGACCTCGGTCGCCCTGGGCTTCGGCTTCCGCTGCGGATTCCTCGGTCTGCTCCACCTCGAGATCATCAGCGAGCGCCTGCGCCGCGAATTCGATCTCGACCTGATCGCGACCGCGCCGAGCGTGGTCTACCAGGTCACTCGCGAGGACGGCAAGGAGATCACGGTGACGAACCCGTCGGAGTACCCCGACGGGAAGATCGCCAGCGTCCGCGAACCGATGGTCCGCGTCGCCATTCTCGCGCCCAAGGACTACGTCGGCACGATCATGGAGCTCTGCCAGAGCCGCCGGGGGAGCCTGCTCGGCATGGAGTACCTCGGCGAGCGCGTCGAACTGCGCTACAGCATGCCCCTCGGCGAGATCGTCTTCGATTTCTTCGACCACCTCAAGAGCCGCACCCAGGGCTACGCGAGTCTCGACTACGAGCCGATGGGCGAGCAGGAGGCCGACCTCGTCAAGGTCGACATCCTCCTCCAGGGCGACAAGGTCGACGCGTTCAGCGCCATCGTGCACCGCGACAACGCCTATCACTACGGCACGATGATGGCGGAGCGGCTGCGCAAGCTGATCCCTCGCCAGCAGTTCGAGGTGCCCATCCAGGCCGCGATCGGCGCGCGCGTCATCGCGCGCGAGACCATCCGTGCGATCCGCAAGGACGTGCTCGCCAAGTGCTACGGTGGCGACATCAGCCGCAAGCGCAAACTGCTCGAGAAGCAGAAGGAGGGCAAGAAGCGCATGAAGATGGTGGGCCGGGTCGAGGTGCCCCAGGAAGCCTTCATCGCTGCGCTCTCGGGTGACGTGGAGGGCAAGGAGCAGAAGAAGTGAGCCGGCGCAGCAGCTATGTTCCGATGCCGGTGACCTACGCGGCCGTCGGGGCGTCGAACGCGCCGGATCTGCTGCGGTTCCCGCCCGACGGCACCACGCCGTTCGAGGAGTCGCTGCTCATCGGCAGCGGTCAGGAGCGCTTCCTGGCAGCGGTCAGTCTGCTCATGACCTGGGGAGCGCACCGCGCTTCCGGCGAGACGATCGCAGACCTGGTCCGCGGCGACGGCGGGCAGTACGCCGGACTCACCTTCGACGCGAACGGCTCGGCAGAGGCCCCCGCTGCGCGCGAGGACCACTTCGGTCCCGACGGCGAGCCGTATCTGACCTCCGGGACGACCGCCACGATCAGCCGCAACGGCGGCAAGCACTCGCGGCGGATCCGCGTGGTCTACGTGATCGACGAGCCCGATCGCGTCGGGTTCGCCATCGGAACCGCTGACGACGACGGCGCGATCGGCGAGGAGCTGTTCCTCGTCGAACACCGCTCGGACGACACCGTCTGGGGTGTGACCCGAGGCTTCCTCGCATCGACGAGCGCGCTCAAGGGCCGCTCGCAGATCCGCTCGGCGATCGGGCGGGCGAAGCAGCACCTCGAGGCGATGCTTCCCGGTGTGGTGCCGGATGCGGCGCCCGTCGAGGCGGCGGCGTCCGAGACGGAACCCGCGGCGGTGCACGCGACCCCGACCGTGCCCGCGCCACGCATCGAGGCGGAGCCGGCAGCCGGAGCTGCCGGGCCCGCAGCGCCGGTCGCACCCGCCGAACCGGTCGACGCAGCCGAACCGGTCGAAGCGGTCGCACCCGCGGATCCGGCACCGCTGCCGAATCCGGCAGCGGACCAGGGTGCAACGGAGGACGCCGAAGTGGATCCTGGCCCCGAGCCCGAGCCCGAGCCCGAGCCCGAGCCCGAGCCCGAGCCCGAGCCGGCAGCGCTCGTCGAGCTGGACACCGCCGGATCTGGGGACCCCGCCGCTGCGGAGCCCGCTGTTCCGGAAGCGGCTCAGGAACCGGCACCCGTCACCGCGAAGTCGTGGGGCAAGTCGAAGGGGAAGGCGCAGGGCGGCAAGTCGTCCGGCTCGAAGCCGCACGGTGGCAAGAACCGCGGCAAGGCGCGCGGCGGCAAGGGCTAGGCGTGCCCAGCATCCTTCCGGAGGGCGATCCCGCGCCGTCCGACGGCTCGCTCCCGGCGAGCGTGCGCGACGGCGCGTCCGATCGCGCCTTCGGCGTCTATGTGCACGTGCCCTACTGCCGGGTGCGCTGCGGCTACTGTGATTTCAACACCTACACGGCGAGCGAGCTCGGTGGGGGAGCGAGCCAGGCCGGGTACGCCGCAGAGGCGGCGACCGAGCTCTCCTTCGGGGCTCGCGTGCTGCGCGAGTCCGGCCTGCCCGAGCGGCGGGTCTCCACCGTGTTCTTCGGCGGCGGGACGCCGACGCTGCTGCCGGCCGGCGATCTCGCTTCGATGCTCGGCCGTATTCGCGACGAATGGGGGCTTGACGCCGGCGCGGAGGTGACGACGGAGGTCAATCCCGACTCGGTCGACGCCGCCTACCTGCGCGCGCTCGCCGATGCGGGGTTCACCCGGGTGAGCTTCGGCATGCAGTCCGCCGTGCCGAGCGTGCTCGCCACCCTCGACCGCACCCACACCCCCGAGCGGATCCCGCTGGTCGTCGAATGGGCGAAGGACGCGGGCCTGCAGGTCAGCCTCGACCTGATCTACGGAACCCCGGGCGAGCGGATCGGCGACTGGGAACGGTCGCTGGACGTCGCGCTCGCCTGCGAGCCGGATCACCTCTCGGCCTACGCGCTCATCATCGAGCAGGGCACCAAGCTCGCGGCGCAGATCAAGCGCGGTCGGGTCGCAGCTCCCGACGACGATCTCCACGCAGAGATGTACGAGCTCGCCGACAGCCGGATCCGCGAGGCCGGCCTGCACTGGTACGAGATCAGCAACTGGTCGCGCTCGCCCGAGACCCGTTCGAGGCACAACCTGTCCTACTGGACGGGCGAGGACTGGTGGGCTGCGGGCCCGGGCGCGCACAGCCACGTCGGCGGGGTGCGCTGGTGGAACGTGAAGCATCCCGCCGCGTACTCGCAGCGCATCGCCGAGGGGATCTCCCCGGCGCACGCGCGCGAGACGCTCGACGCCGAATCGCGGCGCACCGAGCGGATCCTCCTCGAGACCCGGATCTCGGACGGGCTCGACGCCTCGGTGCTCCGCCCGGAGGAACGGCGGGCGATCCCCGGGCTCATCGCGAACGAGCTCATCGACGGGCCCGCGGCGATCCGCGGGCGCATCGTCCCCACCCTGCGCGGGCGCCTGCTCGCGGACACGGTGGTGCACCGTCTGCTCGGTTCCGCCGACGGCTGAATCGAGGTGACGCGGGTGTCCCGAACGGGCCGTTCCGCGAGGTCGGTGGGATAGACTTGGCACTCAACGATTGCGAGTGCCAGTCGACGGGCTTCGGCCCGACCAACATCGAATGCCGGCGAGGAGGTGCGTGATGGTCTCGGAACGCAGTCTCGCCGTGCTGCACGCGCTGGTGGGGGACTACGTCGAGTCGAACGAGCCGGTCGGCTCGAAATCGATCGTCGAGCGGCACAGTTTCGGCGTCTCGGCGGCCACGATCCGCAACGACATGGCGCTGCTCGAGGACGAAGAGCTGATCGCCGCGCCGCACACCTCCTCGGGCCGCGTCCCCACCGACAAGGGCTACCGGCTCTACGTCGACACGCTCAGCCGCTTCCAGCCGCTGAGCGCCGGACAACGGGCAGCGATCGAACGATTCCTCGGCGAATCCAGCGACCTCGACGACGCCATGGCGCGCACCGTGCGCCTGCTGGCGCAGCTCACCAATCAGGTGGCCGTGGTGCAGTACCCGTCGCTCAAGCGCACGACCGTTCGCCACATCGACCTCGTCGCCGTCGGCGAGGCCCGCGTGCTCTGCGTGCTGATCCTCGGCACAGGCGTGGTAGAGCAGCAGGTCGCCGCGCTGCCGGCGCTGCGGGTCACCGAGGCCTGGGTGCACGGCCTGAGCGAGCGCATCGCCGGTGCCGTCGTCGGCACCGACCTCGAGAGCGCCGTGCACGCCGCCGAACAGCTCGACCGCACGGTCGGGGACTGGGCGGAGGCAGCCGAGGCGGAGCTCGTCCGCAGCGTGCTCGCGGTCGTGATCGGCCAGCTCCGGGCGAATCGCAGCGAACGCATCGCGATCGCGGGGGCTGCGAACCTGTCGCGCGGCGCCGACTTCTCAGGCAGCCTCTCCACGGTGCTCGAGGCCATCGAGGAGCAGGTCACCCTGCTCCGACTGTTCGGCGAGATGGCGCAGGAGGGTCGAGAGGTCTCGGCGTCCATCGGTCGCGAGAACGAGCCGTACGGGCTCGAGAGCGCCTCGATCATCGCCTCCGGGTACGAGGACGACTCGATCACGCCCTCCCAGCTCGGCGTGCTGGGCCCCGTGCGCATGGACTACGCCGGCAACATGGCCGCGGTGCGCGCGGTCGCGAGATACCTGAACCGCACCCTCGGCGAGGGGTGACCCCGGTCGCAGCGCCGGGGCTCCCGGCGGCAGCGACCTTCGAACTTCATCCACCATCGAATCGATGAGAGGAGCCGCACACCGTGGCGGACCACTACGAGACGCTCGGCGTCGCACGCGACGCATCGCCCGAAGAGATCAAGAAGGCCTACCGGCGCCTGGCGCGGGAGCTGCACCCCGACGTGAACCCGAGCGAGGAGGCGTCCGAGCGCTTCAAGGGCGTCACCCACGCGTACGACGTGCTCAGCGACCCCAACGAGCGCCGTCGTTACGACATGGGCGGGTCCGAGGGCGGCGCGTCGATGGGCGACTTCGGCGACATCTTCGAGACGTTCTTCGGCGGGAGCGGCTTCGGCGGCGGCCAGCGCGGGCCCCGGTCCCGCGCGGAGCGCGGCGACGACGCGATGATCCGGGTCGACGTCTCGCTCGCCGAAGTGATCTTCGGCGTGCAGCGCGAGGTCAGCATCAATACTGCCGTGCTCTGCGGAACGTGCTCGGGCAGCTGCTGCCAGCCCGGCACGGTGCCCGTCACCTGCGACGTCTGCCACGGCTCCGGCCAGGTCCAGCGGCAGGTGCGTTCGCTGTTCGGCAACGTGGTGACCAACCACCCCTGCGGCTCCTGCCACGGCTATGGGACCATCATCGAGCATCCCTGCGTGGAGTGCGGCGGCAAGGGGCGCGTGCGCGAGCGCCGCACCCTCACCGTCGACATCCCCTCGGGCATCGACACCGGCACCCGACTCCAGATGCGCGGCGGCGGCGAGGTCGGTCCGGGCGGCGGCCCGAACGGCGACCTGTTCATCGAGTTCCGCGTCACCCACCACGACATCTTCAGCCGCGATGGCAATGACCTGCTCTGCACGCTGCAGGTCGGCATGACCGACGCGATCCTCGGCACCGAAAGCACGGTGGCCGGTCTCGACGGCGACGTGCAGGTCGAGGTTCCCGGCGGCACCCAGTCGGGGGACGTCATCACCGTCCGGGGCCGCGGGATCCAGGGGCTCCGATCCACCTCGCGCGGCGACCTGAAGATCGCGGTCCAGGTGGTCACCCCGACCAAGCTGTCCAACCGCGAGAAGGATCTGGTGCGCCAGCTGGCCGCACTGCGCAAGGAGGATGGCCCCCAGCTGGGCGAATTCCAGCAGGGCTTCTTCGGCAAGATCCGCGACCGGTTCTTCCGTCAGGGCTGACGGCGGAACGGGCAGCACCGTGGCGAATCTGTACTACGCCGAGCGCGGAACCGCGCTGGCCCTCGGCGCGACCGTCGAGATCGGCGGCGAGGAGGCCCGGCATGCCGTACGGGTGAGCCGCCTCCGGGTCGGCGAGCGGATCCTCCTCGGCGACGGCGACGGCACCATCGGCGAGGGCGTCGTCGTGCGTGCCGACCGCGATCGGTTCGCGGTCGAGCTCGACGACCTGCGGCGCGAACCGGAGGCGAGTCCGCGACTCACCCTGGTGCAGGCCCTCGCCAAGGGCGACCGCGATGAGCGCGCGGTCGAGCAGGCGACCGAGTTCGGCGTGGACCGGGTGCTGCCCTGGCAGGCGTCCCGCTCCGTCTCGCGCTGGGAAGGCTCCGGTGCTGCCGAGAAGGCGGCGAAGGGTGTCGCGAAGTGGTCGCGCATCGCCCGGGAGGCTTCGAAGCAGTCGCTCCGTTCCCGGGTCCCGGAGGTCGGGTTCCCGGTCACGGTGGAAGAACTGCGCATCGCCGCGGCGGACCCCGAGCGCGCGGTCATCGCGCTGCACCCCCGGGGCGAGCGCACGCTGTCGGAATGGTCCGCCCGATTCTCCGCCGACGCGGGTCGCGCCTCCGATGCCCGCCTCCCGAGCGAGATCCTGCTCGTCGTCGGTCCCGAAGGCGGCTTCGGCGACGCCGAGCTCGACGCGCTCGAGGCGGCCGGGGCCGAGATCCTCGTGCTCGGCACCACGGTGCTGCGCACGTCGTCCGCCGGGCCCGCCGGCCTCGCCGTGCTGAACGTCGCGCTCGGCCGCTGGTGAGTCCGTCGATAGACTGATCCCATGGCAGCAGAGACCATCTTCGGCAAGATCGTGGCAGGCGAGATCCCGGTCGAGATCCTCGCCGAGACCGAGCGCGTGATCGCGTTCCCCGACATCAGCCCGCAGGCACCGGTGCACCTCCTGGTGATCCCCAAGACCACCGAGTACGCGAACGTGACCGAGCTGGCGGCGGGGGATCCCGCGCTGCTCGCGGAGATGATCGAGGTCGCGCAGCGGCTCGCGGAGGAGCACGCGAACGGCGACTACCGACTCCTGTTCAACACCGGAGCGAGCGCCGGGCAGACCGTCTTCCACGTGCACGCGCACGTGCTGGCCGGTGGACTCGAGGAGCGCAGCCTCGTTGGCAACTGACGCTCCGGCCCCGAGCGGGGCCCGCAGCTCGAGCGCACCGTGCTGCTCACCGGGGTCGACCTGGCGAGTTTCCTCGGGCACCGCGATCAGCTGATCGCGGATCTCGAACAGCAGCATCCCGCGGTGTCCTTCCACGCTCGCGATCACGTGCTGACCCTGCGCGGCCCGGCCGATCAGGTGCGCGCGGCGGAGCAGGTCGTGAGCGAAGTGCTCGAAGTGGCGCGCCGGAGCGGCGCGGTCTCCCGCCATGACGTCCGAGAGGTGACCCGCATGGTCGAACGCGGCGACGGCCCCACCGCTGCCCAGGTGCTGTCGGAACCGATCCTCAGCGTGCGCGGGAACGCGATCCGGCCGCAGACCGCAGGCCAGCGGTCCTACGTCGATGCGATCGACCGGAACACGATCGTCTTCGGCATCGGCCCCGCGGGCACCGGCAAGACCTACCTCGCGATGGCGAAGGCCGTCCAGGCGCTGCAGCGCCGCGAGGTGGCGAAGATCATCCTCACCCGACCGGCGGTCGAAGCCGAGGAACGCCTCGGCTACCTGCCGGGCAGCCTCGAGGACAAGATCGATCCCTACCTGCGGCCGCTGTTCGACGCGGTCGGGTCGATGATGGATCAGGACCTGGTGCCGCGTCTGCTCGCGAACGGCACCATCGAGGTCGCGCCGCTCGCCTACATGCGTGGCCGCACGCTCAACGAGTCCTTCGTGATCCTCGACGAGGCCCAGAACACGACTCCGGAGCAGATGAAGATGTTCCTGACCCGCCTCGGCTACGGATCCAAGATGGTCGTGACCGGCGATGTGACCCAGGTCGATCTGCCCATCGGCACGAGCGGGCTCCGGCTCATGAACCGGATCCTGCGGGGTGTCGACGACATCCACTTCGCCGAGCTGTCCTCCGACGACATCGTGCGGCACAGCCTGGTCGGGCGCATCGTGGATGCCTACTCGGCCTACGAAGAAGCACGCGCGGCGAACCGCGACGAACGAAAGGGTCCCGCAGCATGAGCGTCGAGATCAACAACGAGTCCGGCATCGAGGTCGCCGAGGAGAGCCTGCAGCGCCTCGCCGCTTTCGTGTTCGAATCGCTGCACGTCCACCCCGAGACCGACCTCGGCGTGCTGTTCGTCGACGAGGCCGCGATCGAGCAGCTGCACGTGCAGTGGATGGACGAACCCGGTCCCACCGACGTGCTGAGCTTCCCCATGGACGAGCTGCGCCCCGGCCGTGTCGATGCGCCGACGCCCGCCGGCCTGCTGGGCGACGTCGTGATCTGCCCGCAGGTCGCCGAGCTGCAGGCCGAGGCCGCCGGCCACGATCTCCTCCAGGAGGTGCGCGTGCTCCTGACGCACGGCATGCTGCACCTGCTCGGCTTCGATCACGGCACTCCCGACGAGGAGGCCGAGATGTTCGGCCTCCAGCGCGACCTGCTGCTCGGATTCGCGATGCGCGAGCGGGGCCGATGACCGGCGGTCTGATCGCGCTCTTCCTCGCGGCGGCCGTCGTGCTGCTCGCGATCGGCGGCCTGCTCGCCGCGAGCGATGCAGCGCTGTCGGTCCGCTCGAAGGCCGAGCTCCTTGCGCTGTCCGAGGACGCGCGCCGAGGGGCGTCGATCCGGGCGATCGCGGAGGACGAGGCGGCGCACCAGAACGCGCTGGGCTTCGCGCGCGTCGCCGCCGAGACGCTCGCGGCCGTCCTCATCACTCTCGTGCTCGCGGCGCTCATCGAACCGCTCTGGCTGACGCTGCTCGCGGCCGCACTCATCATGACCGCGGTCACCTTCGTGCTGGTCGGGACGAGCCCCCGCACGGTCGGCACGCACCACCCCGACGGCATCATCCGCTTCTCGGCGCCGCTGGTGCACGGGATCCGCGTGCTGCTGGGCCCGGTCGCGAGCAGCCTGATGCGCGTCGGGGACCGTGTGACCCCGGGCCGCGGCGGCAGCGCGCTGATCCGAGACGAGCAGCAGTTGCTGTCGATGGTGGACCAGGCCGCCGAGCAGGAGCTGCTCGAGGCCGATGACCGCGACTACATCCACTCGCTCGTCGAGTTCGGCGACACCCGCGTGCGCGAGCTGATGGTGCCCCGCACCGACATGGTGACCGTCGATGCCGGACTGTCGATGAAGGACGCGCTCGAAGCGATCCTGGCCTCGCGGCACTCGCGCGTGCCCGTGGTCACCGATGACGTCGACGACATCGTGGGCGTCGCGCACCTCCGCGACGCGAGCGGGTTCGTGCTGCGCCGACCCGAGGAAGCGGAATCCGCGCCGATCACCCGCGTGATGAAGCCGGCCCTGTTCGTCCCCGAGCTGCAGCCGGCGGATGCGCTCCTGCGCCAGATGCAGCGCGAGTCCGTGCACCTGGCTCTCGCGGTCGACGAGTACGGGGGATCTCCGGTCTCGTCACCCTCGAAGACCTGATCGAGGAGCTGCTCGGCGACATCAGCGACGAGCACGATCGCGAGACGCCCGAGATCGTGATCGACGGCGACGGGTTCATCGTGAGCGCCCGACTCACGATCGACCGGCTCGGCGAGCTGTTCGAGCGCGAGCTCGAGGACGACGAGGTCGACACGGTCGGCGGCCTGCTCGCCAAGCACCTCGGCAGGCTCGCGGAGCCCGGCGACCGGGTGGAGATCGACGGAATCGAACTGACCGCCCTCGAGACCGAGCGACGCAGGCAGCGCCTCATGACGGCGCGCGTGCGCTGGGTGGGCACCGAAGACAACGACGCGGATCAGCTCCGCCGGGAAGAGGAACAGCAGTGAACGCAGAGCAGGCCGACGGCGTCGGCACCGAGCCCGAGGGCGAGCACCGCGCGGGTTTCGTCTCCTTCGTGGGGCGGCCGAACGTCGGCAAATCCACGCTGACGAACGCGCTCGTCGGTCAGAAGATCGCGATCACGAGCCCGAAGCCGCAGACCACGCGCCGCGCGATTCGCGGTATCGTGCACCGGCCCGACGGGCAGCTCATCATCGTCGACACGCCGGGCATCCATCGGCCCCGGACCCTGCTCGGCGAGCGGCTGAACGCGCTGGTGGAAGCGACGCTCGGCGACGTCGACGTGATCGGCTTCTGCGTGCCGGCGAACGAGAAGCTCGGCCCCGGTGACCGCTTCATCAACGAGCGGCTCGACGACTTCCCCCGCGCCAAGAAGGTCGCGATCCTCACCAAGGTCGACGAGGCCTCGAACGGGGAGATCATCGATCAGCTGACCCGGCTCGGCGAGCTGCGGGAATGGGACGCGGTCGTGCCGATCTCCTCGGTCACCCGGGATCAGCTCGACGTGCTCTCCGACGTGCTGCTCGAGCTCATGCCGGTATCGCCGCCGCTCTACGAGGCGGAGCAGATCACCGACGAGAACGAGGACGACCGCATCGCGGAGCTCATCCGCGAGGCGGCGCTCGACGGCATGCGCGACGAGCTGCCGCACTCGCTCGCCGCGACGGTCGACGACCGCGAGGAGCGCGAGGACGGGCTCCTGGCGCTCTACGCATCGATCTACGTCGAGCGCGACAGCCAGAAGGGGATCGTGATCGGCAGGGGCGGATCGCAGCTCCGCGACATCGGCGAGCGCGCCCGGCACGAGATCGAGGCGCTACTTGGCCGCCGCGTCTACCTGTCGTTGCGCGTGAAGCTGCTCAAGGAGTGGCAGCGCGATCCGAAGGCGCTGGGCCGGCTCGGATTCTGAACGCTGTCGCGGGCCCGGTCCGCTGACTAGGCTCGGACCCACGGGCACGCCGCCGCCGCGGCTCGCAGGAGAGGAACGCTCATGAACTACGGAATCACCGATCAGGCCCAGTTCACCGCGCTCAGCGGACCCGCTACCGTCGTGGGCATCGTCTGGTACGTGCTCGTCGCGATCGCGCTCTGGAAGACCTTCACGAAGGCCGGCTATCCGGGGATCCTCGCGATCATCCCGATCGTCAACCTGATCTTCCTGGTGAAGATCGCCGGCTTCTCCGGCTGGATAGTGCTGCTCTACCTGATTCCGATCGTGAACGTGATCCTCGCGCTGATCGTGGCGATCAAGGTGGGCGGCAACTTCGGCAAGGGACCCTTCTTCTCGGTCCTCCTGCTCTGGCTGCTCCCGTTCATCGGGTACTTCATCGTCGGGTTCGGCAGCGCCCGGTACCGGCGCGCCTGACGCGGGCTAGCGGCTCCCCGCGGCGGAGAACGCGTCCCCGGGGATCACCGCGTCGTGGGTCCGGCTCGCCGGGGCCCGGGTCGCGCCTTCCAGGAGATCCCTGAGCAGCAGGACCGATGCTCGGCCGAAGCCGGCGGGTCGTATGTCGAGGCTCGTGATCCGCTCGTCACCGAGCTCGGTCACGGGATCGCCAACGAGCGAGACCAGCTCGAAGTCGGATCCCGGTCGCTTCCCGACCCGCTCGAGCGGGGCGAGGAGCCTTCCGGCGAGTCCCTGATAGCTGCAGAGCACGATATCCGGATCGAGGCCCGAGACCAGTTCGTCGAGGACCTCCGCGACCCGATCGCTGCTCGGGTGCACGGGGATCTCCCGGATCCAGGGTTCGACGTGGTGTTCCGCGCACCAGTCGCGGTAGCCGATCACGACGTCCTCCGCGAAGGACGAGTGGAACTGCTGATCGGGGAGCAGCAGCGCCGGGCGGTGCAGTCCTCGGGCGAGCGCACGATCGAGGAGCTCGCCGATGTAGGCGGGGTATCCGACCTCGACGGTGCCGTCCGCGGCGATCTCATCCGGGTCGAGCGGACGACCCGCCGTGACGAGCGGCACGGAGAGCGCGGCGAGCGCGGCGAGCACCGGGTCGCCGGGGAGCGGGTCGATGGCGATGACTCCGTCGACGGCCGGCGGGCGACTGCGCAGCGCAGCTTCGTCGCGGGTGAGCAGCACCAGGTCGATCCCGTTCTCGCCCGCGGCGGCGACCGCGCCGAAGACGAACTCCATGTAGAAGGCGAAGCTGCGGACGACGGGCGGGATGTACAGGCCGACCGCACCGACGCGATTGCCGCGGAGCTGCTGCGCGGCGCGATTGCCGACGTAGCCGAGCGCGGCTGCGGTGTCGCGCACCTGGGCGACGGTCTCGGGTGCGACCCGTCCGCGCCCGTGCAGGGCGTCCGAGACCGTCGTCTTCGACAGGCCGAGTTCGGCTGCGAGATCGACGATCGTGACCCGTCTGGCGCTCATGTTCGACATGCTAGCGCTCGGTGGCGGCGCCGCAGCCCGCGGCGCTCGGGCGGAGCGCAGCGGACGGGGGCTTGACGGGAGCGTGAGGTTGGCGCATCATTGCTGCAGTGCCGGAACGTTCCGGCACCCTCGGCAACGACGCCGACGAAAGGACGCTTCCCATGACCGCACCCGCCAGAACCGGACCGGCCCGGAGCCGCAGACGCGGCATCGCCGCGCTGGTCGCCGCCTCGTTCCTGATCATGCTCTTCCCGCCGCTCCAGTGGCTCGTCGGCTCCGGGGAGTCTGGTACTTCATCGTGACCGGGCTGCTCGTGCTCGCAGCGATCTGGAGCATGTACGTGCTCGACGCCCGTGCCGAGCGCGCGGAGCACTCGGACGGGGCGGCGTCCGTTCCGGCAGCGGGGGAGGACCGGTCATGATCCTGCTCGGATACGGGGGTGTCGCCCTCTTCTTCCTCGTGATCGTCGTGGTGCTCGAGCGCAGTCGGAAGCGCACGGACTCCTTCAGCGAGTACGCGACCGCCGGCCGCTCCTTCGGCCCCTTCTTCTCGACGATGGCCTTCGTGAACACCTGGCTGCCCGGCACTATCTTCATCTCCTTCGCCGGCTACGCGGCCGCGGCCGGTGCGATCGGCTTCTACTCGGTGCCCTACGCCCTGCTCGCCGTGGTCCTCATGTTCATGCTGGCGAAGCCCGTCCACACCTGGGGCAAACGATTCGACCTGCGCACGCAGGCCGACCTGTTGGGTCTCCGCTACGGATCGAAGACGGTCCGCGTGGTCGCCGCGATCATCGGGATCCTCGCCTCCTTCCCCTGGATCGTGCTCGGCATGCAGTC
The DNA here is from genome assembly GCF_047946755.1 of Leucobacter sp. HNU. Taxonomy (GTDB): domain Bacteria; phylum Actinomycetota; class Actinomycetes; order Actinomycetales; family Microbacteriaceae; genus Leucobacter. Next base: position 1,323,030 of record NZ_CP178837.1, on the reverse strand, counting down.
GCTCACGCTCGTGTTCACCTACCTCTCCTTCGGGCAGGTGGCCGCGGGGGCGGCGGCGTTCATCGGCATCGGGGTGCTCGTGCTGCGCCAGGTGTGGACCGTGCGCATGGGCGCCCGCGGGCTCGTGCTCAGCGACATGGTGCAGGGACTCGTCGCCTACGGCCTCGGGTTGCTGCTGATCCTCGGGCTCATCACCTGGCTCGTCACGAACGGTCACGGCTTCGCCGAGCTGCCCGAGGGCTTCTTCCGCCTGCCCGGCCCGGGAAGCGCCGAGGGACCGCTCTACCTGTTCTCGCTCGTCCTCACCGGCGCGCTCGGCGGCTGGTGCTGGCCCGACATCTTCGTGCGCCTCTTCGCGTCGAGCGGGACCCGCACGATCAAGCGCTCCGCGGTCATGGCGGCACCCATCCTGTTCGTCTTCGGCACCGCGCTCTCGGTCCTCGCGATGCTCGCCGCGAGCCTGCCCGGTGTCGCCGAGGCGACCGATGCGGTCTGGTTCATCACCGCGAGCGTCGGGGGACCCGTCGTGCTCACGCTGGCCGGCATCTGCGTGGTGGCAGCCACCATGGGCAATGTGGGCGCGAACCTGCAGGCCCTCGGCGCGCAGACCGCGAACGACATCGTCGGGGTCGCCCGCGGCGAGCGGATCGAGGATCCGAAGACCGGAAAGATCGCCGTCGGAATCCTCACGATCATCGCCGGCATCATCGCGGTGCTCACGGCCACGACGCTGAACGGGCTCATCGCCCTCGCGATGGTCTCCTACCAGGGCATCGTGCAGCTCGCCCCCACCCTGCTGCTCGGAATCTTCTGGCGGCGCGGCAACGCCGTCGGGGCGATCGCCGGAATGGTCTCCGGCTTCGTGGTCGCCGCAGTGCTGCAGCTCGTGTACCCGATCGCGATCCCGGTGCTCGGTGGAATGACGAGCGGCGTCGCAGCGCTCGCGGTCAACACCGTCGTCTACGTGGCGTGCGCGTACCTCGTGCCGGTGTCCCGTGCCGAACGGGATCGCGTCGACGCGCTGTTCGACCACCTCAACGAACCCGACGCCGAGCACCTCGGCGCACCTCTGAACGAAGGAGCCTCCCGATGACGCAGCGGACCACGGGATACGTGTGGCACGAGCGCTATGCCTGGCACGACACGGGGACGGCCGTCGGGGTCGCCCCGTCCGGCGGCTTCAATCAGCCGCACCAGGCGTTCGAGAGTCCCGAATCCAAGTCGCGCATGGCGGGCCTCGTGGAGGTCTCCGGCCTGATCGACGCGCTGGTCCGCGTACCGGCGATCGAGGCTTCCGACACCGATCTCCTGCGAGTGCACACGCCGGAGCACGTGGCGCGCATCCGCGAGCTGAGCTCCGACCGGGGCGGTGACGCGGGCGACGGGTACACGCCGTTCGGCCGGGGCTCCTTCGAAATCGCGAAGCTTGCGGCGGGCGGAACGATGGCGGCGGTCGCCGCGGTGATGCGGGGCGAGGTCGACAACGCCTACGCGCTGGTCCGCCCGCCCGGCCACCACGCCCGCCGGGAGATGGGGATGGGCTACTGCCTCTTCTCGAACGTCTGCGTGGCGATCGAGTACGCGCGCGCCGAGCTCGGCGTCCGGCGCGTGGCGATCATCGACTACGACGTCCACCACGGCAACGGTGCGCAGCAGATCTACTGGGACGATCCCGACGTGCTCGCCATATCGATCCACCAGGATCGCCTGTTCCCGCAGGACACCGGTTCGCTCGACGAGATCGGCGGCCCGGGTGCCGAAGGCCGCAACATCAACATTCCGCTGCCCGCGGGTTCCGGCAACGGTGCGTACCTCGCGGCCATCGAGCGGGTGGCGGCGCCCGCGATCCGGTCGTTCGCTCCGGCCATCGTGATCGTGTCGAGCGGCTTCGACCCGAGCGCGGTCGATCCGCTCGGCTGCATGACGGTCACGTCCGGCGGATTCAAGGCGATGGCCGAGCGCATCCTCGAAGTCGCCGACGAAGCGTGCGGCGGACGCGTCGTGTTCTCGCACGAGGGCGGGTACTCGCCGGTGCACGTGCCGTTCTGCGGGCTCGCGGTGCTCGAAGCGCTGAGCGGACGGGAGACCGGGGTCGAAGATCCGTTCGGGCCCTCGTTCGACGCCTCGCCGGCGCACCCCTTGCAGCCGTGGCAGGACGAGGTCATCGCCCGCGCGGAGGCGATCGCCGAGCGGCTCGGGTTCGGTCGGGGACGGTGATCTCGGTGCGAGGCGAACCCGAAGCGGTCCGTCTCGCACCGGTCGTTGCGCCGCGGCGGGTGCAGGACGGATCAGCGTCCGCCCGAGAACCCGCCGCCTCCGCCTCCGCCCGAGAACCCGCCGCCCGAGGAGCCGCCCGACGAGCTCGAGCTGTAGCTCGCCGACGAGCTGAAGCTGCTCGACATGTCGCTCAGACTGCGGTCGAGTCCGGCGAGGCCGTGGGCCGCGAGCCCCGGGTACCAGACCGGAACCGCCACCCCCGCCTCCTGGTAGCGGACCTCGAGGACGCTGCCCCACTCCTTCTCGAGTCCGAAGAGCATCGCGTAGGGGAGCAGCCGTTCGTAGAGCTGCACGACGTTCACCCCGGCGTCCTCGAGCCGCTCGGCTCCGGTGTAGCTCTGCAGCGTGCGGATCCGGTCCGCCTCGGCCACGCTCGTGAACAGCTTGACGCCCAGCAGGTACTCCCGTGCCTCGGCCCCGGCCGGCGTGAGCACCCGGTGCTTCGCGAGTGCGACGATCGCCAGCACGAGCGACACCGCGAGCAGCAGTGCGACACCGAAGCTGAGGCTTCCGGGACGCCCGATCCCGAGGACGAAGAGGGGCGTGGCCGCGAGGACGAGCGCCAGCGCCACGAGCCCGAGGACGCGGGCGCCGCGGCTCGCCTCAGTGGTCGTGTAGCCGCGTGCCTTCGCCTCGGCGGGAACCCCGCCGACGAGCTTCTGCATCCGCTGGGCGAAACGGGAGTCCTGCTTCGGGAGCTGGAACGCCTGCCCCGGGGCCAGCCCCGCGAAGAGCTCGGAGATGGTCCGCTGATCGAGTGGATCGGTGACCGCGGCGGGATCGAGGAGCCGGAGCACGGGCGGCTGCTTGCCCGACCAGATGCTCTCGGGCTGCTGGCTGTCCTCGATGCGTGCGGCGCCGCACACGGCGAGATGCACGAACTCCGCGGGCAGCACGGACTTCGCACCGCCGACCAGATTCGCGGCGAGCAGCGGAGGCAGGTGCGGTGGAACGTCGTACTGCGCCACGATCGTCCCGCGGAAGAAGCGGCGCTTGCGCACGAGCCTGCCGACGAGGATCGCACCCGCGATACCGCAGCCGAGGGCGCCGAACGCCAGGATCGCGGGGAGCCGGTCCAGCCAGAAGTTCGGCACCCGGTTCGAGGGTTGCGCCACGGTCCCTGGCTCCATGCCGATGGCGACGGTGACCCCCGAGCCCGGCGCGACGTCGGAGAGGCGCACCGCCGCGGTCGCTGCGGTCTCCGAAGCCGGAGGAGACTCGATGGTGCAGCGCTGCTCGGACCCCGCCGGACCGGTGTAGCAGGCCGCGGCTCCCGTGAGCCGCTTCGCGAGCGTCGGAGCGAACTCGACGTCGAGCGAGAACGCGTCGACCCGCTGTTGCCGCTCGATCGGCAGCACGTCCCAGTAGAACTCGTCGGCCCGCGTCTTCGAAGCCGCGAGCACGACGTCCCGGAGCGTGTACGAGATGACGTAGGTCTGCCGTCCGTGGACGTAGGCGTCGTCGCCGACGAGGATGCCGCGGAACCTTCCGGAGTCCTCAGTGGTGAACGGGACCCGCCGGCCGGCGGCGTCGGTGACCGTGATGCCGGTCGGCGGCACGGGGGCATCCTCGTATTCGAGGGGCAGGGCGCGCACGATGCCCCGGTTCTGGTCGAAGTCCGGGAACACCGGGGTCAGGGTCTCGGTGACGCGAGCCACCGCCCGGCCCTCGGCGTCGAGGTCGAGCACGTACTTCGCGTCCCAGCTCTCGTAGGCGAAGTCGTCGACCGAGGCCTGCGCCGGGGACGGCGTCGACGCGAGCGCCGCGGCAACGGCGAGCCCGCCGAGCGCGGCCGCGGCGGACGAGCGGAGGAGCGTTGGGGCGATCCGGGGCATATCGCCAGCCTACGGGCTGGGCGGGAGGGCATGTCGATCCGTGTATAGTGGCGGTATGCGGTTCCGCTCGCTTCTTCTTAGCTGCCGCGACGAGTCCTAGTTCTCAGGCCTCCCTCGTCGCGGCGTTTCGTGTTGGCTGAAAAACTTCGCAAGCGAAAGACAGAAGACGAGATCATGAAGAACCAGCAGCAGCCGACGACCATGCCGATCCACCGGTACCGTCCGTTCCACGAGATCATCGCGGTCGACCTGCCCGATCGCACCTGGCCGAGCAAGCGGATCACCGAGGCCCCCGGTGGTGCGCGGTGGACCTTCGCGACGGGAACCAGGCGCTGATCGACCCGATGAGCCCGGAGCGCAAGCGGATCATGTTCGATCTGCTGGTCAAGATGGGCTACAAGGAGATCGAGGTCGGATTCCCCTCGGCGAGCCAGACCGACTTCGACTTCGTGCGCCAGCTCATCGAAGAGGACGCGATCCCCGAGGACGTCACGATCCAGGTGCTGACCCAGGCGCGCGAGCACCTGATCACCCGCACGTACGAGTCGCTGATCGGCGCCAAGCAGGCGATCGTCCACCTCTACAACTCGACGAGCATCCTGCAGCGGGACGTCGTCTTCCGCTCCGACCGCGAGGGCATCAAGCAGATCGCCGTCGACGGGGCGAAGCTGTGCCGTGCGAGCGAGCACATCTGCGAGGGCACCGAGATCTACTACGAGTACTCGCCCGAGTCCTACACCGGGACCGAGCTCGAGTACGCGGCCGAGGTCTGCAACGAGGTGCTCGAGGTGTTCGAGCCGACGCCGGACCGCAAGGTGATCATCAACCTCCCGGCCACCGTCGAGATGGCGACCCCGAACGTCTACGCCGACTCGATCGAGTGGATGAGCCGCCACCTGAACCATCGCGAGAACGTGATCCTGTCGCTGCACCCGCACAACGACCGGGGCACCGCGGTCGCGGCCGCCGAGCTCGGATACATGGCCGGCGCCGACCGCATCGAGGGCTGCCTCTTCGGCAACGGCGAGCGAACCGGCAACGTCGACCTGGTCGCGCTGGGGATCAACCTGTTCACGCAGGGGATCGACCCCCAGATCGACTTCTCCCGTCTCGACGAGGTGCGACGCACGGCCGAGTACTGCAATCAGCTGCGTGTCCCCGAGCGCAGCCCGTGGGCGGGCGACCTCGTCTACACGGCGTTCTCGGGCTCGCACCAGGACGCGATCAAGAAGGGCTTCGAGCGCATGGCGGCCGACGCCGAGGCCGCCGGAGTCTCCGTCGACGACATCGAGTGGGCGGTTCCCTACCTGCCGGTCGACCCGAAGGATCTGGGCCGTTCGTACGAGGCGGTGATCCGGGTGAACTCGCAGTCGGGCAAGGGCGGCGTCGCGTACCTGCTGAAGACCGACCACTCGCTGGATCTGCCGCGACGACTGCAGATCGAGTTCAGCGCGGTCGTGCAGGGCCTCACCGACACCGAGGGCGGCGAGGTCTCGAGCGACTCCATCTGGAAGATCTTCCAGGACGAGTACCTCCCGGCCCAGGATCCGGATGCGGATCGCTGGGGCCGCTACGAGATCACCCGCACCGCGACCGCGAGCGCGGGTGACGGCGTCACCGAGCTGACGGTCGATCTGCGCGTCGGCGACGAGCAGCAGCAGACCACCGCGCGCGGCAACGGGCCGGTCGACGCGTTCATCCGGGCGCTCGGCGAGCACGGCCATGAGATCACGCTGTTCGACTACGTCGAACACGCGATGAGCTCCGGCGGGGACGCGGTCGCGGCCGCCTACGTCGACCTCGAGGTCGACGGTCAGCGCCTCTGGGGCGTCGGCATCGACCCCGACACCAGCCGCGCGACGCTCAAGGCGATCATCTCCTCCGTCAATCGCTCGGTTCGCGCCGACCAGCGCGTCGCCGAGCCGGTCGGCGCCTGATTCGAAGATATGTTCGCATGATGCGGCGTGGCCCCGACGCGATGTCGGTGCCACGCCGTAGGGTGACTGCGTGATTGCTTCGATTCAGGGCCCTGTGCTCTCCGCGGGAGCGGGCTGGGTGGTTGTCGGTGTCGGTGGTCTCGGCCTGCGGGTCGAAGTCCCCTCCGGGCGGGCGGCCGCGCACACTCCCGGCGAGCAGCTGTCGCTCCACACCTCCCTGGTCGTGCGAGAGGACTCGCTGACGCTCTTCGGCTTCGCAACCGCGGACGAGCTCGAGGTCTTCGGCCAGCTGCTCGCGGTATCGGGCGTCGGCCCGCGCAGCGCGCTCGGCGTGCTGTCGGAACTCACGCCGAGCGAGATCGCGGCCGCCGTATTCGCCGAGGACGAGAAGCCGTTCAAGCGCGTCTCGGGCATCGGGCCCAAGACCGCGAAACTCATCGCGGTGTCGCTCGCAGGCAAGCTGCGTCCCGAGGCCTTCGCGCCGGCGGCCGAGACGCCCGTCGCGGTCGACGGCGACCAGCTGGCCGCCGACGCGGTGCGGGCCGGACTCATGGGACTCGGGTGGGGAGAGTCCGACGCCGAACGCGCGGTCTCCGACGCACGCGCAGCGGGGGCGCCGGGCGACCAGGCCGGTCTGCTGCGCGCCGCGCTGGCGCTGCTGCAGGCGCCGCGCGCTCGCACCGGGAGCTCCGCGCGATGACGGGGGAGCTGTCGGCTCAGGCCACTCCGACCGAGCTGAGCTTCGAGGGAGCGCTCCGCCCGGGCTCGCTCGACGAGTTCGTCGGCCAGGCGAAGGTGCGCAAGCAGCTCCGGCTGCTGCTCGACGCCGCCACGATCCAGCAGCGCTCGCCCGACCACATCCTGCTGGCAGGCCCTCCGGGCCTCGGGAAGACGACGCTCTCGATGATCGTCGCGGCCGAACTCGAGAAGCCCCTGCACCAGACCTCGGGACCCGCGATCCAGCACGCTGGCGATCTCGCGGCCGTGCTCTCGGCGCTGACCCCGGGGAGGTGCTCTTCATTGACGAGATCCATCGCATGGCGCGCAGCGCGGAAGAGATGCTCTATCTCGCGATGGAGGATTTCCGGATCGACATCATGGTCGGCAAGGGCGCCGGTGCGACCTCCATCCCGCTCGAGCTCGCTCCGTTCACCCTGGTCGGGGCCACCACCCGCGCGGGCCTCCTGCCGAATCCCCTGCGCGACCGCTTCGGATTCACCGCGCACCTCGAGTTCTACGCCGACGAGGAGCTCGCCGACGTCGTGCGTCGCGCCGCCCGGCTGCTCGACTTCGGGATCGCGCCCGACGGCATCGACGAGATCTCGCGACGTTCCCGCGGCACCCCGCGTATCGCCAACCGCCTCCTGCGCCGAGTCCGCGACTACTGCCTGGTGCACGGGACGCCGGGGGACACCGAGAGCGTGCACGCCGCGCTGCATCTCTACGACGTGGACGCGCAGGGCCTCGACCGGCTCGACCGGGAAGTGCTGCACGCGGTGGTGGAACGCTTCGGGGGCGGACCCGTCGGCCTCTCGACCCTCGCGGTATCCGTCGGGGAAGAAGCCGAGACCATCGAATCGGTGGTGGAACCGTTCCTCGTGCGATCCGGGCTGCTGACCCGCACTCCGCGCGGGCGCATGGCCACTCGGCGTGCGTGGGAAGCCACAGGTATTCCCATGCCGGATGCCCTATAGTCGTTCCATATGTGCGCATTCGGCGCACCCCTGTGTTCCCGCTCTGAAAGGCCAGTTGTGGACCCGATTACGATCGTCATGTTCGCACTCATCGCAGTGCTCGTCATCTTCATGTTCCGCAACGGCAAGAAGCGGCAGAAGGCGATGCAGGAACTGCAGGACGGTCTGCGTCCGGGTGCCGAGGTGATGCTCCAGTCGGGCATCTACGGCACCATCGAATCGGTCGATGCCGAGGAGAACCGGGTCACCGTCCACAGCGGCACCTCCTCGCTCGTCGTGCACCGCAACGCGGTCGGCCAGATCATCTCTCCGGCCGAGACGGCCGCCGAGCCCGTGGCCGATATCGCTCCCGACGACGACCCCGAGTTCGGCGAGCGCGTCGCGGAGGACGCGGCGGCGCAGGCCCCGAGCGATGCCCCCGAGGCGCCGGCCGCGGAGGCCGCCGCTGGTGAGGCCGCCCCGAGCGCCGACGGCGACGCCAAGCCGTCGGACGACAAGGCGTAACCGCCGCAATCAGCTCCGGCTCCCCGGCCTCGCCGGGGAGCCGCCCGTCTTCCCGTCAGAGAAAGTAGTCCTTCCGTGGCTTCTCCCCCGCGGTGCGCAAAGCCCGTCGCTCCCTCACGTTCCTCGTCGTCATCATCGTCGGGCTCGCCGGTCTCCTCGCCTTCGGGGTGGCCAGGGGCGAGGCGACCTGGATGCCGAAGCTCGCCCTCGACCTGCAGGGCGGTACCCAGGTGCTGCTCGCGCCGAAGCAGACGAGCGGGCAGACCGTGACGGGGAGCAGCTGCAGCAGGCGGTCTCCATCATCCGCCAGCGCGTCGATGCCTCGGGCGTCTCCGAGGCCGAGATCACGACGCAGGGCAACCAGAACATCTCGGTATCGATCCCCGGCAAGGCCGACGAGGCGACGCTGCAGCGCATCGAGGCGTCTGCGAAGCTCGACTTCCGTCCCGTGCTCGCAGAGGGATCCGGCAAGATCCAGATGCCCACCGACGCGGCGCAGAAGGCCGAGGCCGAGAAGGCGTTGGCCGCGCAGAAGCAGGCCGCGAAGGACGCCGAGGCCAAGGGCGAGCTGTACCCCAAGACCCTGCCCAAGGGCGCCGGCGACAAGGAATGGCTGACCCCCGGGCTGCAGGCGCAGTTCGCCGCCTTCGAGTGCACCGCCGACTCCGCGACAGCGGCTGCGTCGGCGCCCGCCGACCGCCCGCTGATCACCTGCGACAACACGGGCACCGTGAAGTACATCCTCGGCCCCGTCGAGATGGGCGGCGAGGTCATCTCCGACGCCGTCGCGCAGCCCGAGACCACGCAGACCGGCGCCACCACCGGCGGCTGGGCCGTGCAGATGACCTTCGACAAGAAGGGCACCAAGACCTTCGGCGACATCAGCACCCGGCTCTACGGTGCGCAGCCGCCGTTCAACCAGTTCGCGTTCGTGCTCGACGGCAGCGTACTGTCGGCGCCGACCATGAACGGCCAGATCCTCAACGGCAAGCCGTCGATCACGGGCGGCTTCACCCAGGAGTCGGCCAAGGCGCTCGCCGACCAGTTGAAGTTCGGCGCGCTGCCGATCAGCTTCACCGTGCAGAGCCAAGAGGACATCTCGGCGACGCTCGGCACCAATCAGCTCCAGGCCGGCCTCCTCGCGGGCCTCATCGGCCTGATCCTCGTCGTCGTCTACTCGCTGTTCCAGTACCGGGCGCTCAGCACACTGACGGTCGCCTCGCTGGCGATCGCCGCGCTGCTCACCTACCTGCTGCTCGCGGTGCTGTCCTGGCGACAGGGCTATCGCCTCTCGCTCGCGGGCGTCGCGGGCATCATCGTGGCCATCGGCATCACCGCGGACTCGTTCATCGTGTACTTCGAACGTATCCGCGACGCGCTGCGCGACGGGCTCAGCCTCGAGCAGTCCGTCGAACGCGGCTGGAAGCAGGCGCTCCGCACGATCCTGGCGTCGGACGGCATCAACTTCCTCGCCGCGGCTATCCTGTTCGTCCTCGCGATCGGCAACGTGCGCGGCTTCGCATTCACGCTCGGCCTCACGACGCTCGTCGACATCATCGTCGTCGCGCTCTTCACACACCCGATGATGGCGTTCGTCAGCCGCATGCGCTTCTTCAACGAGGGGCACTCGTTCTCGGGTCTCGATCCTCGCCGACTCGGCGCCGTGTACCGCGGGCGCGTGCAGTTCCGGGAGCCCGTCGTGGCGACCCACGGCAAGGCGAAGAAGAACGCCGGCAGCCGCAAGGAGGCCGAGCGCCGACAGACCATCGCCGAACGCAAGGCCGCGGAAGCCGCGGGCAGCCCCGACGCCGCGAGCGTCGCCGACACCACCACCGGTAAGGAGAGCTGACCATGGCTCGTTCATTCTCCGAATTCGGCAACGCCCTCTACACCGGTGAGAAGTCGATCAACTTCATCGGCCGGTGGAAGACCTGGTTCCTGGTCGCCGCGATCATGATCCTGATCTCGATCGCCGGACCGTTGCTGCGCGGCGGCTTCACCTTCGGCATCGAATTCACCGGCGGCAGCCAGTTCCAGGTGCACATCGCCGAGGGGCAGAAGCGCGACCAGGCGCTCGCCACGAAGGCCGTCGACGAGGTGCTGCCCGGCTCCGCCCCGCGCGTCTCCCTCGTCGGGCAGACGGACATCCGCGTCCAGACGGAGCAGCTGAAGGACGCCGAGGCCCAGGAGATCCGCAAGGCGCTCGCGAACGCCTATCAGGTCGACGAGTCCGAGGTCACCTCCTCGTACATCGGCGCGCTCTGGGGGCAGGACATCACCCGCCAGGCGGTGATCGCGCTCGGGGTCTTCATCCTCTTCGCGGCCCTGGTGATGGCGATCTACTTCCGTACCTGGAAGATGTCGCTCGCGGCGCTCATCGCGCTGTTCCACGACCTCATCATCACGGCGGGGGTCTACGGCCTGACCGGCTTCGAGATCACCCCGGCGGCGATGATCGGCTTCCTGACGATCCTCGGGTACTCGCTCTACGACACCGTCGTGGTGTTCGACAAGATCCGCGAGAACACCGCTCCGGGCGAGCTCACCGAGCGCCGTACCTTCGGACAGGCCGTCAATCTCGCCGTGAACCAGACGCTCGTGCGTTCGATCAACACCTCCGTGGTGGCGCTGCTCCCGGTCGCTTCGATCCTCTTCATCGGTGCCTTCGTGCTGGGCGCGGGCACCCTGCGCGACATCGCGCTCGCGCTCTTCATCGGCATCCTCGTGGGCGCCTACTCGACGATCTTCATCGCGGCCCCTGCGTACGCGCTGCTGCGTCGGGGCGAGCCCGCGATCAAGAAGCACGATAAGCGGGCGGAGCAGCTGGCGGCCGATTCGGAGCCCGAGCCCAGCGTGGTGTAGCGTTCAACCATCTCAGCGACGGGAGGGTTCGCATGGCGGCAAGTGATCCGGGAACCGTTTCTGCCAGTTCCCTGCGGCGGCTCGTGCCGCGCATCTTCTCTCGCGCGAGTTCCCCCGGGGCGGTCGACCAGCTGGTCCGCACCGTCCGGGGGAACGCGCCGAAGGCCGATCTGTCGGTCATCGAGCGCGCCTACACCGTCGCCGAGCGCGCGCACCGCGGGCAGAAGCGGCGCAGCGGCGAGCCCTACATCACGCACCCCATCGCGGTCGCGCAGATCCTCGCCGACCTGGGCGTCGCGCCGGTCGTGATCGCGGCCGCCCTGCTGCACGACACCGTCGAGGACACCGACTACACGCTCGAGCAGCTCACCGACGACTTCGGCGACGAGATCGCCATGCTCGTCGACGGGGTCACCAAGCTCGACAAGGTCAAGTACGGCGATTCGGCGCAGGCCGAGACCGTCCGCAAGATGGTCGTCGCGATGTCGAAAGACATCCGGGTGCTCGTGATCAAACTCGCCGACCGGCTGCACAACGCGCGGACCTGGGGCTTCGTTCCGGGTGACTCGGCGAAGCGCAAGGCCCAGGAGACCCTCGAGATCTACGCGCCGCTCGCGCACCGGCTCGGCATCCAGTCGATCAAGACCGAACTCGAGGATCTCTCCTTCGCGGTGCTGAAGCCGAAGCTCTACGCCGAGATCCAGAACCTCGTCACCCAGCGCAACCCCAAGCGCGAGGAGCTGGTGGGTGACGTCATCGGTTCGATCGAGTCGGATCTGCGGGACTCCAAGATCCGCGGCGAGGTCACCGGGCGCCCCAAGGAGCTCTACTCGATCTATCAGAAGATGATCGTGCGCGGCCGCGACTTCGACGACATCTACGACCTCGTCGGCATTCGCGTGCTGGTGAGCTCGATCCGCGACTGCTACGCGGTGCTCGGCGCGGTGCACGCTCGCTGGACGCCGATCCCCGGGCGCTTCAAGGATTACATCGCGACCCCCAAGTTCAACCTGTACCAGTCGCTGCACACCACCGTCATCGGTCCGGACGGCCGTGCCGTCGAGATCCAGATCCGCACCTTCGAGATGCATCAGCGTGCCGAATACGGCGTTGCGGCCCACTGGAAGTACAAGCAGCAGGGCGGGCAGGCGCAGGGGCAGAGCTCCGCCGACATGGCCTGGCTCGCGCACATCTCGGACTGGCAGGCCGAGACCGAGGACCCGAGCGAGTTCCTCGACGCGCTCCGGTATGAGATCGGCGCCAAGGAGGTCTACGTCTTCACGCCCAAGGGCCGGGTCATCGGACTGCCCGACGGCGGAACCACCGTCGACTTCGCCTACGCCGTCCACACGGAGGTCGGGCACCGCACCATGGGTGCGCGGGTCAACGGCCGTCTCGTGCCCCTCGAGACCGAACTGCACAACGGCGACGTCGTCGAAGTTTTCACCTCGAAGGATCCCGACGCCGGCCCGAACCAGAGCTGGCTGAGCTTCGTCAAGAGCAAGCGCGCGCAGAACAAGATCCGGCAGTGGTTCACCAAGGAGCGCCGCGATGAGGCGGTCGAGCAGGGCAAGGAGGACATCACCAAGGCCCTGCGCAAGCAGAACCTGCCTCTGCACCAGATCATGAACTCCGAGGCGATCCAGCAGGTCGCCCTGCAATTGCGCTACGTGGACGTTACGGGTCTCTTCGCCGCAGTGGGCGAGGGGCACGTCTCGGCCCAGTCCGTGATCGAGAAGGTCACCGCGCTGGTCGCGGCCGACGAGGCCACCGTCGAAGCCGTGGAGACGGCGCGGCCCGGTCTCGGCGCGCGGCGTGCGGGGAAGCCCGATGCGAACAGCGGCGTCGTGGTCAAGGGCGCGTCGGACGTGCTCGTGAAACTCGCGAAGTGCTGCACGCCCGTGCCGGGCGACGAGATCCGCGGATTCATCACCAAGGGGCAGGGCATCTCGGTGCACCGCACCGATTGCCGCAATTTCCTCGCGCTCGCGCATCAGGAGGAGCGTCTCGTCGACGTCGAATGGGCGCCGACCGCCAAGAGCGTCTTCCTGGTGCAGATCCAGGTCGAGGCGCTCGACCGCTCGGGGCTGCTCTCGGACGTGACCCGGGCGCTCTCCGAACACCACGTCAACATCCTGTCGGCTTCGGTGCAGACGTCGAGTTCTCGCCTCGCGCTGAGCCGCTTCGTGTTCGAGATGGCCAACACGACCCACCTGGAGCACGTGCTCAACGCGGTGCGCCGGATCGAGGGGTCTACGACGCCTATCGGGTGAGCGGCGGCTGAACCGGGGGAAAGCCGCACTCGCGCAGGCGGCTGCGGGCACGGGCCCGATGCGGACGTCGGGAGCCCTCGACGCGAGCGTGCAGAGCCTCGGCCCCGGCCGTGACGCCGAGGACGAGCAGCCGGCAGCTCGCACGCTCCGCGGACCCGAACTCGGGTTCGTGAAAGAGCAATTCTTCGGCGGTGCGCAGGCGGGACGTGACCCGGAGTCCGTCGAATTCGACGAGATCGTCGTCGCTCAGACGGTACTCGTGCACCTGCAGCGAGCTGCTCCCGAGGCGACCCGCGCGTCGGCCGCCGAGCACCGTCGCGTGCAACGGCCGCCCCGGATCGCGTCGAGCACCCCACACCCACGCTGCGGTGGCTCCGCATGCCGCGAGGTCCGGGCCGATCCAGGCCGCCAGCGCGACGAGGCGCACCGCGGGGGACTCGGGCCATCCGATGCCGCGCACTCCCGGCCCGCACGCGGTCAGCGCGCCGCGGAGGCGGGCTGCCGAGCGAACCGCGACGGGCCAGCGGTCGATACGGGGCGGGGAAGCGGACATGCCTCCATGATGCAAACGATCCCGGGGGTTCGGAACCCCCGGGATCGAAGCTGTGGAGAGTCGGCGGGACCGAGTCCCGATCAGTCGCCGAGCGCGGCGAGCCAGGAGCGCTGCGTCGAGAGCTTCTCCTCCGCGGCAGCCTTGGCCTTGGCGTCGCCCGCCGCCTCAGCGGCCGAGATCTCGGCCTCGAGCTCGGAGATCGACGCCTCGAGCTGGCCGCGCAGGCCTTCGCTGCGAGCCTTGGTCTCGGGGTTCGTCTTGCGCCAGTGGTCGTCCTCGAGCTGCTTCACGTGATCTTCGATCGCGCGGAGCCGGCCCTCGACCGCGCGGACGGCCTCCCGGGGGACCCGGCCGATCTCGTCCCAGCGGATCTGGAACTCGGTGAGGCGCTTGCGCGCGGCGACGCGATCGGTCACCTGGAGCAGCGCCTCGGCCTCCCCGAGCAGCGCTTCCTTGGCGACGAGGTTCGCCGAGTACTCCTCGTTGGTCTGCGCCACCTCGGCGGCCTTCGCCGCGTACAGGACGTCGCCGGCCGCCTTGAACCGCGCCCAGAGCTGATCGTCGAGCTTGCGGCTGGCCCGTCCGGCGGCCTTCCACTCGTCGAGGAGCGAGCGGTACGCGGGGATCCCGTCGATGCCCTTGGGCGCGAGCGCCTCGGCGGCCGCGATGATGCGCTCCTTGCGCTGCTTGACGTCCTTGTTGGTCGCGTCGAGCTGGGCGAAGTGCGCGCGGCGCGCAGTGTCGAACTGCTGCCGTGCTGCGCGGAACCGCTTCCAGAGCGCGTCGGCCTGCGACTTGGGCACCTGCGGACCGCCGCGCTGAGCCGTCTGCCAATCGGTGAAGAGCTGCTCGAAGGCCTGTCCCGTCTCCTTCCAGCGGATGGACGACTCGGGCTGAGCGGCGAGGCGCTCGGCCTCGACGACGATCGCCTCCCGCTTCGCGACGGCCTCCTGCTTGGCGGCTTCGCGCTCGGCCTGCTGCTTCTCGGTCAGCTCGTGCGCCTTGCCGTCGAGCTTGGCGATGCGTTCGCGCAGCGCGGCCAGGTCGCCGACCGCGGCGGGCTCGACGAGCTGTTCGCGCAGGCGAGCCACGGTGTCGGCCACGTCGGCGGCGGCGGTACCGCGCGCGATGCGCTGCTCGAGCAGCGAGATCTGTCCGGCCAGATCGGCGTACTTGCGCTCGAAGTAGGCGAGCGCCTCTTCCGCGGTGCCGTCGGGGTACTGTCCGACGGCACGCTCGCCGTCAGCCTCCCGGACGTACACCGTGAGGGTCTCGTCGACTCGTCCCCAGGTCGTCTCGTTCGTCGAATCGCTCACCGTGCTGCTCACCTGTCGTTTCGGGGGTCCGCGAAGGTCGCGGCCATGACCTCTCCCACTATGCCATAGCGCTCTGGCGGGGGAGGACCCGAGTTCCCGATTCGTTGTCGGTGGTCGCGGATAGCATGGCCGCGTGACCGTTCCTACGCTTCCCGCCGCCACCGCGCCGCTCGCGGTCCGCATGCGCCCGCAGTCCCTCGACGAGGTCGTGGGCCAGGCGCACCTGCTGCGTCCGGGATCGCCGCTGCGCGTACTCGCCTCCGCGGGCGGCGGTGCCGCCGGCCCGGTCTCGGTGATCCTCTGGGGGCCTCCCGGCACGGGCAAGACCACCCTCGCGCAGGCGATCGCACAGTCCAGCGGGCGGCGCTTCGTCGAGCTCTCCGCGGTGACCGCGGGCATCAAAGACGTGCGAACGGTGATGGAACGCGCGCTCAACGACCGCGACCTCTACGACGTCGCGACCGTGCTCTTCCTGGACGAGATCCACCGCTTCACCAAGGCGCAGCAGGACGCCCTGCTTCCCGGCGTCGAGAACGGGTGGGTCACGCTCGTCGCGGCCACCACCGAGAACCCCTCGTTCTCCGTCATCAGCCCCTTGCTCTCGCGCTCCCTGCTCCTCACGCTCGAACCGCTCACCGATCAGGACCTCGGCGTGCTCATCCAGCGCGCCGTCGCCGATCCGCGCGGGCTGAACGGGGCGGTCGAACTGACCGACGAGGCGCTGGAGGCGCTCGTGCAGCTCTCCTCGGGCGACGCCAGGCGCGCGCTCACCGCGCTCGAGGCGGCCGCCGGCTCGGCGCTCTCCACCGGAGCGGGCGTCGAGGCGGGGCTCGGTGTCGAAGCGGGGCTCGGTGTCGAGGGCGAGTTCGAGTTCGACGCGATCGACGAGGACGAGGACGAGGACGAGGACGACGACGACAGCGTCGACGGGGACCCGGGCGACGGGTCCGGGCCTCCCTCGGCGCCCGAGTCGGCACCCGGCCCCGCGCTCATCACGGGCGAGATCGTGGCGGTCTCGGTCGACCGCGCGCTGCTCCGCTACGACCGCAACGGCGACCAGCACTACGACGTGATCAGCGCCTTCATCAAGTCGCTGCGCGGTTCGGACCCGGACGCGGCGATCCACTACCTGGCTCGCATGATCGAGGCCGGCGAGGACCCGCGGTTCATCGCACGGCGCCTCATGGTCCACGCCGCCGAAGACGTCGGCATGGCGGACCCTCAAGCCCTGCCGATCGCGGTGGCCGCGGCCGAGGCGACGCAGCTGATCGGACTTCCCGAGGCCCGGATCCCGCTCGCCGAGGCGACCATCTACATCGCCACGGCGCCCAAGTCGAACGCCGTCATCAGCGCCATCGATGCCGCGATCGCCGACGTCAAGGCCGGTCGCTTCGGACTCGTGCCGAAACCGCTCAGGGACGCGCACTATCCCGGTGCGAAGCGGCTCGGCCACGGCAAGGGCTACCGCTACCCGCACAGCGATCCGCGCGGCGTCGTCCGACAGCAGTACCTGCCGGACGAACTCGAGGGCACCACCTACTATCAGCCGACGCAGCACGGTCGCGAGCGCGAGATCGCCGAACGTCTGGAGAAGATCCGGCGGATCACGCGCGGAGGCTAGCGGCGGCTCTCCGTTCCGCGCAACCAGGCTCCGCGGAGACCCGAGGCGTACGCTGGTCCGGGTCATGTTCACACCAGCCTCCGCCCCGCAGTTCAGCCCGCTCGCCACTTCGCGGCCGAGGTTCCTGCTGCTCGACCTCACCCGTTTCGGTGCCGCGATGGCGGTGCTCATTTACCACTTCACCTCCCGCAAGACAGAGGTGTGGGGCGTCCCGGTCGCCGAGCAGTTCCCGCACCTCGCCCCGATCAGCGCGTACGGAGCGCTCGGCGTGCAGCTGTTCTTCGTGATCAGCGGCTTCGTGATCCTGCTCTCGGCCG
This sequence comes from Leucobacter sp. HNU, assembly GCF_047946755.1. Lineage (GTDB taxonomy): Bacteria > Actinomycetota > Actinomycetes > Actinomycetales > Microbacteriaceae > Leucobacter. The sequence continues at coordinate 1,305,841 of NZ_CP178837.1, read as the reverse complement.
AGGGGCGCAGCATCGGGCAGTTCGTCTCCGCCCGCGCCGCGCGTCTGCTGCCCGCGTACTGGGCTGCGGTGCTGCTCACGACGATCCTCCTGCTGTGGATCGCGCCCGGGGGCGACGACGCGGTGTCGTTGCCGCAGTTCTTCGCCAACCTGACCATGCTGCAGGAGACGATGGGGGAGCCCCATGTCGACGGCGTCTACTGGACGCTCTGGGTCGAGCTGCGGTTCTACGTGCTGATCGGCATCGTCCTCGCGTTCGGTCTCACCGAGCGGCGGATGATCGGACTGGCGTTCCTCTGGCCGTTCCTGGCGCTCGTCGCGCAGGAGAGCGGCAACGCGTTCCTCGCCACGCTGCTCTCGCCGAGCTACGCACCGCTGTTCGCCGGCGGCATGGTGCTCTACCTGATCCATTCGCGCGGACACAGCCTGCTCCGCTGGATGCTGCTCGGCTTCAACGTCGCGATCGCGGTCAGGCAGACCATCGCCCAGGAGATCTACGACCGGATGCCCAAGTACTCCGGTTTCGCGGGCGACGAGCTCGTCGCCGCCGCGATCGTCATCGCGATCTTCGCGCTCGTGGCGCTCATCACGCTGACCCCGCTGGCCCATCGCGGCTGGCGATGGATGACCTATGCCGGCGCGCTCACGTACCCGCTCTATCTCATCCACGAGCAGTGGGGGCGCTGGATCATCGAGACGCTGCACGCCGAGGTGCCGCCGGTCGCGCTGCTCGGGCTGACCGTGCTCGCGTGCCTGCTGCTCGCCGCCGCGATCGAACGCTGGGTGGAACGGCCGCTGCGCCCGATCCTCCGTCGCGGCCTGGACCGCTCCTTCGACGCGCTCGATCGTCGCCGAGCCGACACGAAGGATGCGCCGGGCACCGCCGGCGGATCCCGAAGCGCCGAGATCTGATAAGCTGAACGCTGGCCAACACCGCCCTCGCAGCTGGCTGCGTGCGAGAGCCCGGTGGCAGGCGCCCTGTAGCCGGGTTTCTGCACTGGTCGTTCCCTCACCGAACACGGTTCGCTGCGTCGCGTGCATCACACAGTTGATGCGGGCGCAGCATGGCCGAGAGAACACGGCCGCGCGCATCCGCGCCCGGTCCAGCAGAAACTCGAAAGGATCCACGTGTCGACTACGTCGCGTACCCGTTCCAAGACCCGCCTGTCCCGCTCGCTCGGGATCGCCCTGACCCCGAAGGCCGCGCGCTACCTCGAGAAGCGCCCCTACGGCCCCGGCCAGCACGGTCGCACCAAGCGCAAGAGCGACAGCGACTTCGCCGTCCGTCTGCGCGAGAAGCAGCGTCTCCGGGCCCAGTACGGCATCCGCGAGAAGCAGCTCGTCATCGCCTTCAAGGAGGCGCGCCGCCAGGACGGCCTGACCGGTGAGAACCTGGTCGAGCTCCTCGAGATGCGTCTCGACGCGCTGGTGCTCCGCGCCGGCTTCGCCCGCACCACCGCGCAGGCCCGCCAGATGGTCGTGCACCGCCACATCCTCGTCGACGGCAAGATCGTCGATCGCCCCTCCTTCCGCGTGAAGCCGGGACAGCTCATCCACGTCAAGGAGCGCTCCGAGGGCACCGAGCCCTTCCAGGTCGCAGCGGCCGGCGGTCACGCCGAGGTCCTGCCCCCGGTCCCGGGCTACCTCGAGGTCGAGCTCGACAAGCTCCAGGCCCGCCTGGTCCGTCGTCCGAAGCGCGCCGAGGTCCCCGTGACCTGTGAAGTGCAGCTCGTCGTCGAGTACTACGCAGCCCGCTAAGCGCTTCGCGCACCGCGAGTACGAACGGCCGTCGGAGGAATCCGGCGGCCGTTCGGCGTTTCCGGACGACGGCCGCAGCCCGCACGCGCCGAGGTGGAGGATATGAATGGCGCGCAAAGGCGCCCCCGCTAGACTTGCACGGTCGAGAGATCTGGAGGATCCCCATGCGCAGACTGTCCTGGCTGATCGTCGGAGTCGCCGCCGGTTTCGTTGCCGCCCACTTCGTCAACCAGACGCCCGAGGGGCGCCGTTTCTTCGAGCGGGTGAACCGCGGCGCGCGCGAGTTCAGCGATGCGCTCGCGAACGGGTACCGAGAGGGCGAGGCCGAGCTCGACGAGACGCTGGACGAGGTCGAGCGTCGTCTGAGCCGCCTCGAGGCCAAGCAGCGCTCGGCCGACTGAGCGCATCCCGTCTCCCACTTCGCACGCACCTCCCCAAAGGAACCAGAACCCCATGCAGACCGCTGAGATCCGTCGCCGCTGGCTCGACTTCTTCGAACGGAAGGGCCACACCGTGGTGCCTTCGGCGTCGCTCGTGAGCGACGATCCGAGCCTCATGTTCACGGTCGCCGGCATGGTCCCCTTCGTTCCCTACCTCTCGGGGCTCGTTCCTGCACCGTATCCGCGTGCCACCAGCGTGCAGAAGTGCATCCGCACCAACGACATCGAGGAGGTCGGCAAGACCCCCGTCACGGCACGTTCTTCCAGATGTGCGGCAACTTCTCGTTCGGTGACTACTTCAAGGAGGGCGCGATCCAGTTCGCCTGGGAGCTCCTCACGACGAGCGAGGCGGACGGCGGTCTGGGCTTCAGCGCCGACGACCTCTGGGTCACCGTCTACGAGGACGACGATGAGGCGATCGCGCTCTGGAAGCAGCACTCCACGCTGCCCGAGGAGCGGATCCAGCGCCTCGGCAAGGACACCAACTACTGGTCCACCGGCCAGCCGGGCCCGGCCGGCCCGTGTTCCGAGATCTTCTTCGATCGCGGACCCGAGTACGGCATCGACGGCGGCCCCGCCACCGACGACGACCGCTACGTCGAGATCTGGAACCTCGTGTTCATGCAGTACCAGGTCGCGGACGTGAAGTCCAAGACCGACTTCACGATCCTCGGCGAACTGCCGAAGAAGAACATCGACACCGGTCTGGGCCTCGAGCGCGTCGCGTTCCTCAAGCAGGGCGTCGACAACATGTACGAGATCGACGAGGTGAGGCCGGTGCTCGACCGCGCGGCCGAGCTCGCGGGCAAGACCTACGGCGCCGATCACACCGACGACGTGCGCCTGCGCGTCATCGCCGACCACGTCCGCTCGGGACTCATGCTCATCGCCGACGGCGTGACCCCGTCGAACGAGGGCCGCGGGTACATCCTGCGCCGCCTGCTGCGCCGGGTCATCCTGTCCATGCGCCTGCTGGGGGTCGACGGCCCAACGTTCGAAGCGCTGTTCCCGGTGTCGCGCGACGCGATGAAGGGCTCCTACCCGGCGGTCGAGCGCGACTTCGACTTCATCTCGCGCGCCGCCTACGCGGAAGAGAAGACCTTCCTGCGCACGCTCGCCTCGGGCATCGAGATCCTCGACGGCGCGATCGACGCCGCCAAGAGCGGCACGCGGGCCGTGCCCGGCGATACCGCGTTCCTGCTGCACGACACCAAGGGCTTCCCGATCGAGCTGACGCTCGAGATCGCCGAGGAGGCCGGGGTCACCGTCGACGAGGGCGTGTTCAAGACGCTCATGCAGGAGCAGCGCGAGCGCGCGAAGGCCGACGCGAAGGCCAAGAAGGGCCAGCGCGCCGACCTGTCGATCTACAAGGAGCTCCGAGGGCAGGGCGAGACCCTGTTCACCGGGTACGACGAGCTGACGCACGAGAGCCGCGTCCTGGGCATCGTGGTCGACGGACAGCCGGTGGCCGCTGCGAGCGAGGGACAGGTCGCCGAGGTCGTACTCGCGGAGACCAGCCTGTTCGCCGAGTCCGGCGGCCAGGACGCCGACCAGGGGCTGATCGTGGGCGACGGCTTCGAGGCCGAGGTGCTCGACGTCCAGAAGCCGGTGCCCGGCCTGATCGTGCACACGGTGCGCGTCGAGGTCGGCACGATCTCGGTCGACGCCCGCGCGGAGACCCGCGTCGACGCCGACTACCGCCGCGGCGCCACCCAGGCCCATTCCGGCACCCACATCGTGCACGCGGCCCTGCGCCAGGTGCTCGGCGCGAACGCGCACCAGGCCGGTTCCTACAACAAGGCCGGTTATCTGCGCCTCGACTTCACGCACGGCGAGGCGCTGAGCCCCGAGACGAAGACCGAGATCGAGGAGATCTCGAATCTGGCGATCCGTTCGGACTACGAGGTGGTCACGCGCGAGATGCCGCTCGACGAGGCGAAGGCGCTCGGCGCGATGGCGCTGTTCGGCGAGAAGTACGGCGAGCGTGTGCGCATGGTCGACATCGGCGGTCCCTGGTCGCGCGAGCTGTGCGCAGGGACCCACGTGTCGAGCTCGGCCGAGGTCGGCATGATCAACCTGATCTCGGAGAGCTCTGTCGGCTCGACCAACCGCCGCATCGAATCGCTCGTCGGGCTCGAGGCGTTCCGCAGCTTCGCCGCCGAGCGCGCCATCGTGCACGAGCTGTCGGCCGGACTGCGCACCCCGCGCGGCGAGCTGGTGCAGCGGGTGCAGGACCTCGGCGCGCAGCTGAAGGCCGCCGAGAAGAAGATCGCGCAGCTCGAGGCGGCGAAACTCGCGGAGCGGGTGCCCGAACTGCTTGCCGGTGCGGAGACCCTCGGGTCCGTTCGCGCCGTGCTCGGCTCCCTCGGAGCCGTCGGTTCCGCCGACGACGTTCGCGGACTGGTGCTGCAGCTGCGCGACCGGCTGGCCGACGAGGCCGGCGTGGTCGTGCTCGCCGGCGACGCCGGCGGCAAGCCCGTGGTGATCGCCGCGACGACCGCAGGTGCCCGCGATGCGGGCATTCGCGCGGGTGATCTCGCCAAGCTCGGAGCGAAGGTGCTCGGCGGGGGCGGTGGCGGCAAGCCCGACCTCGCGCAGGGCGGCGGCGCGGACGTCTCCAAGATCGACGACGCGCTCGCCGAGATCCGGCGCAGCATCGGAGCATAGGGTGCGCTCGGGCGTCCGCCTCGGCATCGACGTGGGCCGCGCCAGGATCGGCGTGGCCCGCTCCGATGCGCACGGCATGCTGGCGACGCCGGTCGAGACGGTGCGACGCGTCGCCTCGGGCGGCCATGACGTGGAGCGGATCATCGCCCTCTTCGCCGAGCACGGTGCGTTCGAAGCCGTCGTCGGCCTGCCGCTGAGCCTCAGCGGTGATCGCACGCCGTCGACCGACGATGCCGAGGCGTTCGCGCAGCGGCTCGCCGAGCGGGGCCTGCCCGTTCGCCTCGTCGACGAGCGCCTGTCCACGGTCTCGGCCCAGAGCCAGCTGCACCAGGCTGGGCGCAACACCAAGAACAGTCGCGGGGTGATCGACCAGGCGGCGGCGGTCGTCATCCTGCAGCACGCGCTCGACAGCGAGCGCGCGCAGAGCGCGCCGCCCGGCGAGGCGCTCGCCCCGCAGAACGCCGACCCGATCGCCGAGGACCGAGGAGACGAACGATGAACGCACGAGAGAAGCGCGGCCGCCGCGCCAAGCAGGAGAGCAGTACCGGCAAGCGGGTGCTCATCGTCCTGCTCGTCGCGGTGCTCCTGCTCGGCGGTCTCGGTGCCGGCGTCGCGGTCCTCTGGTCGAGCTTCGGCTCGCAGATCTCGAAGGCCATGGGCTGGGAGAAGAACGACTACGAAGGGTCCGGCACCGGATCCGCGGTGGTCACGATCCGCGAGGGTGAGATCGGCAGCGACATCGCCGCGTCCCTGGCGAAGCAGGGCGTCGTGAAGACGTCCGAGGCGTTCTACGATCTGCTGCTCAAGCAGGATCCGGCCGTCGAGTTCCAGGTCGGTTCCTACCAGCTGAAGAAGCAGATGAGCGCGAAGGCGGCCCTCGCCGCTCTGCAGGACCCGAAGAATCAGATCAAGCTGACGGTGACGATCCCCGAGGGCATGGCCGCGAGGGACGCGCTCGCGCGGATCTCGAAGGTCACGGGGATCCCGCAGGCGGACTTCGACGCCGCGGTCAAGGACCCGGCGCAGTACGGGATTCCGAAGGCGGCGCCGTCGATCGAGGGGTTCCTGTTCCCGGCGACCTACACCTTCGAACCCGGAGACACGGCGCAGACCATCGTCAAGAAGATGGTGGAGCGGATGGGCCAGGCCCTGCGCGAGCACGGCGTGCCCGAAGCGGATGAGCTGCGCGTGCTCACCCTCGCGTCCATCGTGCAGCGCGAAGCGGGCTCGAACCAGGCGGACTTCCCGAAGATCGCCCGCGTGTTCCAGAACCGGCTCGATCAGGGGATGAAGCTGCAGTCGGACGCCACGGTCGCCTACGGCACCGGCAACACCCACACGGTGTGGACCACCGAGGCCGAGCGAGCGGACGCGTCGAACAAGTACAACACCTACGCGAACCCCGGTCTGCCGATCGGGCCCATCGGGCTCCCGGGCGATGTCGCGATCGAAGCCGCCATGAAGCCCGCTCCGGGCAAGTGGCTCTACTTCGTACCGGTCAACCTCGAGACCGGCGAGACCGTGTTCTCGGAGACCAACGAGGAGCACGAGGCCGCGGTGGCCAAGCTCGGGCAGTGGTGCGAGGCGCACCGGGCTCAGGGCGGCAAGCGCTGTGACTGATCCCACGACGTACGGTGCGCCGGCTGTCGAGCCGGAACTCCGCGCGACCGCGCAGCGATTGGCGGTCCTCGGCAGCCCCATCGAGCATTCCCGCTCGCCGCAGATCCATCGAGCAGCCTATGCAGCACTCGGCCTCGACTGGAGCTACACCCGGGTGCGCTGCGGGGCCGCCGGCCTCGAAGCGTTCCTGCGAGGCCGGGGCCCGGAGTGGCGCGGCTTCTCGGTGACGATGCCGCTGAAGGAGGAAGCGCATCGGATCGCGACGGTGCTCGATCCAGTTGCGACCGAGAGCGGCGTCGTGAACACGCTCTTCAGGATCGTCGCCCCCGGCGACGCGGCACCTCGGTGGGCCGGCTACAACACCGACGTGCCGGGCCTCGCCGCGGCGATCTCCCGCGCAGGTCTCGACGCGCGGCGCACGATCGTGCTCGGGTCGGGTGCGACCGCTGTCTCCGCGCTGCTCGCGGCCAGGCGCCTCGGCGCCGAGGGCGTCACCATCCTCGCGCGCAACACCGCGGCGATCGCAGACCTGGTGGCGCGATTCGACGGCACGAGCGAGCCCATGGGGTCCGCCGTGCGCGTCTCGGGCGCGGCACTCGGTACGGGCGACGGGACCGCGGTCGCCGGCGCCGCCGATGCGACGCTGGTGATCTCGGCCCTGCCCGGACCCGTCGGGCGCGGAGTCGCGCTGCCCGCGGGTGTGGAGCGCGCCCCGCTCTTCGACGTCGCGTACGATCCCTGGCCGTCCCCGCTCGCCGAGCGCTGGCGGGCCGCAGGCGGAGTCGCGCACCCCGGCCTCGACATGCTCGTGGAGCAGGCGCTGGTGCAGGCCCGGATCTTCGTCGCGGGGGAGCCGTCGCTCCCACTGCCCGACGAAGCGGCGTTGCTCGGCGTCATGCACGGCGCAGCGGACCTGCCGCGTATGGAAAGATAGATCCATGCTGCGTTGGCTCACGGCCGGGGAATCCCACGGCCCAGAACTCATTGCCGTACTCGAGGGGCTGCCCGCCGGTGTGCCCGTTTCGATCGACGGGATCCGCGCCGACCTCGAACGGCGCAAGCTCGGCTACGGCCGCGGCTCGCGCATGAAGTTCGAGCAGGACGAGCTCCACCTCTCCGGCGGCGTCGTGCACGGTCGTTCCATCGGCGGCCCGGTCGCGATCCGCGTCGGCAACACCGAGTGGCCCAAATGGACCGAGGTGATGAGCCCCGAGCCGATCGAGCTCTCCGAGAAGTCGCGCGGCCGAGGCGCCCCGCTCACCCGTCCCCGCCCGGGTCACGCCGACCTGACCGGCATGCAGAAGTACGGCTTCGACGAGGCCCGGCCGGTGCTCGAGCGCGCGAGCGCGCGCGAGACCGCCGCGCGCGTCGCACTCGGTGCGGTGGCACGCGCGTTCCTGGCCGAACTCGGGATCCGCCTCGTCAGCCACACGGTCTCGATCGGCGCGGTGGAGACGCCCGCGGGCACCCCGCTGCCCCGCCCGGAGGACGTCGCGGCGCTCGACGCGGATCCGCTGCGGTGCTTCGACACCGCCACCAGCGAGCGCATGGTCGCGGAGGTGGACGACACCAAGAAGTCGGGCGACACCATCGGCGGCATCGTCGAGGTGCTGGCCTACGGCCTGCCGCCGGGGCTCGGATCCTACGTGCACTGGGACCGACGGCTCGACTCGCGTCTCGCCGGCGCGCTCATGGGCATCCAGGCCATCAAGGCGGTGGAGATCGGCGACGGCTTCGAGACCACCCGTCGCCGCGGCTCCGAAGCCCACGACGAGCTGCACCTGCGCGACGGCCGGATCGTGCGCGACACCGGTCGGGCCGGCGGTATCGAGGGCGGCATGACCACCGGTCAGCTGCTGCGGGTCCGCGCGGGAATGAAGCCCATCGCGACGGTCCCGCACGCGCTGCCCACCATCGACGTCTCCACGGGCGAGGAGTCGAAGGCGCACCATCAGCGCTCCGACGTCTCGGCGGTTCCGGCCGCGGGCGTGGTCGCCGAGGCCATGGTCGCGCTCGTGCTGGCCGACGCCGTCACCGAGAAGTTCGGCGGCGACAGCGTCGCGGAGACGAAGCGCAACCTCGACGCCTATCTCGCTGCGATCCCCGAGAACCTCGCGACCGCGCTCGAATCGTGACCGCGTCCCGCCGCGCCGGGCGCGAAGCGGGCCCGCCCGCCGCGCGTCCGATTCCGGCTCCACCGCGCACGGCTCCCGTCCCGGTGCAGCCGAGCGTTCCCGATGAGGGCGGGTCCGCCCGCCGAAGCCGCAGCGCGGAAGACGCCACCGAGACGGCGGCGGCGACATCCCGTCGCGGCGCCCGGCGTCGACCGGCGCGTCGTCGGCGCCGGGGACGGGTGCCCGATCTCGCCGTCGTGCTCGTCGGCCCGATGGCCGCCGGCAAGACGAGCCTCGGGCGCCGATTGGCGCGTGAGCTCGGGGTCCCGTTCGTCGACACCGACGCGGTCTTCGTTCGCGAGCACGGTGCCATCACCGAGTTCTTCGCGGCGCACGGCGAGCCCGAGTTCCGCCGCATCGAAGCCGAGGTGATCGCCGCGCAGCTCGCCGAGCCCGGCGCACGCATCGTCGCCCTCGGCGGCGGTGCCGTGCTGCACCCGGACACCCGGAAACGACTCGCGGCGCACCCGGTCGTGCTCCTCATGACCACGGAGCGCGCCGTGCTGCGCACCGCGAACCTGTCGCGCCGACCGCTGCTGCGCGACGATCCGGGCGCATGGGGCCGCATCCTCAAGGAGCGCAAGCCCCTCTACGAGGAGGTCGCGGATGTCACCTTCCGCACCGACCGCGCCACCAAGGAGCAGCTGGCCCTGCGCGCGGCCGAGTGGGTGCGCGCGCAGGGCCGCAAACGAGCGGCCGAGCAGGCCAGGAACCGCAGCCGATCCGAAGGAGAGTCCGAGTGAGTGAACCGTCGAGCGAGTCGTCCGTGACCACCATCGAGGTGACCGGAGACGCCGACTATTCGATCTCGGTGGGACGCGGGATCCTCGACCGGGTGCCCGAGGCGCTGGGCGACCGCGTCGCCAAGGTGCTCATCATCCACACGCCGACCGTCGGACGCTTCGCCGATGAGCTCCGTACCGCGCTGCAGGAACGCTACGGCCAGGTCCTCCTGGCCGAGGTGCCCGATGCGGAGTCCGCGAAGCGCGTCGAGGTCGCCTCCTTCTGCTGGCAGGTGCTCGGCCAGGCCGACTTCACCCGTTCCGACGCGATCATCGGGCTGGGTGGCGGAGCCGTGACCGATCTCGCCGGTTTCGTGGCGGCGACCTGGTTGCGGGGAGTGCGCCTCGTGCAGATCCCCACCACCGTGCTCGGCATGGTCGATGCGGCGGTCGGCGGCAAGACCGGGATCAACACCTCCGAGGGGAAGAACCTCGTCGGCGCGTTCTATGCGCCGCACGCGGTCATCTGCGACCTCGCCCTGCTCGACACGCTGCCGCGCAACGAGATCCTCGCGGGCTTCGCGGAGGTCGCCAAGTGCGGCTTCATCGCGGAGCCCGAGATCCTCGAGCTGCTCGAGGCCGACGTCGATCGGGCGACCGACCCGCAGACCGCCGAGTTCCGACGCCTCGTCGAACTCGCGATCGGGGTCAAGGCCCGCGTGGTGTCCGAGGACTTCCGGGAGGGCGGCCTGCGCGAGATCCTCAACTACGGCCACACCCTCGGCCACGCGATCGAGCACGCGGAGCGGTACCAGTGGCGGCACGGCGTCGCCATCTCGATCGGCATGATGTACGCCGCCGAGCTCGGCCGGATGGCGGGATCCCTGTCGGACGAGGCGGTCGAACGGCACCGTCGGATCCTGTCCTCGCTCACGCTGCCGCTCTCGTACCCCGCCGGTCGTTGGCCCGGGCTGCTATCGGCGATGCAGCGCGACAAGAAGGCGCGCGCGGGCATGCTGCGGTTCATCGTGCTCGACGACATCGCGAAGCCGCGCGTGCTCGCGGGCGTCGACGAATCGGTGCTGCAGTTCGCCTACCAGGAGATCGCGAACTAGCGATCGGGCGCCCGCGGCGACCGGGCACGACGAAAGGCGGAGCGCATGGGTGCATGGGGAGTCTCACCGTGGGACACCGACGGAGCGGCGGACTGGTTCGCCGAGGTGTTTGCGGGCCTCGACATCGACGCGCACATCGCGGAAGCCTTCCAGTACGACGATGACTACGACCGCGTGCGCGCGGCCTGCTACCTGCTCGCCGTGCTCGGGCGCAGCACCGTGTGGCCCGGGGACCTCGAGCGGTTGGACGCGCATCTCGAACGCGGTATCGAACTGCTGACCGACATGATCGAGCCCGACTCCGAGTTCCTCGAACTCTGGGAGGACGAGCCCGAGGTCGTCGAAGCGGTCCGCGCGGAGATCGCGCAGCTGGAGGCGCGCCTCGACGGCGATGATGAGGACGGTGAGGATGCGGACGAGCTGTGAGTTCTCCCGCGTGACCGTATGTGACATGCAAGAACTCCTGTGAGTCAGCTGGGCCGATAGGTTTTCGGGAAGACCCGATCGGGCGCCGAACGGGCGCCCCCGAACTCCTGGAGCCCCGATGACGCTTCGACGACGACTCGCCGGAGGCGCTGCCCTCCTCACCGCCCTCGCCCTGCTCACCGGCTGCGCGAACGGGGGGAACGACGCGCAGGGGAGCAGCGAGTCTGCGGCGGACGCACCGAAGATCACCTTCCTGTACTCGCCCTATGCCGACTACGCGCCGTTCTTCCTCGCCGAGAAGAAGGGCTACTTCGAGGATGCCGGTCTCGACGTCGAGCTGATCTCGAAGAGCGGCAGCTCGGGCGAGACCTACCAGCAGGTCAGCACCGGCAGCATCACGGCCGGCGGTGCGACCTGGGGCGCCGGGCTGTTCAACGCGACCAAGGCGGGCACCTCGATCTCGGTCATCGCGAGTGTCTCCAAGATCCCGTCCGAGGGCAAGAACCCCGCGCCGCTGATGGCCTCGGAGAAGTCCGGGATCACCGATGCCAAGGACCTGAAGGGGAAGAAGATCGGTATCCCCGGCGACGGCGGGTTCGGCATCTACTCGGTGGCGCTCGCCCTGAAGTCGGTCGGGCTGGACCTCGACGACGTGAAGCTCGTCAACCTGAGCCCCGGAGACATCCCGCCCGCGATGGCGAACGGCTCCATCGACGCGAGCTGGACGATCGAGCCCATCTCGTCGGCCATCACGCAGAAGAAGCTCGGCCACGAGCTGCTCGGCGTCGACTACCAGTCGGGCGTCGAGCTGGGCGCGCTCGTGTTCAACAGCGACTACGTGCAGAAGCACCCGAAGGCCGTCACCGCCTTCACGGCGGCGTACCTGCGCGCGGTCAAGGAGCTCGAGAACGGGGGCTGGAAGGATCCGGCCGACCAGAAGATCATCGCCGAGTACACGGACCTGCCCGTCGAGACGCTCCAGTCCATCGGCCTGACCCGCCAGGATCCCGAGGGTGCGATCGACTGGAAGGACGTCTCCCGGCAGGAGCAGTTCTTCCGCGACCGCGGAGCGCTCGAGTTCGACGGGGATTCCGGTATCCAGAAGATCTTCCGCAAGGACATCCTGCAGCAGGCCGTCGCGGATTCCGAGAAGCAGCCGAGCGCGAGCTCGTGAGCGCCGGCATCTCCATCCAGGGGCTCTGGAAGGCGTTCCCGAGCGCCGAGTCGAAGGACGAGGTCCTCGTCGCCGTGGAGGACGTTTCGCTGGAGGTCCGCGAGAACGAGTTCGTCTGCGTGCTCGGGCCCTCGGGCTGCGGCAAGAGCACGCTGCTCCGCGTGGCCGCGGGACTCGAACAGGCGAGTCTCGGCTCGGTCACCACCGAGAGCCGGCCGTCGGTCGTGTTCCAGGAGCACGGCGTGTTCCCGTGGCTCACCGTCGCGGAGAATGTCGCCTACCCGCTCAAGCTGCGCGGTGTCCCGCGAGCCGGACGACGGGAGCGCGTGCGCGAGCTGCTGCAGCTCGTCGGTCTCACCGAGTTCGCGAGCTACTACCCGGCCCAGATCTCGGGCGGGATGCGTCAGCGGACCTCGGTCGCTCGTGCGCTGGCCGACGACGGCAACGTGCTGCTGATGGACGAACCGTTCGGCGCGCTCGACGAGCAGACCCGCGTCGCGCTGCAGCAGGAGCTCCTGCGCATCTGGGAACGGACCTCGAAGTCGGTGCTGTTCATCACGCACAGCGTCGACGAGGCGCTCACCCTGGCGGACCGAGTGGTCGTCATGTCGCATCGCCCCGGCCGCATCATCGCGGAGATCGAGATCCCGTTCGGGCGTCCGCGGGACATCATCGAGCTGCGCCGCGATCCCCGCTACGGCGAGATCACCTACCAGCTCTGGAATTTGCTGGAGCAGGGTACCGAGCCGGCTTCGGAGCAGGGGAGGCCGCGTGACCGCGCAACTGGAGCAGGCCGGAGCGGACGAGACGCAGCGACTGCTGGTCGAGGCCGTCCGCGCAGAGCGCGGATCCGCGTGGGTGCGCCGGATCGGCCCGTACACGCCGTTGCTGCTCATCCTGGTGTGGGAGCTGCTGAGCCGGGTCGGGGTGCTCGACGCGCGCTTCTTCCCGCCGCCCTCCTCGATCGTCTCCACCTTCGTGAAGATGCTGCTCGACGGGGTGCTGCTCGAGCACACGGCCATGACGCTGTCCCGAATCCTCATCGGCTTCGTGCTGGGGGCGGTGCCTGGGGTGCTGCTGGGCGTGCTGCTCGGAACCGTCCGCCCGCTGCGGCAGCTGCTCGAACCGATCTTCTCGAGCCTGCTGCCGATCCCGAAGGTCGCGATCTTCCCGCTGCTCCTGCTCATCTTCGGGCTCGGCGAGACGAGCAAGTACGTGATCGTCGCGATCGGCGTCTTCTTCTACCTGTTCTTCAACACCATGAGCGGGGTCATGCAGACGCCGCCGCTGTACGAGGACGTGGCCCGGGCGAACGGCGCCTCCCGTCTGCAGCGCTGGTTCACGGTGTCCTTCCCGTATGCGCTGCCGTCGATCTTCACGGGCATGAAGCTCGCGACCGGCGGTGCGTTCGTGATCATCGCGGCCTCGGAGTTCGTGGGGTCGCAGAGCGGACTCGGGTACCTCATCTGGAGCTCCTGGTCGACGTTCGCGGTGTCGAAGATGTACGTCGGGATCGTCACGATCTCGGCGCTCGGCTACGCCGCCACCGCGCTGGAGGGCGTCATCGAGCGCCGCGTGGTGCCGTGGGTGAAGTACTGATCGTGCCGCAGCCCCAGGAACACCGGCACGACGGCACGATCGAGCTGGCCTTCGCCGAGCTGGTCGCCCGGCTCGAGATTGCGATCGCTCCGTTCACGGGATCCGGTACCGGGTTCCCGCACGAGGACGCGCGCCGAGGCGCCCGGTGGATCGCGCGCGCCGAAGCGCTCGACCTCCCCGGTTTCGGCGTCGCGATGCTGGCCCGGGATCTGCGGTCCGCCGCGCTCGACCGGTCGGCCGGTCTCGCGTCCGAGAGCGCCGCAGCCGAGGTCCGGGCGCTGTCGAGCATCGACGCCTCCGGAGTCCCCGGACCGCTGGCGCTGGCGCGCGCCGTGCGCGAAGCCGGTGCCTCCGCCGCGGCTCACGGCATCGGAGCAGTCGCGCTGCGGGAGGTCGGAGCGCTCGGCGTGCTCGGCCTGGCCGTGCGCGAGCTCGCGCTCGACGGTCTCGTCGCGGTCGCGGTCGCTCAGGCCCCGGCTGCGGTGGCTCCGTGGGGCGGGGCGGCCCCGGTGATCGGGACGAACCCCATCGCCTTCGCCGCCCCGCGTTCCGCTGCAGCGCCGCTCGTCGTCGATTTCGCGACCTCGCGCGCGACGCTCGCGGCGGTGCGCGCCCACGCGGCCTCCGGCGTTGCGCTCCCGGCAGGCGTCGCGCTCGACGCGGAGGGGCGGCCGACGACCGACCCGGGGGCCGCATCCGCGCTGCTCGCGGAAGGGCGGATCGCTTCGCTCGCCGGCCTCCTCGTCGAGGTCCTCGCCGGAGCAGCGGCGGGTGGCCGAGGGACCGGTGCGCACCCGGTCGACGGCCGCGGTGCGCTGCTCCTCGCGCTGGACCCGGCGTCCACCGGTGGGCTGCACGCCGCCGACGTCGGAGCCGAGCTCTCGGCGGCATGGACCGCCTCGGGCGGCCACCTGCCCGCACGCTTCGACGCGCTGCCGCTCGATCCCGCCGACGAGACCGGCGCGGTCCGGGTGAGCGCCGCGGCTCTCCACGAACTCGAGTCCGCTTCCGCGGGCGGAGCCGCCGCGTGAGCACCGCGTTCGAGATCCGGGCGGAGCCCGCGCGAGCACTGCTCTCCGAGCGGCACCGCATCGAGGTGCTCGGAGCCGTTCCCGGCGCGCTCGTCACGCTGCGCGCCGAGACGTTGCGCGGTGAGGAGCTCTGGGGCGCCCAGGCCACCTTCCTCGCGGGCGAGGACGGCCGGATCGATCTCGATCACGATGCACCGGTCTCGGGCGACTACCGCGTCGCAGATGCGATGGGGCTCTTCTGGGCGCAGCGTCGCGAGACGGCCCGGGGCGGGGGAGTCGAGCCCGTCGACCCCCGGGTTCCCGTCGTCACCCGGATCGTCGCGACGCAGGAGGCGGGGACCGGCTTCCTCGATCTGCCCGGCGGCGGCGCCCGCAGGGTCAGCGCGGAGACGGAGGTCCGGCAGGACCTGCTCGCCGACGGGGTGCGTCGGGAGGAGGTCCGGCACGACGGCCTCGTGGGCACGCTCTTCACCCCGCCCGGACCGGGACCCTTCCCGACCCTCATCGTCATGAACGGCTCCGGCGGCGGCATCAACGAGGCGCGCGCCGCCCTGTACGCCGCGTACGGCATCCGAGCCTTCGCGCTCGGTTACTTCCGAGCACCCGGCCTGTCCCACTACATCTCGCGTACTCCGCTCGAGTACTTCGAGCGGGCGCTCGACTACGCGGCC
Source organism: Leucobacter sp. HNU (assembly GCF_047946755.1). GTDB lineage: Bacteria > Actinomycetota > Actinomycetes > Actinomycetales > Microbacteriaceae > Leucobacter. The sequence continues at coordinate 1,290,445 of NZ_CP178837.1, read as the reverse complement.
TCGGAGCTGCACCCGCTTGGCGGGCTCCCGCTCGTCAGCGGGCAGTCCCGCGGCGGCGAGCTCTCGCTGCTGCTCGCGGCGCGGTTCCCGGAGCGGGTCGCGGGCGTGGTCGCGTTCGTTCCCGGTGCATTCGCGTTCGGGGCGCAGGGCGCGGCGGACCCCTCCGAGGGGTGGGACGGGCCCACCTGGACCTGGCGCGGCGAGCCGGTCGAACACCTGTGGCGCGGCAATCGGGGCGTGGACTGGCAGCCCTGGAACGATGCGCCTCCGCCCACCCGGCACGCCGACGTCTACGTGGACGGCCTGCACGACCGCGACCTCGCCGCCGCCTCCCGGATCCCCATCGAGCGTTTCGCGGGGCCCGTGCTCTGCGTATCCGGGCTCGACGACCGGGCCTGGCCCTCGAGCTTCGCCTCCCGCCTGGTACTGGGCACTCTCGAACGGCACGGTCATCGCGCCGAGCGGCTGCACCTCGACTACGAGGAGGCGGGTCACGGCATCTCGGTGCCGCACCTCCCGAGCACCGAGATCGCCCGGGTGCATCCGGTGTCCGGGGTCCACTACTCGAACGGCGGCACACCGTTGGGCAATGCTCGGGCGAGCGAGGATTCGTTCCACGCCGTCCGGGCGTTCGTCCACCGGACCGCGGCCGCTCGTGCGGACCGGACCTCCGGTGCCGCCTCCGCCTCTCAGAACGACTGAATCGAACCGAAGGAGATCCGATGCCGGTACCCGAGCATCTCGCAGGACAGTGGCGCGAGTGGCGCCACCGCCATGTCGCGGACCTGACCCGTCCGTACGGCTGGACCGCGCTCGTCGCGCAGTACTGGCTGCACGAGGGCAGCTCGGGCGTGGAACTCGATCTGCTCCCGGGCACCTGGGGCGTGCAGGACGGGCGGGTGATCTTCACTCCGCCCGCGGACGGACCGACCCTTTCGGTGGACGGGGAGCACCCCGCGGGCCCCGTGGAGATCGTCACCGGACGCAACCAGACCTACGGACACGGTGCGAGCGTGCCCGTCTACTTCGGAGTGCGCGAGGTGGAGACGGTTCCGCGCACCAACGACGCCGGCGACCGGATCTTCGGGGTGCGCGTGCGGGATCCGCGCCTGGCGGCGAGCGCCGCCGACATCGGTCTCACCGCGTTCGACTACGATCCGGCCTGGAGGATTCCTGCGGTGTTCTCTCCGGCCGAGCGCGACGACGTCGAGCAGGAGACGGTCGAGCGCGGCGTGCGCGAGACGACGACGCGGATCGGCACCCTGCGCTTCGAGTACGACGGTCGCCCGTACGAGCTGGCGTTGATCGGCAAGGACGCCGGGGACCGGGTGCAGCCCGTCGCGCATATCCGCGATCGCAGCAGCGGGCCGGTCACCTACGGTGCGGGGCGTGTGATCGAGCTGCAGTTCTCCGAGGACGGCGCGGGGCGGATCGACTGGATCGACTTCAACTACGCGACGGCCCTGCCCTGCGCGGTGACGAACTTCGTCACCTGCCCGCTGCCGCCCGCGCAGAACCATCTCGACTTCGAGGTGTTAGCCGGCGAGAAGAAGCCCGCGAACGACGTCGCACGCGTGCTGACCTACGAGCCGCCGGCGGACTGAGCCGGTCGGCGGATCCCGATCCAGGAGACCAGCGCACCGATCGCGAACAGCGCCGCGGTCACGACCGCGGCGCTGTGGAACCCGGCGAGGTCGAGCCGGCCGCCGACGATGGTCGAGAGCAGGGCGATGACGAGGAGGCCGGCGACGCGGGAGACCGCGTTGTTGACGGCAGAGGCGATGCCGCTGCGCTCGGGGCCGATGGATCCGAGCACCGCCGAGGTGAGCGGGGCCACGGTCAGCGAGAGGCCGAGCCCCAGCACCAGCATGGACGGCAGCACCTGCCACCAGTAGTCGAAGCTCGACGCGACGGTGAGCAGCAGCAGCGCGCCGAGCGCCATGAGCGCGGGCCCCAGCGTCATGAAGATCCGGGGGCCGTGCTTCCCCGCCCACGACCCCGCCCGCGAGCTCAGCAGCACCATGAGGATCGTGATGGGCAGGCTGGCGAGTCCGGCCTGCGTGGCGCCGAGGCCCGCGCCCTGCTGCAGGTAGACGCCGATGACCATGCCGTTGAGGGAGAGCGCCGCGTAGACGAAGAGGGTGGCGAGATTGCCCCACGCGAAGTTGCGGACCCGGAAGAGCCGGAGCGGCATCATCGGCTCGGCGATGCGGCGCTGCCGCGCGACGAATCCGAGCAGCAGCGCGATGCCCGCGAGACCCGTCAGCCAGATGGCCGGGGCGGTCCAGCCGAGCCGGGGCTGCTCGATGAGCGCGAAGACGAGCGCGGCGAGGCCGATGGCGCAGAGCGCGCCGCCCCACCAATCGACCCTCGCGCCGCGCTGGTGCTCGGGCAGCCGCACTCGGCGGAGCAGCAGCAGCGTGACCGCGATGGGGAGCACGTTGATGAGGAAGACGAGGCGCCAGGAGAGGAAGTCGACGAAGAGCCCGCCGAGCAGCGGTCCGACGAGCTGCGCCGCAGTGGTGCACGCCGTCCAGACGCCGATGGCGCGGGCCTGCACCTCATCGCGCATCGTCGCGGTGATGAGCGCGAGCGAGCTCGGCACGAGCAGCGCGCCGGCCGCGCCCTGGAACGCGCGGGCGATGACGAGGAGCAGTGGATCGGGTGCTGCGGCCACGGCGACCGAGGCGACGCCGAAGGCGATGAGCCCGACCCGCATGATCGTGACGCGACCGAAGGCATCCGACAGCGAGCCCGCGAGCAGGATCAGCGAGCTCAGCGTCACGAGGTAAGCGTCGACGGCCCACTGCTGCGTGGTCAGCCCGCCGCCGAGCTCGCGGCTGATGGCCGGGAGCGCGACCGTGACGACGGTGCCGTCGAGGAACGCCACGAAGGAGGCGAGGACCGCGACGGCGACGATCAGCCGTTGCGCCGGAATGAGTCGCTGCACACGGCCGATGCTACTCCCCGGAACGGTCAGGAGAGACGGAAGCCCTGCCCCTCGATGATCAGGGTGAGCACGGCGCGGTCCTCCCGGTGCATGACTCCCTCGACGAAGCGCCGCAGCGCGTGCTCCAGCGAGACCGTGCCGGCGCTGCCCGCGACCTTCTCGAGGATCGCGACGAGCGTGCGCGGTGCGAGCACCGACTCCTCGAGCCCGGGACGTCCGTCGACCTCCCGCTCCGTGCTCACATAGCGCTCGAAGCCGCCGTCCGCGCGACCGGAGAAGACCTGCTGGCTGATGAACGCGGCGCGCGCCACCGCTTCGAGCTGCGCGAGCGGCAGCGCGTCGGGCAGGCGCCCGTGCTCGTCGCACACCGCGGCCGCGGCGAGCAGCAGGTTCTCGCGCGGCGTCGCCGCGTGCTCGAAACCGGTCGCTGCCTCAGCGTCCGGGTAGTGCACCCGGTACGCATTCGCGCCGAAGCGGTTGACGAGCTCGGCGCTGAGCCGGTCGATCCCGCGGTACCGGTGCCCGCTCTGCTCGTTGGCCGTGGCGATGATCGCGAAGCCCGGGCTGATCCCGATCGTGTCGCCCGCGTGCTCCTGCACGGCGAAGCGGTCCCCGGGGCGCAGCTGCAGGATCCGGTTGAGGCGCTTGAGGAACTCCGGTGGCATGGCGTTGACCTCGTCGAGGATCAGCACGCGTCCCTCGGTCATGGCGCGCAGCAGTGGTCCCGGCACGAACACGCTGACCGTGGCTCCGCCCTCGGCCCGCAGCTCGTGGGCGCCGATGAGCTGAGCGCTCGAGATGTCGCCGTACCCGGACACGAGCTCGGGCTCGCGTCCCAGCTCGTCCCGTGCGATCGCCTCGGCGAGCGCGGTCTTGGCGCCGCCGGTCTCGCCGATCAGGAGCATCGGTGCGCCGCGGCGGAGCGCGGGCAGCGCTTCCGCGATGATCGCGCGCATCTGCTCCGTGCGCAGGAGACCGCCGCGCAGCTGTGCGCGGGCGGTGCGGAGCCGCAACCGGCCGAGTTCGGCGAGCACAGCGTCGCGCATCGCGGGATCCCTGAGCTGTTCCTCCCAGGCGCGGTCGGGCGCTGCCGCCTCCAGCTCCGCCACGCGTTCGCGCTCGTGCGGTGCGAGCTCGCGGCCGCTGGCGACGGCGCGCGCGATGATCGCTGCGCGCTCATCGGAGCGCCGCGCGTCGAGTCGCTCCGCGCGACCGGCGTGGACCACCGTGCGCAGAACCGAGGCGCGGCGATCGAGGGCATCGTTCGCGAGACGGCGGATCGCCGGATCCTCGAGCAGCGCGTCCCGCGCAGCCCGCAGGGCGTCGCAGGCCGCGGCAGCCGGACGGAGTTCGTCGGGGAGGGCCGTCGACGCGGCGGTGCCGGATAGAGCGGTACCGAGCCGGCGCAGATCCGCGCGCAGCGCGCGTCGCGTGCGCACCAGATCGTTGTGCGCCGCAGCGAGCTCAAGAAGTGCGGGATCAGCATCGAGAGGCAACATTCAGCCACGATATCAGTCGAGTTCTGGGCCTCGCTAGGACAAGGTCGATAGTCTGTCCCCATGCACTCCGTTCCCGCACCGACGCCGTCGCTGGCCGCGAGGCTGCAGGCCGTCGCGCGCGTGCTCGGCGTCGAGATCGTGCTCGGAGAGGAGACCGACTGGCGGTTCGAGCATGGAGCGCTGCGGGTGAGCCCGTCCTTCTTCGCGGAGCGCGGGCATCCCGCGGACGAGGCGATCGCGCTGACCATGCTCGAGCTCTGGGGCCCGGCGCGCTGGGCGTCCCGTGCTCCGGCCCGTCAGCGCCGGAGACGCTCGCTGGCGACCGCCTCCGGCGCGCTCGAACCCCTGCTCGCCGCGGTCGATCGGCTCCAGGCCTCGGGGGAGCTGCTCGGGTCCTTCCCGGCGTTCCGCGAGCCGCTGGCCGCCGCGACGGTCCGGAGCCTGCCGATGGGCCGGGGCCGCGTGGATCTGATCGGCATGCCGCGGCACCTGCAGTGGATCGCCGCGATCCTCTGCCTCGCACTCGCGCCGAGCACCGCGGTCCGTGCGGAGCCCGAGGTCACCGCCGAACTGGAACGCCTCAGAACCCTCGGAGCGGACGGCGCGCACCCGCTCCGCCGGATCGCGGCGCCGGATCCCGGGCGTTCCGAGCTCCGCCGGTTCGAACGAGCGCTCGCGCTGCTGCAGCCGACATACGAGCGGCTGCTGGCGACCGATCTCCTGGAGCGCGGGATCTCGAGCACGGGGGAGGAGCCCGTAGCGGAGGACTCGGCCGGCGTCGAGGGCTTCGAGTCCGGCGCGGGCGGGGAGGACGCGTCCGGAGCCGCGGAGGCGGCGGAGGCCGCCGACGGGGATTCCGTCGCGGCACCGCCGGAGGACGACCGGCGCGCGCGGGCCGGCGAACGGCGCGCCGAATCCGAGGGCGCTGACCTGTTCGCGGCGGAGCAGGCGGGGTTCCTCACCCGGGTGCTCGCCACGCCCCTCCCCGCCACCGGCGCGATCGTGGACGAGCTGATGGAACTGCCGAACGATCTCGAAGCGACTTCGTCGGGGAACGACGATCCCGCCGCGTCCGGCGTCGCGGGACGTTCTGCCGCCGTGCCGGCAGAACTCGCCGACTACCGCACCCGCGTCGAGCGCTTGAGCGGCACGATCGAGCGGATGCGCGAGACCTGGCATCGGGTGATCGCGGACCGCCTCGCCGAACGCCGGACCTTCGCGCGGCGCGCCTCGGCGGACGGAGAGCTGCTCGACGAGAGCCGGCTCGTCGCCACCGTGACCGCGGTGCGCGCGGGAGTCCGCCGGCCGGAGGCGTTCCTGCCCCGCGAGTCCCGCCGTCGCCCGAACCGGGAGACGGGCAGCACGGACTACGTGCTGCTCATCGACCGGTCCGGATCGATGCGCGGCCGTCCGGCATCGTTCGCGGCGGACGCCGCGCTCGTGCTGCTCGAGGGCCTGGCCGGGGTCGAGCGCGACCTCGCTGCGGCGGAGCGGGCGAGCGGCGCGGAACTGGACCTCGCGATCCGCACCTCCCTGATCGTGTACGACGCGGAGGCCGTGGTCGTGAAACCGCTCGCCGGTGCGCTGGACGACCGTTCGCGGCGGCGATTGCGGGCCGAGGTCCGCGCACCCGGCGGTGCGACCAACGACGCTGCCGCACTCCGCGCGGCGGGCGAGGAGCTCGGTGTGCTCGAACCACGCGCACCGGGGATGCGGGACGGCGACGGTATGCCCCGGCGGCGCATCGTCCTGGTGATCAGCGACGGCGGCAGCAACGACCCGGCGGAGGCCCGCTCCGAGCTGCTGCGGCTGCGAGCGCGCGGCGTCGAGGTGCTCGGAATCGGGATCGGCGACGACGAACTGGTGCGCAGGTACGCGCCCGACGGCAGTCGGGTGGATGATCCGAGGCAGCTGCCCGAGCGGGTCCTCGCGCTCGTCGAGGCCTCGGTGCCCGATGCCTGACTCGAAGATCGCGGTGCCGGGCATCGCGGATGCATGGAAGGATCTCAGCATGGACGCAGAAACGCGCACGAGCGGCGACGAGCTCAGGCTCGCACGACTGCTGCTGCCCGAACTCGCCGAGCGCCTCGATGCGGTGGTCGGGGCGACCGATGCCGCCCGCGCCGAGCGAGAATTCGACGACTGGCTCGATGCCGAGAGCGAGCGTCTCGGGGAACGATTCTCCGCGGCGGCGTTCGCCGAGCTCGACGCGGAGGCGAGTTCCCGGTTCTCGGCCGCGTTCCGGCACGGCCGGGCGCTCGCGGACCGCGTCGGGATCGAGGCTCCGGAGCCGGAAGCGCTGATCGAAGCCGGGCTCGACCCGGCCGCGCTGGCCGCCGCGATGGACCAGGATCCGACGCTCCAGCCGGTGCTCGCGCCGTACGGGCTCGGCGATGCCGCGTGGCGCGAGCTGTTCCGCTCGACGGGTGCGTCGGGTGCGTCGGGTGCCGCGGGCGGCCTCGTGCTCGCCACCGAGGTCGTGCGCGAGTTCGGGCGTCTCGACGCGGTGCCGGACCCGGCGACGCCGCGCGTCGCCGTGGCCGGTCCTGACGGCGGTCGCGTCGAGTGGGCGCTCCGCGCGATTCCCGCCGGCGAACGGCCGTCCGTGCTCGGTCTCGGCTACGCGCACGGACCGCACGTGTCATTGCCCGAAATGCTGGCGCTGCAGCTCGGCCGCCTCGCCGCGGGAGCGGATCCCGTCGACACGCAGACCTTCACCTGGCTCGCGGGGACGCTCGCAGACGGAGGCCTGGCGGCGCGCCACGTGTTCGACCGGAGCGACGGCGTGGTGCGGATCGCCGCCCGCGAGATCGGCAATCAGGGGCCGCACCTCGGTGCGCGTCCGCCGATCGGCCGAGGCGCGGCCGTGCCCCATTCCTATTTCGCCGATGCGGGCCGACCGCGGATCCTTGCGCACCGAGGATTCGCGGTCGGGACCGAGTTCGGAGCGACCGCGGAGAATACTGAGGCCGCCTTCGCGGCCGCCGAGCGGGTCGGCGCCGACTGCTTCGAGACCGACTGCCGGTTGAGCGCCGACGGCGAGGTCGTGCTGATCCACGACCCTGACCTGCGCAGGCTCGCCGCGGATCCGCGCCGGATCTCCGAGGTGCGTCGCGCGGAGCTGACGGAGCTCTTCGCCGAACGGGGCGGCCTGCTGACGCTCGCCGACGCGCTCGAACGGTTCCCCGCAGGCCGGTTCAACGTCGATGTCAAGGATCCCGCCGCGGCGGAGCAGGTCGGGCGCATCGCCGCCGGGCAGGCGCACCGCGTCCTGATCACCGGCTTCTCGGATCGCACCCGCCGCGCGGCACTGGCATCCGCGGCCGCCCACGGGGGATCCGTGCCCGCGACCTCGCCGGGGCGATCGGTGCTCGCCGACCTGCTCGGCGCACTCGCGGTCGGAGCGCGATCGCGCGCAGCTCGGATCCTCGCGGAGGTGGACGCCCTGCAGATCCCGGAGCGCAGCGGCCCCGTCCCCGTGCTCACGAGGCGGCTCCTCGCTGCGGCGCACGCGAACGACGTCGAGGTGCACGTCTGGACCATCGACGACCCGGAGCGCATGCGCGCGCTCGTGGCTCGCGGCGTGGACGGCATCGTCACCGACCGCAGCGACCTGGCTGCGGTGGCGTTCGGCCGGGAGCGCTGAGTCGGGGGAATTCGCGAGCTCCCGGGCGACACCCGATCACCAGGCGTTCGGCGCGGGCTCCCGCGTCGACTGCAGCCGGCTCAGCCGGCCCCAGGCGAGCAGGTCCTCGGAGACGTGGAACTCGGCGGGATCGGCGCCGAGCCGCTCGATGATCTCGGCGACGGGCACCACGCCGCCCGAGCGCCGGAGGATGCGGGAGCGCACGAAGGCGCGCGCATAGATCTCGTCGACGCCGGAGCGGTCGGGGCGCAGGAACCGCTGCTCCATGTACACGGCCTGCTCGTCGAAGCCGAGCACCTTCGATTCGATCGCGAAGCGCTTCCACGGGTTCAGCGACTTGCGGTAGGTGATGGTCTGGGCGACCACGACCGGGTACCAGGCCTCGCGGTCGAACGCCGCGAGGACGCCGTTGCGCTGCATGAGCTCGAACCGGGCGACGTCCATGATCGACAGGTACTTGCCGTTGTTCATGTGCCGCAGCACGTCGATGTCGGTCGGTGAGACCCGGAACTCGGCGCGCGCGACATCGGTGAGGCCGAGGCGCGACGCCCGCTTCGCGCGGCGCAGGTGCATCAGTGTGCGGGGGAGCATGTGCATGGCCGCCAGCCTATGGCCGAGAGGCTCATCGGGCTCGAAGCGTTGGAGGCTCTATACTGGATCGGCGCGATCTCGCGCCCGAACCTGTTACGAACCGGAGACACACGAGCATATGGCAACCTCGAACGACATCAAGAACGGCACCGTCATCAAGGAGAACGGTCAGCTCTGGAGCGTGGTCGAGTTCCAGCACGTCAAGCCGGGCAAGGGCGGCGCGTTCGTCCGCACCAAGCAGAAGAACGTCGTGTCGGGCAAGATCATCGACAAGACCTACAACGCGGGTGCGAAGATCGAGACGGCCAACGTGGACCGCCGCGACTTCCAGTACCTCTACCAGGACGGCGCCGACTTCGTCTTCATGGACCAGGCCGACTACGACCAGCTGACCGTCTCCGGAACGGTCGTGGGCGATGCCGCCAAGTTCATGCTCGAGAACCTCCAGGTCCAGATCGCGCTGCACGAGGGCGAGCCCCTCTACATCGAGCTCCCCGCGTCGGTCGTGCTCGAGGTCACCTACACCGAGCCCGGCCTGCAGGGCGATCGCTCCACCGGCGGCACGAAGCCCGCCACCGTCGAGACCGGCGCCGAGATCCAGGTCCCGCTGTTCCTCGAGACCGGCACCAAGGTCAAGGTCGACACCCGCACGGGCGACTACCTCGGCCGCGTCAACGACTAGTCGGCGCCCGCTACATGAGTGCACGGAGCAAGGCCCGCAAGCGGGCCCTCGACATGCTGTTCCAGGCGGACGTGCGCGGTGAAGAGCTGCGTACGGTCGTCCTGGCCGAGTCCGGCCGCGCCTCGGCCGAGCCGGAGCGCATGGAGTCCTGGCTGTACGCCCGCGAGATCGTCGACGGCGTCGAGGACCACCGCGAGCAGATCGACGAGCTGATCTCGAGCTATGCGCAGGGCTGGTCGCTCGACCGCATGCCGAACGTCGACCGGGCGCTGCTGCGCGTCGCCGCCTGGGAGATCCTCTTCAACGACGAGGTCCCCGCGCCCGTCGCGATCGACGAGGCCGTCGAGCTGGCCAAGGAGTACTCGACCGAGGACTCGAGCCGGTTCGTGAACGGCGTGCTCGGCAAGATCGCCGAGCACGCGCGCAACGTCTAGGCGTCCCGCCGGCCGCTATCAGGCGGCTCCCGAGCGCGGCTCGGGAGCCGCCTGACGCGTTTCCTGCGGTGCGCGTCCGTCGCGCGCGTGTCGGACCGCGATCATCCGCTAGGATCGTTCTCGCACAATGCACTTCTTTAACCCCGTCCTGTGAGGCGGAGAAGGGGGCGAAGCGTGACGACGCGAACGGTACTCGAAAGTGCCGAAATCTCGCGGGCGCTGACCCGTATCTCCCACGAGATCATCGAGGCGAACAAGGGTTCCGAGAACCTGGTCCTGCTCGGTATCCCGACGCGCGGCGTGGTCCTGGCGCATCGCATCGCAGAGCTCATCTCCCGGATCGAGGGCACCGAAGTGCCCGTCGGGCAGCTCGATGTGACCATGTACCGCGACGATCTGGCGCATCACCCGACCCGCGCTCCGCAGCCGACCGAGATCCCGGCAGCCGGGATCGAAGGGGCGACCGTGGTGCTCGTCGACGACGTGCTCTACTCGGGGCGAACGGTGCGCGCGGCGCTCGACGCGCTGAACGACTACGGTCGACCCCGTGCGGTCCGCCTCGCGGCGCTCATCGACCGCGGCCACCGCGAGCTGCCGATCCGTGCGGACTACATCGGCAAGAACCTTCCCAGCTCGAAGGAGGAGCGCATCACGGTGCGGCTCGTCGAGCACGACGGTGAGGACTCGGTGACGATCGCATGAGGCACCTGCTCGATACCCGGACGCTGAGCCGCGAGGACGCGATCCTGATCCTCGACACGGCCGAGGACATGGCCGCCACCCAGCAGCGCGAGGTCAAGAAGCTGCCGACGCTGCGCGGCAAGACCATCGTCAACCTGTTCTACGAGGACAGCACCCGCACCCGCATCTCGTTCGAGGCCGCGGCGAAGCGCCTGAGCGCGGACGTGATCAACTTCAGCGCGAAGGGTTCCTCGGTGTCCAAGGGCGAATCGCTGAAGGACACGGCGCAGACGCTCCAGGCGATCGGTGCGGACGGCGTCGTGATCCGTCACCCCGCATCCGGCGCGCCCGCGCGGCTCGCGTCGAGCGGTTGGATCGACGCCGGCGTGCTGAACGCGGGCGACGGTACGCACGAGCACCCCACGCAGGCGCTGCTCGACGCGTTCACCATGCGCCGGCGCCTGTTCGGCGATGCGAGCCGGGGCCGCGACCTCGACGGCGTGTCCGTCGTGATCGTCGGCGACCTCGCGCACTCCCGTGTCGCGCGCTCGAACCTGTGGCTGCTGAACGCGCTCGGTGCCAAGGTCACCTTCGTGGCGCCGGAGACGCTGCAGCCCTATGGAGCGCGGTCCTGGCCGGTGACCGTCGAGCACTCCCTCGACGCGGCGCTGCGCACGAAACCCGACGTGGTCATGATGCTGCGCATCCAGAGCGAGCGCATGCACGCGGCGTACTTCCCGAACGAGCGCGAGTACGCCCGCAACTGGGGGCTCGACGACCTGCGCCTGGATCGCCTGAGCGCCCGTGCGATCGTCATGCACCCCGGGCCCATGAACCGCGGTCTCGAGATCTCGTCGGCCGCGGCCGACTCCCCGCGCTCGACGGTGCTCGAGCAGGTCGCCAACGGCGTCTCCGTGCGCATGGCCGCCCTCTACCTGCTGCTCTCCGGTGAGCGGCGCCAGACCCCGAAGGACTCCGAATGAGCAGCAACCCCGGCATCCTGATCCGAGGCGCCCGTCTCGCGGCGCAGCTCACCGAGCGCGGCGCCGACCACCTGAGCGCCGCCCCCGTCGATCTGCGGATCGAGAACGGCGTCATCGTCGAGCGCGTCGCGCAGTCCGCCGGCGGCCTCGAGCCTCGTGACGGCGAACGCGTCATCGAGGCCGATGGCCTGGTCGCGCTGACCGGCCTCGTCGACCTGCACACCCACCTGCGCGAACCCGGTTTCGAGCAGTCCGAGACGGTGCTCACGGGCACCCGGGCCGCGGCCGCCGGCGGTTTCACCACGGTGTTCGCGATGGCGAACACGAGCCCGGTCCAGGACACCGCCGGCGTGGTCGAGCAGGTGCAGACGCTCGGCGACGACGCGGGCTACGCGACCGTGCGGCCCATCGGTGCCGTGACCGCGGGCCTCGCGGGGGAGCGCCTCAGCGAGATCGGCGCCATGGCGCAGTCGCGCGCCGGAGTGCGCGTGTTCTCCGACGACGGCAAGTGCGTGCACGACCCGCTCCTCATGCGCCGCGCGCTCGAGTACGTGAAGACCTTCGACGGCGTGATCGCGCAGCACGCGCAGGATCCTCGCCTGACCGAGGGCGCGCAGATGAACGAGGGGGAGCTCTCGAGCGAGCTCGGCCTCGCCGGCTGGCCCGCGGTGGCCGAGGAATCGATCATCGCCCGCGACGCACTGCTCGCCGGCCACATCGGCGCCCGAATGCACGTCTGCCACCTGTCGACCGCGGGGTCGGTCGAGGTCGTGCGCTGGGCGAAGGCGAGCGGGGTGCAGATCACCGCGGAGGTGACGCCGCACCACCTGATCCTCACCGAGGAGCTGGCGCGCAGCTACGATCCGCGCTACAAGGTCAACCCGCCGCTCCGTCGCGAGGACGACGTGCGCGCCCTGCGTCAGGCGGTCGCCGAGGGCATCATCGACATCATCGCGACCGACCACGCGCCGCACCCGGCCGAGGCCAAGGAGAGCGAGTGGGACGCGGCCGCCTTCGGCATGGTCGGCCTCGAGTCGGCCCTGCCCATCGCGCTGCTCACCCTGATCCGCGAGGGGCACGCCAGCTGGGCGGAGCTCGAGCGGATGCTCTCACAGAAGCCGGCCGAGATCGGGCGCCTCGAGGGGCACCCGGCGGAGCTCTCCGCAGGGGAGCCCGCCGACCTCGTGCTGGTCGACCCCACCGGCAGCAGCGCCTTCGGCGTCGACGATCTGCGGGGTCGCAGCACCAACTCGCCGTTCCTCGGCATGGAGCTGCCCGGCCGCGTGCACACCACCATCCGGCGCGGATACCTCACGCTCGACGACGGCCGCCTGGTCGACGTGGAGGCGGTCGCCGCCGCGGGAGCCTCCGCATGATGGATCGCACCACGTTCACGATCATCGTCGCGGCGTTCGCCGTGCTCGTCCTGCTGGCCATGTGGCTCGGCTGGCGACGACGAAGCCGGCGCGACGCCGACGTGATCGGCGGCGTCGCGCCGACCGGAGAACTCGTCGCCGAGTTCCCGAACGCCGCGTACGTGTCGACCACACCGGCCGGCGCCCCGATGGATCGCGTGGCCGCACCCGGCCTGCGCTACCGGGGCCCCGCCGTCGTCGAGGTCCGCACCGACGGTGTGACGATCACGGTGGCGGGCGAGCAGCCCGTCCACCTGCCGGCCGCCCGCGTGCTCGGCTCGGGAGCCTCAGGCCCCCGCGTCGGCAAGTTCGTGGAGCGCGACGGCATCACCCTGCTGCGCTGGCTCTCCGAGAGCCGCCAGCTCGAGTCCGGCTTCCGCTTCGTCGAGGCCGACGACCACCACCGATTCACCGCCGCGATCGACCGGATCGCCGCGGCACCGAAGGATTCGCCGGCTCCGGCCGACGAACGGACCAGCACCACCCAGGAGGACGCGTGACCACCAACAGCCCAGAAGTGACGGCACCGCCGGCGAGCGCCGTGCCCGGCGGAGCCGCAGTGCTCGTCCTCGAGGACGGATCGCGATACACCGGCCGCGCCTACGGCGCGACGGGCGAGACCCTCGGCGAGGTCGTCTTCTCGACCGGCATGACCGGCTACCAGGAGACGCTGACCGACCCGTCGTACGCGGGCCAGATCGTGCTGATGACGGCCCCGCACATCGGCAACACCGGCGCCAACGACACCGATATGGAGTCGCGCAAGATCTGGGTCGCGGGCTTCGTCGTGCGCGATCCCGCGCGTCGCGTCTCGAACTTCCGCGCCGAGCGCTCGCTCGACGAGGACCTCGTGAACGACGGCGTCGTCGGCATCTCGGGCATCGACACCCGCGCCGTGACCCGCCACATCCGCTCGGCGGGCGCGATGCGCGCCGGCGTGTTCTCGGGCGCCGCGCTCGAGCTCTCCGACGACGAGCAGCTCGCCCGCGTGCGCGAGCAGGCCTCGATGGCCGGCAAGAACCTCTCGGAGGCCGTCACCACGCCCGAGCGCTACGACGTGCCCGCGGCCGAGGGCGTCGAGCGAGTCGGCTCGATCGCGGTGCTCGACCTCGGCATCAAGCGCGCCACCGTGCAGTACCTCTCGGATCACGGGTTCGACGTGATCGTGCTGCCCGCGTCCACCACCATCGAGCAGATCCGCGAGATCGCGCCCGACGCGCTCTTCTACTCGAACGGTCCCGGAGACCCCGCCGCCTCGGACGCGCAGGTGCTCGTGCTGCGCGAACTGCTGCGCGACGGACTGCCGTACTTCGGCATCTGCTTCGGCAACCAGCTGCTCGGACGCGCGCTCGGCTTCGGCACCTACAAGCTGCCCTTCGGCCACCGCGGGATCAACCAGCCCGTGCTCGACAAGCGCACCGGCCGCGTCGAGATCACCGCGCAGAATCACGGTTTCGCGGTCGACGCCCCCATCGAGGGCGAGCTGGATTCGCCCGAGGGTCTCGGCCGGGTCCAGGTGAGCCACTACAGCCTGAACGACCAGGTCGTCGAGGGCCTCGAGTGCCTCGACCTTCCGGCGTTCTCGGTGCAGTACCACCCGGAGGCCGCGGCCGGACCGCACGACGCCTTCTACCTCTTCGACAGATTCCGCGCTTTGGTCAAGGAGCGCAAGACCACCGCCTCGGAGGCCTAAGCACATGCCCAAGCGTTCAGACATCAACTCCGTCCTCGTCATCGGCTCGGGCCCGATCGTCATCGGTCAGGCCTGCGAGTTCGACTACTCGGGCACCCAGGCCTGCCGCGTGCTCCGAGAGGAGGGCGTGCGCGTCATCCTCGTGAACTCGAACCCGGCCACGATCATGACCGATCCCGACTTCGCCGACGCGACCTACGTCGAGCCGATCACCCCCGAGGTGATCGAGTCGATCATCATCAAGGAGCGCCCCGACGCGATCCTGCCGACCCTCGGCGGCCAGACCGCGCTCAATGCGGCCATGTCGCTGCACGAGCTCGGGATCCTCGAGAAGCACGGCGTCGAACTCATCGGCGCGAAGGTCGACGCGATCCAGCGCGGTGAGGACCGCCAGATCTTCAAGGACCTCGTGATCGAGTCGGGCGCGGACGTCGCCCGCTCGCACGTCGCCCACACGCTCGAGGAGGCCAAGGAGTTCGCCAAGGACCTCGGCTACCCCCTCGTGGTGCGCCCCTCCTTCACCATGGGCGGCCTCGGGTCCGGTTTCGCCTACACCGAGGAGGACCTCGTCCGGATCGCGGGTGACGGCCTGCACTACAGCCCGACCACCGAGGTGCTCCTCGAGGAGTCGATCCTCGGCTGGAAGGAGTACGAGCTCGAGCTCATGCGCGACACCGCCGACAACACGGTGGTCGTCTGCTCGATCGAGAACGTCGACGCCGTCGGCGTGCACACGGGCGATTCCATCACCGTCGCCCCGGCGCTGACCCTGACCGACCGCGAGTTCCAGAAGCTCCGCGACATCGGCATCGACATCATCCGCCGGGTGGGCGTCGACACGGGCGGCTGCAACATCCAGTACGCGATCGACCCCAAGACCGGCCGCGTGATCGTGATCGAGATGAACCCGCGCGTCTCCCGCTCGTCGGCCCTCGCCTCGAAGGCCACCGGCTTCCCGATCGCCAAGATCGCGGCGAAGCTGGCCCTCGGCTACCGGCTCGACGAGATCCCGAACGACATCACGCAGAAGACCCCGGCAAGCTTCGAGCCGACGATCGACTACGTCGTGGTGAAGGCTCCCCGCTTCGCATTCGAGAAGTTCCCGGCAGCAGACGACACCCTCACCACCACCATGAAGTCGGTGGGCGAGGCGATGGCGATCGGTCGCAACTTCACGACCGCGCTGCAGAAGTCGCTCCGATCGCTCGAGAAGCGCGGCACCTCCTTCCACTGGGGCGAAGAGGCACGTCCCGTCGCCGAGATCCTCGAGACCATCAAGCGCCCGACCGACGGCCGCATCGTCGACGTGCAGCAGGCGCTCCGCCTCGGCGCGACCATCGAGCAGGTCTTCGAGTCGACCGCGATCGATCCGTGGTTCCTCGACCAGATCCAGCTCATCAACGAGGTCGCCGAGACCGTCAAGGCGGCCCCGCAGCTCACCCTCGACGTGCTGCGCGAGGCCAAGGACCACGGGTTCTCGGACGCGCAGATCGCGGCGATCCGCGGCGTCTCCGAGTCGGAGATCCGCGGCCTGCGCCACGGCCTGGGCCTCCGCCCCGTCTACAAGACGGTCGACACGTGCGCGGGCGAGTTCCCGGCGCTCACGCCGTACCACTACTCGTCCTACGACCTCGAGACCGAGGTCGCGCCGAGCGAGCGCAAGAAGGTCGTGATCCTGGGATCGGGCCCGAACCGCATCGGCCAGGGCGTCGAGTTCGACTACTCCTGCGTGCACGCCTCGTTCGCCCTCTCGGAGGCCGGGTACGAGACGATCATGATCAACTGCAACCCCGAGACGGTCTCCACCGACTACGACACCTCCGATCGCCTCTATTTCGAGCCCCTCACGCTCGAGGACGTGCTCGAGGTCATCCACGCCGAGCAGGCGTCGGGCGAGCTGCTGGGCGTCGTGGTGCAGCTCGGCGGACAGACCGCGCTCGGCCTCGCCCAGCCGCTCAAGGACGCCGGCGTGCCGATCCTCGGGACGACCCCCGAGGCCATCGACCTCGCCGAGGAGCGCGGTGCGTTCTCCGACATCCTCGAGCGCGCCGGCCTGCTCGCACCGCGCAACGGCACGGCGATCGACGAGGAGGGCGCGATCCGCGTCGCCGAGGAGATCGGCTACCCGGTGCTCGTGCGCCCGTCGTTCGTGCTCGGCGGCCGCGGCATGGAGATCGTCTACGACACGGCTTCGCTGCGCGGCTACTTCGAGCGCATCGAGGGCCACGCCCTCGTCGGCCCCGGCCACCCGCTGCTCGTCGACCGATTCCTCGACGACGCGATCGAGATCGACGTCGACGCCCTCTACGACGGCGAGCAGCTGTACGTCGGCGGCGTGATGGAGCACATCGAGGAGGCGGGCGTGCACTCGGGCGACTCGAGCTGCACCCTGCCGCCGGTGACGCTCGGCCACGATCAGATCGCCGCCGTGCGCGAGGCGACGCTGGGCATCGCCGAGGGCATCGGTGTGCGCGGCCTGCTCAACGTGCAGTTCGCGATCGGTCAGGGCGTGCTCTACGTGCTCGAGGCGAACCCGCGCGCGTCGCGTACGGTGCCGTTCGTCTCGAAGGCGCTCGGGATCCCGCTCGCCAAGGCCGCCTCGCGCCTGATGGCGGGCGAGTCGATCCAGCAGCTCATCGACTCGGGCCTGCTGCCCGAGCGCGACGGCTCGCGCGCCCCGATCGACGCGCCGATCGCGGTCAAGGAGGCCGTGCTGCCCTTCAAGCGCTTCCGCACGCACGAGGGCCTCGTGGTCGACTCGCTCCTCGGGCCCGAGATGCGCTCGACGGGCGAGGTCATGGGCATGGATCGCACCTTCCCGGTCGCCTTCGCGAAGAGCCAGTCGGCCGCGGGAAGCGAACTGCCCACGTCGGGCACGGTGTTCCTCTCGGTCGCCGACCGCGACAAGCGCGCGGTCGTGCTGCCCGCGCTCCGCCTGCAGGAGCTCGGCTACCGGATCCTGGCGACGCCCGGCACCCAGGTGGTGCTCGGCCGCAACGGCATCGAGAGCGAGACGGTGCGCAAGCACTCGGCTCAGGCCGAGGGCGACACCATCGTCGACCTGATCAACCGCGGCGAGATCGACATGATCATCAACACGCCCTCGGGCAGCTCGGCGCGCGCCGATGGCTACGAGATCCGTGCGGCGGCCGTGGCGGCCGACAAGCCGATCTTCACGACGATCTCCGAGCTCTCGGCGGCCGTGGGTGCGATCTCGGCCCAGCAGCGCGGCTTCGACGTGAAGTCGCTGCAGGAGTACGAGCTCGACCGCGTCGCCGCACGCGCAGAGGCCGCTCGATGACCACGGCCACCTTCGGGAACCGGCTCGCCGCGGAGTTCGCGGCGGGCCGGCACCTGTGCGCGGGGATCGATCCGCACGCACCGCTGCTCGCCGACTGGGGCCTCGCGGACGACGCCGCTGGGGCCGAGCGCATGGGCCGCGACGTGGTCGCGGCCGCCGCCGGTGTCGCAGCCTGCGTGAAGCCCCAGATCGCCTTCTTCGAACGCTTCGGGGCATCCGGCTTCGCAGCCCTGGAACGAGTGCTCGCCGACGCGCGCGCGGCCGGGCTCGCCGTCGTCGCCGACGTGAAGCGCGGCGACATCGGCTCGAGCTTCGCCGCCTACGCCGATGCCTGGCTGACGCCCGGATCGTCCCTCGAGGTCGACGCCATGACCGTGGTCGCCTACCAGGGTTTCGGCACGCTCGACGGAGCCTTCGGCCACGTACGCGAGCACGGCAAGGGCCTGTTCGTGCTCGCCGCGACCTCGAATCCCGAGGCGCGCCCGGTGCAGACCGCCGTTCGCGCCGATGGATCGACCGTCGCGAACGCCATGGTCCGCGACGCGGCCGCGTGGAATCTGGCGCACGACGACACGGCTCCGGTCGGCTCGATCGGCGTCGTGCTGGGCGCGACGCTCGCGCTCGACGAGTTCGGCATCGATCCCTCGGTGCGTCCCGCCGGGCCCGCGCTGCCGGTGCTCGCCCCCGGCTTCGGGTTCCAGGGCGCGCAGATCGAACGCGCACGCGATATCTTTGGTGGTCTCGGCGACGCGATCCTCGCGAACGAATCGCGCAGCGTCCTCGCCGGGGAGCCGACGGCCTCGCCGCGCGAGTGCGGGACCGGGCGAACGCGATCGCAGAAGCACTGAAGGGATAGGGATGGCCGAGGAGCGGGCATCGGATCGGGCAATGCCCGACGTGGATCGGACCGCCGCGAGCCGGGCGGCGGTCGCCGCGCGGCGCGCGCGAGCCGAGGTGAAGCGCCGTCTGCGCAGCGGCGAGGCGTCGCCCCTGCGCGTGCTCGAGCAGGCCAGGGTCCCCGAGACCCCGGCCGCATCGCTCCGCGTCACCGACTTCCTGCTCTCGTTCCCCGCGATCGGGCAGGTGAAGCTCGCCCGGATCCTCGAGGAGCTCAGCATCTCCGAGCGCAAGCGCCTCGGCGGCCTCGGGCGGCAGCAGCGCGAGCGCCTCGAGGCCTTCGTCCGCGAGCGCGTCGGCGCCGAGGCGGCCGGCACACGCCCGCCGCTCACGGTTCTGGCCGGCCCGACCGCCGTCGGCAAGGGCACCGTGGCGACCTACATCCGCGAGCACTATCCCGAGGTCAGGCTGTCGGTGTCGGCGACCACCCGCGCCCCGCGCCCCGGCGAGGTCGACGGCACGCACTACTTCTTCACGAGCGACGAGCAGTTCGACCGCATGCTCGCCGCCGGCGAACTGCTCGAGTGGGCGACCGTGCACAACAAGTACCGCTACGGCACGCCGCGCGGCCCCGTGCAGGAGGCGTCAGAGCGCGGGGAGCTCGTGCTGCTCGAGATCGACCTGCAGGGCGCGCGCCAGGTACGCGCCTCGATGCCCGACGCTCGCCTCGTGTTCCTCGCGCCGCCCAGCTGGGACGAGCTCGTCAACCGCCTCGTGGGTCGGGGGACCGAGGACAGCGAGGAGCGTGCGCGCCGACTCGAGACCGCCAAGGTCGAGCTCGCGGCCGCCGACGAGTTCGACGAGATCATCGTCAACGACGAGGTGCCGCGGGCCGCGGCACGCCTCATCGACATCATGCGCGGGACACCCCGCTCCTCGAACGGGTAGGTTGGAGGGGTGATCTCGAGCCTCCTCTCCGTCGGCACCTCGCCGTTCCTGCTCGAGACCGCCGAGGTCGCGAGCGAGGTGCAGTTCTCGCCCAAGCAGCTCCTCGGAATCCTCGCCGCCCTCGTCGGGGCGGCTCTGCTCGCGTTCGGTGCGCAGTACCAGTCGCGGGGTCTCAACAAGGTCGAACGGATCACGGGCGAGAGCGCAGGATCCGGGCTCTCCTTCCGGCACGTGCTCAGCCTGCTGCGCCGCCCCTCCTGGGTCGTCGGCACGGTGTGCCTCGGCCTCGCGGTGGTGTTCCAGCTGCTGTCGCTGACCGTCGCACCGATCATCGTCGTGCAGCCCATCGGCGTCGTCGGACTGGTGATCACCTCGATCCTCAACTCCCGCCTCTCGGGCGTGCGCCTCGGCAAGCGGGCGAAGACCGCGATCGCCATGTGCGTCGGCGGTATCGTCACCTACGTCACGGTGGCGGCCTTCGCTGCGGTGGAGCGGCCGATCGGCAACGAGAAGCTGCTCGTGATCCTCATCACCTACGCGGTCGTTCTCCTGCTCGCGGTCATCGCCTTCCTCGCGCTGCGGCACAAGCGCATCGCGCTGCTCTACATCGTCGGTGCCGGTGTGCTCTACGGCTTCGTCGCCACGCTCGCGAAGACCATCATCGTCCGCTTCCAGCAGGGCGACGTCGAGTGGCTCACCTGGGCCTGCGCGGCATTGCTCGTGCTCGGCGCGCTGCTCGGCATGGTGTTCGTGCAGAACGCCTACTCCTCGGGCCCGCCCGACCTCGTGGTGGCCGGGCTCACCGTCATCGACCCGCTCGTCGCCGTGCTCATCGGCATCCTCGTGCTGGGCGAGGCATCGGGCGCGAACGGCATGCAGATCCTCGGCTTCGTGATCGGCGGCGTGATCGCGGTCGCGGGAGTGATCATGCTGGCGCGCTACCATCCGCAGAACGGTGCGAACGTGCTCGACGAGGCGGCGCCCGGCGTCGGCGCCCAGGCCGAGCCGGGCACCGCCCCGGGCCGCGACTAGCGCCGCACCTCGTGCAAGCGGCCGCCGTCGAGGCGGAGCCGTCGGTGCGCCCGCTTCGCGACCGCGGAGTCGTGGGTGACCGCGACGATGGTGAGGCCCTCGCGGTTCAACCCCTCCAGCAGCTCGAGGATCTCCTCACGCATCGACTCGTCGAGGTTGCCCGTCGGCTCGTCGGCGAGCAGCACCTTGGGGCCCGCGACGATGGCGCGCGCGATCGCGACGCGCTGCTGCTGGCCGCCTGACAGCTCACTCGGCCGGTGCCCGCCGCGATCCGCCAGCCCGACCTTCGCGAGAGCCTCGGCGACACGCTCGGTCCGGGTGGACGCGGACATGCCGCGTCCCTCGAGCGCCACGTTCACGTTCTCGCTGGCGGTGAGCGTGGGGATCAGGTTGAACGACTGGAACACGAAGCCGATCTGCGCGGCGCGCATCCGGGTGAGTACGCCGTCACGTGCCGCGGCGAGGTCGATCCCGTCCAGCCGCAGCACTCCGCTGCTCGGCCGATCGAGCGCGCCGAGCAGCTGCAGCAGCGTCGACTTGCCGCCGCCCGTGGGGCCCTGGATTGTGACGAACTCGCCGGGCATGATGCTGATGTCCACGCCGGTGAGCGGGGTGAGGGTGCGCCCCTGCATGCGATAGCTCTTGGTGACGCCGTCCAGCACGTAGATCGGCTCGATGCGCGACCGGGCAGCGGGGTCGGGCGAGACGGCGGTCTCGGGTACCGCCTGGGCTGTGGGGTTCATCTGCGTCTCGTTCCGTTCTGAATCGGTGGTGAGCTGGGGACCCGGCCGGGCCGCGTCGCGGGGGCTCATGCGACGGCCCTCAGCGCCTCGACCGGGCTGAGCCGTGCGGCGCGCCAGGCCCCGAAGCTGCCGGCGACCAGGCCGCCCAGCAGGGCGAGCAGGATCGCGGCCGCCACGATCCAGGGCGTCACGGGAGCCTGCAACACGATCTCGGTCGCCTGCTGCGCCGCGCGTCCGAAGCCGCCGGGCAGTCCGGCCCCGCTTCCGCCGCCGGGAACTCCGCTGTCCGCACCGCCGGGCATCGTGCCCGCCGCCGCGCGATCCGCGGAGGCAGAGGTACCGCCGCCGATCTTCGGGGCGATCAGGTTGATGATCCCGACCGCGCCCAGGCCGAGCGCGAGGCCCACGACGCCGCCGATCAGCGCTTGGACGCCCGATTCGCCGGCGAGCTGCCCGACCACGCGCCGGTTCGACCAGCCGATCGCCTTCAGGGTGCCGAACTCCCGGGTGCGCCGCGAGACGCCCGAGCTGGTCAGTAGCATGGCGATGACGAGCGCGACCGCCAGGACGATGATCGAGAGCCAGGTTCCGAGATTCGTGATCAGCGAGGATGCGCTCGAGAGGGAGCCCGAAACCTGCGCGGCGAGATCCGCTTGCGAGCTCACGGTGGCGTCCGGGACCTGCTTCTCGATCTTCTGCTGCAGGGCGTCGATGCCGCTCGCGGAATCGGCGCTCACGTACACCGTCGAGACGACGTCCTTCACGCCCGCGAGGGTGCGCGCCGTGTCGATGGGCAGGAACACGTTCGCGGCGGTCTCCGCCTCGTCACCGGTCGAGGCGACGATGCCGACCACCTTGACCGTGCTTCCGCCGACCTCGACCGAGTCGCCGACCGCGATGCTCTCGGTCTTCGCGTAGCGGGAGTCGACCACTGCGACCTTCTGCCCGGCGTCGGATGTCGCGAGTGCACGGCCCGAGCGGACCTTCGTCGCCGAGAGCGGGCCGACGCCCGTAGCCGAGGGATCGACGCCGAGCACGGTGAAGCTCTCGATGCCGAACGAGCTGCCGCCGGAGCCGCCCGCTCCTCCTGCGCCGCCCTCGGGCGGTCCGCTCATGCCGCCGCCCTGCGACTGCATCTGGGAGCGGTCGGGCATCTCGCCCGTGAACGTGGTGTTGGTCAGGCTGAGCGCCCCGGTCGCCTTCGCGACGCCGTCGAGCTTGCCGACCGCGGTGACGGTGCTGGCGTCGAGCGTGCCCTGGCGCGGGTTCGACATCAGGCGCGACTTCTCGAGCGTCGTGGTGCCGTCCGCGCTCTGGCCGTCGTTCTGGCCGAATTCGAAGCGCGGGCCGCCGCCCTGGCCGGGCTGGGTGGCGGCGCCGGTCACGGTGAGGTCGGTGCCGACGCCGTAGACGCCCTCGAGCGCGCGGGTCTGCGCCTGTGTGACACCGGCGGAGAGCGCCGACACGACGATGACGAGCGCGATGGCGATCGCGAGCCCGGCCGCGACGATGATCGTCTGCCGTTTCCGTCCGAGCAGCTCGCGCCGCAGCATGGTCCAGTACATCGGGGGTCCTTTCGTCCTTCGATCGAGAACGGTTCCGAGTCTTCCGACTCGGCTGCGGGCGCGCGTCACCCCTGCGGGTACACCCCGTACCGCGAACGCGGTATCCCGGATGCCGCGCTCGGACGACGCGCGTCCGGGCGAAGGCGGGCAGACTGGGTGCATGAGCGATGCACGGGCGGCTGCGACGGAGCCGGAGGAACACGAGCGCTGGCCCGGTTGGGCGGCGGATCTGACCGCCGCGCTCGTCGTGCTGCTGGGAGGCGGGATCCTGGTGGGCAGCGGCCTGGGCATGGGGTTTGGCGGCGTGCCCGCGGGCGGGGCCGGGGCTTGGGGGCGGCCGCCGGGGCCGCCCATGGGGGAGCCGGGCGCGCTGCACCAGTTCTGGAGCGTGCTGCTGCTCGTGATCCCCGCCGGCCTCATGTTCGTCCGACGACGCTGGCCGCTCGCGGTCTTCGTCGCGACGTTCGCGGTGTTCTTCCTCGCCGCGCTCGGGTCCTCGCCGTCGATCGGGCCGGGGATCGGGCTCACGATCGCCGCGTTCACCCTCGCGAACCGGGCACCTCGGCGGCTCGCACTCATCGCCGCGGCCGTCGCCACCGGGCTGATCCTGCTGCTCAGCATCGCCGTGACCGATTGGAGCTCGTTCTCGCCCCGGGTGTTCCAGATCGGTGCGGCGCTGTCGATCGCGGCCGCCCTCGGCGACAGCGCCCGTTCGCGGCGCGAGTACCTGGCGGCGATGACCGAGCGGGCCGAGCGCGCGGAGGAGACGCGCGAGAGCGAGGCGCTGCAGCGGGTCGCCGAGGAGCGCCTGCGCATCGCGCGGGAACTACACGACACCGTGGCGCACCAGCTGGCGGTGATCAACCTGAACGCCGGCGTCGCGGCCGGCCTGCTCGAGGAACGACCCGAGCGCGCACGCGAGGCGCTCAGCACGATCCGGGATGCCGCGCGCGGCGGCATCGGCGAGATCGGGGAACTGCTGCACTACCTGCGCGCCGACGAGACGAGCGATCCCGGGATCGCGCCGCAGCCCGGCCTGGACCGGCTCGAGGCGCTGCTGGCCGGGGTGCGCGAGGCGGGTCTCGACGTCGAGCTCCGCATCGACGGCGATCCCTCGCGCATCCTGGGCGCGACCGACCGGGCGGCGTACCGACTCGTGCAGGAGGGCCTGACCAACGCGCTCAAGCACGGTTCGGAGCGTCGAGCTGCGCTGCGGCTCGACGTCGACCTGCACGAGCTGCGCATCGAGCTCTCCAATCCGGTCGGCACGAGTACCGCGGAGGATCCTGCTTCGTCCGCCGGACTGGGGCTCGTCGGGATCCGGGAGCGCGTCGCCGCGCTCGGCGGATCCGTGACCACGGGGCGGATCGCCGGAGTCTTCCACCTGAGCGCAGTGCTCCCGATCCCCGAGGAGGGAGCCCGATGATCCGTGTGCTCGTGGTCGACGATCAGCCCCTGATCCGGCAGGCCGTGGCCGATATCCTCGCCGTGCACGACGACCTCGACGTGATCGGCACCGCCGCCGATGGCCGGGAGGCGATCGCGGAAGCCTCGCGGCTGCGCCCCGATGTCGTGCTCATGGATATCCGCATGCCCGACGTCGACGGGATCCGGGCGACCGAGGTGCTCTGCGCCGAACCGGGAGCGGGTGAGATGCGGGTCCTCGTGCTCACCACCTTCGAGGAGGAGGAGTACGTGGTGTCGGCGCTGCGCGCCGGTGCGAGCGGCTTCATCGGCAAGGGGGCGGAGCCGGAGGACATCGCCCGGGCGGTGCGCGCGGTGCACGCCGGCGACACCCTGCTCTCGCCGGTCGCGACCCGGGCGCTCATCAGCCGCTACGTGATGCCGGCGTCCGGTT
This sequence comes from Leucobacter sp. HNU, assembly GCF_047946755.1. Lineage (GTDB taxonomy): Bacteria > Actinomycetota > Actinomycetes > Actinomycetales > Microbacteriaceae > Leucobacter. Next base: position 1,265,587 of record NZ_CP178837.1, on the reverse strand, counting down.
CCCGCGCCGCCGGGGTCCCCGCGGAGCTCTCCGGCCTCACCGAGCGGGAGGTCGAGGTGCTCCTGCTCGTCGCCCGCGGCCGATCGAACCAGGAGGTCGCCGAGCAGCTCTTCATCTCGCCGCACACCGCGAAGACGCACGTGAACCGGATCATGAGCAAGGTCGGCGCGCACGATCGGGCGCAGCTCGTGATCCTCGCCTACGAGAGCGGGCTGCTCGCACCGGGGGAGTAGCACCCGCCTGCCCGGGGCGCTCGGTGCCGGCGCGGCTCAGCTGCGCGGTGCGCCGCGCCCGGGCCGGAAGGCCGAGACCGTCGGATCGCCCGGCAGCCAGAACCGCCAGGGGAACGCCGGACCGCCCGCTTCGCCCGCCACACCGACGCGCGGGCCCCGAGCGACCTCGGCGGCGAGCGCCGGTGCCGGCTCGAACGCGAACGGTGCGGTGAAGAGGTCGAGGCCGTCGTGCGCCTCACGGGTCACGCCGAGCGCGGCCGCGAGGTTGACGGGGCCGCGGGCGAGCGCGGTGCGCGGGATATCCGGGGCCTCAGGGGCGTCCGCGACTCCCGGCGCATCCGAAACGGAGATGCCGCGCTTCCGCACGCGGAAGGATCGGGCCAGCGCCTCGCCCGCGACGACCTCGCCCGCGCGGAGCAGCACTCCCGAGGCGCATCCCTCGGGCGAGCAGACCAGGTTCAGCGCGAAGTGCATGCCGTAGCTGAAGTAGACGTAGGCATGGCCCGGCGGGCCGAACATCGAGGCGTTGCGCTCGGTGCGGCGGTCCTTCGAGTGCGAGCCCGCGTCGTAGGGGCCGGGCACCCCGACGCCGTGTTACGCCTCGACCTCGGTGATGCGGACCGTGACGGTGCCGCCCGGGTGCTGAACCGAGACACGGGCGCCCAGCAGATGCGGAGCGACCTCGATCGCGGGTGCGTCGAACAGGCGGTGCGGCATCGCTCCAGTCTGGCAGGGAGACCGGCCGCGCGCTGCCAGCGGTCGGCGGCCAACGGCCAACGGTCGTAGAATCTTCGGGTGACCGAGTCCCGCTTCCGTCTGCGTCCGCCGAGCTTCATGGTGTCGCTCGTGCTGCCGCTCGTCGTCGGGGTCCTGCTGAACGCGGTGGTGCGCCCGTGGCTCGGGCAGCAGCTCGGCGGCACCCCGCGGTCGTCGGGTGCCTCGGTGCGCGGCCAGGACCACTGGTGGGAGTTCGACGCGGCGACGCGCGCAGAGCATCCGATGCTCACGGGATTCCTGACGACCTCCGACGGGGCGATCGCCATGCTGCTGTTCGCCGTCATCGTGCTGCTGTTCGCGTGGCGCTTCCTGGATCCCAGGATCCGGGTGTTTCGCGCGCGCCGCGCGGCGGCCGCGGCCAGGAGATCCTCGGCGGGGTCATAGACTGGGGGAGTTGCCCAGGGGCGTTAGCTCAGCCGGTTAGAGCAGCGGACTCATAATCCGTCGGTCGCGGGTTCAAGCCCCGCACGCCCTACTCATCGACCTTCGAATGTTGCCCGGTCAGGACTTGTTCCTGACCGGGCTTCTGTGTGTGCGCGAAAATCCGTGGGTCAGAGTGGGGCCAACGCGGGGCATACCGTTTCAGCGGCCCCGCATCAGGCGCACGACACCGGCCGGAGTGGTCCCGTCCTGGGCGAGGTCGAAGAAGAGACCGGTCTCTCCGATCCCGGTCTGTGCACTCAGGTCGGTCCAGGAATCCGAGATGAGGATCGGGAATCGAGCCAGAAGATCCACGACCTGTTCTCGAACGCCGCCGCGAATGCGGAAGTCGGGATCGACGAACGACTGGATCTCGACCTGCACGTACCGGGCGCCGGCGTCGATCATCCGCTCCAGGTGGGACTCGCAGCCGAGCAGCGAAAGATCGTCACGGGCGATGGTGAGGCCGGCGCAGATCAACGGGATACCGAGCGGCTCGAGCGCCGCCAGCTGCTCCGTGAGCAGACCTGGTTTCTCGGGGTCTGCGGGAGTGAACTCGAGGAAGTCGGGAGAGAGTCGAGCGATCTGCGCGGGATCGAGCCGCAGCGGATCCACTCGCACCGAGATCAGCGCGTCCGATGTCTTCCGGAGCTCGGTGTAGGTGGTCTCCGAGATGGCACGCGGCTGGCCCGTCTCGCCGACGAGCTGCACATCGAGGATGTCCGCGTTCCGGAACACAGTCGCTTCTCGGACTGATCGGACCGGTCCAACCTTCCACATCATGACTCCTCGATCGACGGCATCGGCTTCGGGATCAGCGTAGCCATCCCGGACTCGGACCCTGGGGGAGCACGGCGTCCGCAACAGGCACAGCTACTGTTGGGATCGTGATCATCTGGCTCAACGGAACGCACGGGGCGGGGAAGACGACGACCAGTCGCCTGCTGCAGCCCCTGGTGCCGCAGTCGCGGATCTTCGACGCCGAGAAGGTCGGCGAGGTGCTCATGGATATCGAGCCGGCTCTGCCCGAGACCGGCAACTTCCAGCACTGGCCGCCCTGGAGACCGCTCGTCGCCGAAACCGCCCGACGGGTGCTCGACTATGTGGGTGGGACCCTCATCATTCCGATGACCGTGCTCACCAAACAGTACTGGCAAGAGATCGCTGCCGACCTCGGTCGGCATGAGATCACCGTCCACCACTTCGTCCTGCACGCGGACGAGACCACGCTGCGGCACCGCATCGATGACGACGCCGACATGGGGCCATCGGCATTCCGTCACAACCATGTCCGCCCCTACATCGAAGCTGCGCGCTCCTGGCTCCACGATCAGGCGGTCGTCATCGACACGACCGCGAAGCCCGCGGACGCCGTCGCACGCGAGATCGCAGAGCGCCTCCCGCGTTCGAATCCGGATGCGGCAGAGGCGTAGCCGGGCGGCGAACACCGACGCGGACTCGAGCTGCGCGGGCACCGCCGAGCGTGGTCGCGATGGCAGCGTACCGGGATACTGCATACTGAAGGCATGGACTGGTCTCTGCAGCGCAACTTCGGGATCGCGGCCGGGATCATTCTCGGCGCGCTGCTCGGACTGATGATCGCGCAGTCGATCGTCCTCGCGACCGAGGGCTTCCACCCGAGGGGCATCACACCGCAGCTGATCATGCTGCCGACGCTCCTCGTCGTGATCCTCGTGAACCTGGGGATCGGCCTGCGCATGGTCGACCGCCTGGTGACCCTGATCGCGCAGCGCTCGCAGCTCCTCGCCACCGGTGCGGCTCCGGGGAGACGGCCCCCGCTCGGATCGGACAGGTGTTCGGCCGGGAGCAGCGCGTCGCCGCGACGATGCGCTTCCCGGCATCCCCGGAGTCCGCTCGCCTCGCGCTCGTGAAGGTGCTGCCGAGCAGCGGCCCGCCGCGCACGGCCTACGTCCTGCTGCCCACCCGCTACGGTATTCAGCGGAACGCGCCCGCGTCGGTCGTGCTCGATCCCGCGAACCCGGATGTGGCCGTGCTCGACGATCGCGTCGACGCGGCGGTGCTGGCCGCGATCGCCGCCGACCCCCGGTGGGCGACGGTGCGCATACCCGGACGCTTCCTCCGGCAGGGCGGCCTCGCGGTCATCATCGCGTTCGCCGCCGGACTGATCGTCAGCCTGCCGCTCTGGATCCTGCTGCTGCGGTGAACGACTCGGCCGCCCGCCGTAGCCGGACTGCAGGCGCCGCCAGGCTGCCGCTCTGCATGGACTGCTAGCGTGGCCCGGGTGAGCAAGCGGTACGAGCGGTCGCCGCGGGGAGCCTCAGCAGGTTCCTCTCCGTCGGCGCGATCCTCCTCGGGCTCATCGGAATGCACTCCCTGCTGCTCGCCGACCCGGCGAGCCACGGCTCCGCGCCCGCAGCGGCGTCGATCTCGGCGAGCGACGTCCTCGGATCGGCTTCGGCGGCACCAGCGCCTGCCGTACCGGACTCCGTACCGGACGTCTCTTTTGCGCGCTCGGGAGCCCTGCTCTCACCGCGGGGAGGCGAGCACGCCGACCTGATCGCGGCGTGCGTCCTGGCCCTGCTGCTGACCGCCGTCCTGCTGCTCGTATCGGGCCGCCGACTCCTCGCAAAGTTCACCGCCGGCGGCGCCCGGCCGCGCGCTCGCCTCCGGTCAGCCTGGCCACCCGCACTCCGCACCCCTCCTGCGGTCCTCGCCGTCAGCCGAACCTGATCCTTCTCGGTTCCCGCCGCTGCTCGCCCGACGCGCGCGGCGCGCTGCGCACCGCGCCCCTCGACGACCTCCGATGCGCCGGAGCAGGTGAGCGCGGACGCGCACCCCGAGACGCATCGACCGAGGAGTAGCCATGTCCGCCCATCCATCCACCAGCCCGACCGACCCCGGGCCGTTCGACCTCGCCGACCTGTTCGCCTTCGACCCGCTCCGAGCATCGCCGCTCGCCTGGATCGCGGTGATCGGCTGCGCGGCCTACCTGATCGGCGCGGTGTCCCTCTGGTATGCAGGGCGGCGCTGGTCACCGGTGCGCACGCTGTCCTTCGTGCTCGGCTGCGCGCTCTGGTTCGGTACCACCGGGCTCGGGGTCAACGCGCAGGCCGAGACGCTCGTGTCCGCGCTGCTGTTCCAGCAGATCACCCTGATGGTCGTCGCGCCGCCCCTGCTGCTCATGGGCAGCCCCGGCAGGCTGCTATTGCGCTCGGTCCCGCACCGCGGGATCGGGCGACCGATCCTGCGCGGGGCGATCGGCGGCGCCCGTTCGCCCTTCGCAAGGGCTCTCCTGCACCCCGCCATCGCCATCGCCCTCGCCGCCCTGGCGTTCCCCGCGCTCTACTTCACCGATGCAGTGAGTACGACCCTGGCGATCCCGGGCGGCCACGGGGTGCTGCTCGCCCTGTTCCTCCTGCTCGGCATCATCGCTGCGGCGCCCTCTGGTCCCTCGACCCGCTGCCGCGCGCACCCTCATACGGTGCGCGACTCGCCGACGTCGTGATCGAGATCCAGATCCACGCGGTGTTCGGACTCGTGATGTTGCTGAGCACCGCGCCGCTGCTCCGCGCCTACGCCGACGATCCGACCGGCTGGGGGATCACGCGCCCGCTCGACCAGGCCATCGCCGGTGGGCTCGCTTGGTCGTACGGCGAACTCCCGCTGCTCATCGTGCTGATCGTGACCCTGTCGAAGTGGCGGAGGAGCGAGATGCGTTCGTCCCGGCATCGGGAGGCGGAGGAGGATGCGGAGCTCGAACGCTACAACGAGCAGCTCGCGGCCCGGAACCGCACCGAGCCTCCCCGCGTTTCCTGACCCGATACAGTGATATCGATTCACCCGTCCGGGTTCAACCCGCCCCCGACTTCCATTGGAGCCTCCGTGTCATTCTCGCCTAAAACTCTCGCCGCCACCGCTGCCGTCGCCGCACTGCTCGCGTTCGGTGCGACCGGATGCGCAGGATCCGCACCCGCCGATACGCCCGCCACCACCTCGAAGAAGAGCGAGGCGAACCCGAGCCCGAGCGAGAGCCCGACGCCGACGAAGACCGAAGCCCCGAAGCCGGTCGATCTGTCGGGGGAGTGGAAGCAGAGCAACTCGCAGAGCGAGGAGATGTACCAGGTCGCGACCATCGCCGGCTCGACGATCGAGATCAACTGGGTCACCGACGGCGGCAGCACGAAGAGCCTGTACTGGGCGGGATCGCTTGAGGTTCCGCAGGACGGCAGTCAGACCTTCGCCTGGGATTCGAAGAACGACACCGGCAGGACCGCCGGCGCCATGCTGGCTTCGAGCGAGCCGAGCAAGAAGATCACCTACGCGGACGGCGTGCTCTCCTACGAGGCGAGCGCGATGGGCAAGACCGTCACGGTCGAGCTCAAGCGAGCCTGAGTCACGCTCCAGGAAGGCCCCGATCCGCACGGGTCGGGGCCTTCTCGCGTCCCCTCCGGCCTCCGTTCCGGCGCCGGCTCGCAGGACCGGAACCGAAGCAAACTTGCACTCTCAGGCGAATGGTGCATAATTGCACTCCGTGAGGAAGAGTGCAGAATCATCGCGCGAGCGGCGCATGCGCCATACGCGCCTGAGCCTCACCGAGAACGCCCGACGCCTCACCGCGAAGCACGGCATGAACGGCTTCACGGTCGAGGAGCTGTGCGAGATCGTCGGCATCTCGCGCCGCACCTTCTTCAACTACTTCCACACGAAGGAGGATGCGATCATCGGGCGTCCCAGCGACGCCATCAGCGACGAGCTCGCCGAGTGGTTCGTCGCTCGCGGCACCGGCGACGCCGAGCTCGGGCCCGCCCTCATGAACGATCTGGTCGAGGTCTCCTGGCGCAGCTTCGACGAGATGCTGCAGATCACGGGCAGCCTCACCGACATGCACGCCCTGCTCGAGAAGGAGCCGGAGTTCATGACGCGCCTGATCCGCGAGAACAAGGCGCAGCACGAGATGGTCCGTGCCCTCATCGCGAAGCGCGAGGGACTCGAACCCGAGGACCCGAGGGTGCAGCTCGCGCTGATGTCGCTCATGCCGATCGTGCTGACGGCCGCCAGTCACTACTTCGCCACCGTCGGATCGGGCGCGGAACCCGTGAGCATGCGCGGGGTGTTGGAGGAGACGCTCGCACAGGTCCGACGGCTCTTCCGGGATCCCGACGCTCCGACCGGCGGCGCGTCCCCGAACCCCTGACCCGGGTCGGCCCGCTTCGCCCCCGACCCGCTCCGCTCGGCGACGACGCCTCGCTCCGCCAGTGCGCTCCGGCGCGCCCGCAGACCTCCCACCCGACCGATGCCACATCCCACAGTAAGGACCCGCATGAGTTCCCCGCTCGCGCAGCCTCAGGCCGTTCGGCCACCGCTGACGCGCCGCTGCTCCTGACCCAGAAGCGCATCTGGATCATCTTCTCGGCGCTCATCGCCGGCATGATGCTGTCCAGCCTCGACCAGACCATCGTCTCGACGGCGATGCCCACGATCGTCGGCAAGCTCGGCGGCGTCGAGCACCAGGCCTGGATCACGACCGCCTACCTGCTCGCCACCACCATCGTGATGCCGATCTACGGCAAGTTCGGCGACGTGCTGGGCCGCCGCAACCTCTTCCTCATCGCGATCGCGCTCTTCACGCTCGCCTCCGTCGGTGCCGCCTTCGCGACCGACTTCTGGATGTTCGTCGTCTTCCGCGCCGTGCAGGGCCTCGGCGGCGGCGGGTTGATGATCCTCTCGCAGGCGATCATCGCCGATATCGTTCCCGCATCCGAGCGCGGCAAGTACATGGGCCCGCTGGGCGCCATCTTCGGCATCTCCGCGGTGGCCGGCCCGCTGCTCGGCGGGTACTTCGTCGACCACCTCACCTGGGAGTGGGCGTTCTACATCAACATCCCGGTCGGCATCGCGGCGTTCGCGATCGCCTGGTTCACGCTCACGCTGCCCAACAAGAAGGCTGAGAAGAAGATCGACATCCTCGGAGTCATGCTGCTCTCGGCGGCGACGGTCTGTCTCATCTTCTTCACCGACTTCGGCGGCAACGCCAAGCTGCACGGCTGGGACGCCCCCGAGACCTGGATGTGGGGCGCCGGCCTGCTGGTCGCCGCGTGCCTGTTCGTGTGGGTCGAGTCGAAGGCCGAGGACCCGGTCATCCCGCTCTCGCTCTTCCGCAACCCGATCTTCATCAACACCACGGCGATCGGACTGACGCTCGGCATCGGCATGTTCTCCGCGATCGCGTTCGTCCCGACCTTCCTCCAGATGTCGTCGGGCACGTCGGCCGCGGCTTCGGGGCTGCTCATGATCCCGATGATGGTGGGCATGATGGGCACCTCGATCGCCTCGGGCATCGTCATCACGAAGACCGGCCGATACAAGATCTACCCGATCGTCGGAACGCTCGTGACCGCCGCCGCGATGGTCGCCATGACCACGCTCTCGGCCGATACGCCCATCTGGCTGATCTGCTTCTACCTGTTCTTCTTCGGCGCAGGGCTCGGCCTGATCATGCAGGTGATCGTGCTGGTCGCGCAGAACTCGGTCCCCGCCGAGGTGATCGGCACCGCGACGAGCACCAACAACTACTTCCGGGAGGTCGGCGCCTCGCTCGGCGTCGCGATCTTCGGCGCGCTGTTCACTTCCCGGCTCAGCGAGCAGTTGGGCAAGGTGTTCGTGGGCGCCGGGGTCGCCGATCCCGGTCAGGCCACGGCGACGCTGGATCCGCAGCGCATGAGCGAGCTGCCCGAGCCGATCCGCGACGGGATCGTGAACGCCTACGCGGATTCGCTCGCGCCGGTGTTCTGGTATGTGCTGCCGTTCATCCTGGCGTCGTTCGTGCTCGCGCTGTTCCTCAAGCAGATCCCGCTGTCGGATCAGTCGGGCATGGTCGCGCGCGGCGAGGCCGTCGGCGGCGCCGAGGCCGAGGCGCTGGAAGCCGAGCTGCGCGAGCTGACCGCGGCGGAGGCCGCGGGCAGCAGCGCCGTGAGCGGGTCCGGTGGGCCCGATGGATCCACCGGATCGAAGCCGCGCTCCGGCGGCGATCCCGCCGACGCGCGGGACTGACCGAGCGAGCTCCGTTCGGCGAGGGGGCGAGGCGACCGAGGGGTCGCTTCGCCCCCTCGCCGTCCGTGCGCTCTCTGGCAGACTGTCGACATGGACTCCGTCTCCCACGTCGTCATCGGCGCCGGCCTCGCCGGTGCATCGACCGCCTGGCACCTCGCCCGTCGGGGGCACGAGGTGCTCCTGCTCGAGCGGGACCGCCCAGCTTCGGCGCGCGGCAGTTCCCACGGTTCGGCGCGGATCTTCCGATACCCCTACGCCAACCCGCTCTACACCTCGCTGGTGCAGCGCGCCGCGCCGCTCTGGGAGGAGCTATCGGCGATCACGGGCGAACCGCTCATCACCCGCACCGGCGGCCTCGATCACGGGGATCTGGTGCCGTCGGCCGGGCTCTCCCGGACCCTGGCGCGGTACGGGATCGAACACGAGCTGCTGGCTCCGGATGCCGCCCAGGCGCGCTGGCCGCAGTTCCGATTCGAGACGGAGGTGCTGTATCAGCCCGATGCCGGGGTCCTCGACGCTGAGGGGACGGTCCGGGCCATGGTCCGGGCCGCCCGCAACCACGGGGCGGAGCTCCGCACCGACTGGACCGTCGACGCAATCGAACGCGCCGACGGCGGGTACCTCGTTCACGGCGCGACGGGGGAGCCGGTGCGCGCCGCGCAGATCGTGGTCGCCGTCGGCGGGTGGCTTCCCGAACTGCTGCCGCTGCTGCCGCTGAGCGATGCGTTCCGCGCCGGCCTGCCGACGCTCGAGGTCACGCAGGAAGAGGTCTTCCACTTCCCCTACGCCGAGCCGTTCGTCGACGCGGACTGGCCCACCGTGATCCGGCAGGATCGATCCTCGCGCAGCTACGCGCTGCCGGGAGGTCGCGATGCCGGGTTCCGCGGGTTCAAGATCGCCGAATACCACGCAGGGACGGCGCTCGCATCGGCCGCCGATCAGGACGGCCGCATCGCCGATGCCGCACGGGCCGCCATGGTCGAGCGGATCGTGTCGGAGTACCCCGGCCTCGATCCCGAGCCCTACGCGGAGACGACCTGCCTCTTCACCATGACCCCGAGCGAGGACTTCGTCATCGACGGGGACGACGGCATCACGATCCTCTCGGCGTGCTCGGGACACGGAGCGAAGTTCGCGCCCCTGCTCGGAGAACTCGTCGCCGATGAGCTCACGGGCGGGCCCCGGGTTCCCGCCGAGTTCCGCGTCGCAGGTCCTGCGTCGTCGCCTACCGAGCTGCTTCCAGCACCCTGAGCGCGGAGGTGGCGACCCGTTCGGGGAACCGGTAGGGGATGTGGTGCCTGGCCCCGGCCACGACCTCGACCCTGGCGCCGGGAATGAGCTCCGGCAGGCGGTCGGCCGACTCCCGCACGATCCGACGCTCGAGCGATCCCGCCAGCGCGACCGCCGGTCCTCGGAAGCGGTCGACGGTGACGGGAGCCCGGAACCGCTGGTTCTCGTCGACGCTGCGACGGATCGAGTCGACGCGCATGGTGCGCAGGTCCGAGAGATATTCCGGCCGCAGCGGCTCGGGGATCCCTGCCTGAGCGGCCTGGCGGCTCGCGAGCGCCGGAACCCGCCCGAGCGCTGCGGCCGCGCCCGCGCCGACGCCGGTCGCCCAGGGAAAGGGTGTGGGGCGGGTCTCGCCGCTGATCCAGACGAGTCCGCGCACGAGATCGGGAGCGAGCGATGCGAGACGCAGCGCGAGCTGCGAACCGAGCGAGAAGCCCACCACCACGGCGGGCCCCCGCTCCCGGATCAGTTCCGAGAGCTCGGCGACCGTCGTGTCGGCGCCCGGATACCTCGCCTGCGCAGAACGCCCGAACCCGGGAAGATCCACCGCGATGGTCTGGACGGCGTCGTGGGCGGCGCGCACTCTGGCGGCCGCATCACGCCAGATCCAGCCGGCGACGCCCGCGCCGTGCAGGAAGAGCACCGGCGTGCCGTGTCCGTGGATCTCCGCGTGCACGATCAGCGATTCGGGACGAGTCGCGGTGCGTCTGCCGCGCCGATGCCGGGCGCGGGGAAATCCACGATCGTCGCTTCGGCGGGATCGACGGGACCGGCGGTGTCGGCGCCGCCCGGGGACCCGACGTCGTCGGGGAGTGCGCGGGCGTACTCCTCGACGAAGCGGCCGAGCACGAGCTGCGAGGCGCGGACGTCGGCGTTCTCGACCCGCTCGACGACCGCGTCGAGCTCGACCGGGTCGAAATAGCCGTGGTCCGCGTAGATGCGGATGCGGGATGCGAAGGTCGCGCCGTCGAGTTCGGGGTGGAACTGAGTTGCGTAGACATTTCGCCCGACGCGGAAGGCCTGCACCGGACACCCGGGGGAGCTGGCCAGAACCGCGATGTGGCCGGGGAGACGGCTGATGCCCTCCTTGTGCCCGACGAACGCGTCGAACTCGTTCGGGAGTTCCCGCATGAGCGGATCCGCGAGCCCTGCCTCGGTCAGCGAGACGCGTACCGCCTCGACCGGCTCGCCGTAGGCGCGATCCACGATCGCGCCCTGGTGCGCGCCGATGGTGCCGACGCCGTAGCAGATGCCGAGGAACGGCACGTCGCGGCGGATCACCTCGTCGAGGAGCGCGGAGAGCTCGCGCTCGACGCGCAGCTCGGTCGCCGACTTGGACTCGACGGGCTCGCTCACCGTGAACGGACTGCCCGCGAGGATGATGCCCGAGTAGTGGTCGAGATCGATCGGCCCGAGGGGTTCGCGCTCCACCCGACGCCACTCCAGATCCTCGGGCAGCAGCCCGGTCAGGTGGCAGTACGAGGCGTGCTCCTGCGCGGCGAGCTCGTCTTCGCCTCGGGTGCTGATCAGCAGGAACGGTTTCATACCTTCAACGGTACTCCGCTCGGGCGGAAACGCGCGCCACGGCGTTATGCGGCGTCACGGGCGAGGGGCCCTCGGGAAGCCGGCGATCCGTCCGCGGACCGGCGCACCGCACGTCGATGCTTGCCGAGGCGCGCCCGCGCAGGATAGAACAGGTCCATGGCACTGCACTGGAAGCTCGTCGTCGATTGCCGGGATCCGCACGCGCTGGCCGATTTCTGGGCCGGAGCGCTCGAGTACGCGGTCGAGGACCCGGGAGCGCTCGTCGCGCACCTCCTCGAGGCGGGGCACCTGCCGGAGGCGGCCGCGGTCGAGCACGGAGGGTCCCGGCGCTTCGCGGCCCTCGCCGCCATCCGGCACCCGGAGGACCCGTTCGATCCCTTCAGCGGCACCGGCCAGGGCCGCAGGATCCTCTTCCAGAGGGTCCCCGAGGAGAAGCAGGGCAAGAATCGCCTGCATCTCGACGTGCACGCGGGGGAGCCGGGACTCGACGTCCTGCTCGCCAGGCTGGAGGCGCTCGGCGCCGTACGCGTCACCGAGGTCGACCAGGGCCCTGCCGGTCACTGGTGGGTCATGCGGGATCCCGAGGGCAACGAGTTCTGCGCCGCCGGTTGAGCCGCCGCCGTCCCGCGCCGAAGCCGCGCAACGGCTGAGAGGTCGTTGCGCGACCCGAAATCGTATGGCAGGATCACCAGTGACGGATCCGATCCGCACCGAATCGACGTTGGGGAAGACGTTTCGAGTCGGAGGAGGAGATCGCGATGTCGTCTGAAACCACGTCGGCAACCGCCACGGGGGTGCTTTTCGTGCACTCCTGCCCGAAGGCGCTCGCTCCGCACGTCGAGTGGGCGCTCGCCCGCGAGATCGGGCGTACGGTCAGACTCGAGTGGACGCCGCAGCCGCTCATGCCCGGATTCGTGCGCGCCACGGCGAACTGGCGCGGGCCTGCGGGAACCGCGTCCGCGGTCGCGTCCTCGCTCTTCGGCTGGCAGCAGCTGCGCTTCGAGATCACCGAGAACGCGAGTCGCGTCGGGGACGGAGGACGGTGGATGCACACGCCATCGCTCGGAATCTTCCACATGCAGACCGATCGCGCCGGTAACGGTGTGCTCACGGAGCACGCGATCCAAGCCGCCATCGTCGGCGCCGCAGGGGATTCCGAACTGCTCGCGCGCGAACTGCGGCTTGCGCTGGGGCAGTCCTGGGATGAAGAACTCGAGCCCTTCCGCAGTGCGGAACCGGGCGATGCGATCGTGGTGCCGTTGCACCGGGTCGGATAGGGCTGGGCGGCGGCCGGGGCGCGGAGCGCGTCGGAACCGCCGCCCGACAAACTGTGCCGACGGAGCCATCGGAACACCGAGGTCGGTCGGCACGCCAACGAGAGAGGCCCGGATCCCAGCGGGATCCGGGCCTCTGCGGCGTACTGGCGCTGCGGCTTCGCCGTCTCGACTAGGCGTCGTACGAGCGGATCGCCACGACGGCGTTGTGCCCGCCGAACCCGAAGGAGTTCGAGATAGCGAGCTGCGGGCCGTCGCCGAGCGGCTGCGGCTGCACCGAAACGTTGACCGGGATCTCGGGGTCCTGGTCGACCAGGTTGATGGTCGGGGGAGCGATGCGGTTCTGGACCGCGAATACCGAGAACAGCGCCTCGAGCGCGCCGGTGCCGCCGAGCAGGTGCCCGGTTGCCGCCTTGGTGCCGGACACCGGAATGGTGTCCGCTCGCTCGCCGAAGACGGCCTGCAGCGCACGGTACTCGTTGATGTCGCCGACCGGCGTGGAGGTCGCGTGCGCATTGATGTGCGTCACGTCGTCGGGCGTGGCGCCGGCCTGCTCGAGCGCCATGCGCATCGCGCGGATCGCGCCCCTGCCCTCGGGGTCGTTGGCGGTGATGTGGTACGAATCGGCGGTCACTCCGCCGCCCGCGATCTCGGCGTAGATCTTGGCGCCGCGAGCGAGCGCGTGCTCCTCGGTCTCGAGCACGAGCGCCGCTGCGCCCTCGCCCATGACGAAGCCGTCGCGATCGACGTTGTAGGGGCGCGACGCGCTGGCCGGATCGTCATTGCGCTTCGAGAGCGCCTGCATCGAGGCGAACGAGGCGATGGTCACCGGGTGGATCGCGGCTTCGGAGCCACCGGCGATCACGACGTCGGCGAGGCCCGCCTGGAGGTGCTCGTACGCGTTCACGATCGACTCGGTGCTCGATGCGCAGGCCGAGGCGACCGTGCGCGCATAGGCGCGGGCCTCGAAGTGCATCGAGACCGCGGCGGACGGCGCGTTCGGCATGAGCATGGGCACGGTGAGGGGCATGACCCGCCGGGGACCCTTCTCGCGCAGCGTGTCCCAGGCGTCGAGCAGCGACCAGACGCCGCCGATACCGGTCGCCCAGTCGACGCCGAGGCGCTCGGAGGGGATCTCGGGGCTGCCGGCGTCGGCGAAGGCCTCCTTCGCCGCGACGAGCGCGAACTGGCTCGACGGGTCGAGCCGCTTGGCGACCGGGCGCTCGAGCACCTCGGCGGGGGAGACGCGGGCCTGGCCCGCGAAGGTGACGGGCAGCTCGTACTTCGCGACCCATTCCTGCTCGAGCGTGCGAATGCCGGACTCGCCGGCGAGGAGCGCTTCCCAGCTCTCGGAGGCCGTGCCGCCGAGGGGTGAGGAGGCGCCGATGCCGGTGACGACGATCTTCTTACTCATGTTGGGTGCTCCGCGAGTCCAATCGGTGGGTGGCCGGGCTGATCCGCCCGGCGGGTGAAATCTGTGGGGAAGGCCTCGCGGGAGGGCACCCGAAGGGGTGCCCGCCCGCGGCGGCTCCGTTGCGGTCCCCGCAGCGCGGAGACCGCCGTCTCAGGCCTGAGCCTTGACGATGAAGTCGACGGCGTCGCCGACGGTCTTCAGGTTCTTGACTTCCTCGTCGGGGATCTTGACGTCGAACTTCTCCTCGGCGTTGACCACGATGGTCATCATCGAGATCGAGTCGATGTCGAGATCGTCGGTGAACGACTTGTCGAGTGCGACGACGTCGGCCGCGATCCCGGTCTCGTCGTTGATGAGCTCGGCGAGACCTGCGAGGACCTCTTCGTTGCTGAATGCCATGTGCGGATTCTCCTTGTATCGGTGGGTATGGACGGTCGGAAAAGCGTGTGGGTCGAGACTAGGGCAGCTCGACGACCTGCGCGCCGTACACGAGGCCGGCGCCGAAGCCGATCTGCAGGGCGAGACCGCCCGACAGCTCCGGACGCTCCTCGAGCAGGGCGTGCATGGCGAGTGGGATCGAGGCCGCGGACGTGTTGCCCTGCATCTCGATGTCGCGGGCGATCGCAACGGACTCGGGCAGCTTCAGCTGCTTCGCGAACTCGTCGACGATGCGCATGTTGGCCTGGTGCGGGATGAAGGCCGCGAGATCGCCGGGCTCGATGCCGGAGGCCTCGAGGGTCTGGCGTGCGACCTTGGCCATCTCCCAGACGGCCCAGCGGAACACGGTCTGGCCGTCCTGGCGCAGGGTCGGCCAGGGCACCTCGGTCGGGTTCGAGCGGTACTCCTCGAACGTGGAGGTGACGCGGATCGTGTCCCACTTCTCGCCGTCGGAACCCCAGTTGGTGGGCCCGATGCCGGGGTGGTCGCTCGCGCCGATGACCACGGCGCCGGCCCCGTCGGCCAGCAGGAACGAGATCGATCGGTCGGTCGGATCGATGATGTCCGAGAGCTTCTCGGCGCCGATCACGAGGACGTTCTTGCAGATGCCGGCGCGCACGAGGGCGTCGCCCTGGCCCACGCCGTAGGTGTAGCCGGCGCACGCGGCCGAGATGTCGAACGCGGCCGCGGGAGTGAGGCCCAGGCGGTGCGCGGCGAGCGACGCCATCGAGGGGTCACCGCGACGTTCGAGATGGTCGAGATGATCACGCCGTCGATGTCGGAGCGGTCGAGGCCCGAGCGCAGGATCGCCTCTTCACCGGCCTGCACGGCCAGGTCGACCGCGCCGATCTCGGCGCTGGCGCGGCGGCGCTGCACGATGCCGGTACGCTGGCGGATCCACTCGTCGGAGGAATCGATCGGGCCGACGATGTCGTCGTTCGGCACGTCGAGGTCGCCGCGGGCGGCGCCGACCGAGAGGATACGGGTGTGAGCGGGTCCGGTGGGCTGGACGAGCTGTGCCATCGGTGGGTCCTTCCGGATCAGGCGGCGTCGGCGATCAGCGCGATCGCGTCGTCGAGGTCGGCGGGGGTCTTCACGGCCACGGTCGGCACGCCCTTGAGCGCGCGCTTCGCGATACCGGTGAGCGCTCCGGCCGGGGTGAGCTCGATGAGGCCGGTGATGCCGGCATCCTGGAACGAGGTCATGCAGGCGTCCCACCGCACCGGGTTCGCGACCTGCGAGACGAGCAGCTCGACGTACCGGGCACCGCTCTCGACTCGGCTGCCGTCGGCGTTGGTCCAGAGGGGGCGGACGGGATCGTTCGGGGTGACCGCCGCGGCCGCCTCGGCCAGCGCGGGCACCGCCTCGGCCATGAACTCGGTATGGAACGCGCCGGCGACCTGCAACGGGATCACGCGGGCGCCGCGGGGAGCGTTCTCTCCCAGGGCCGCGAGGGCCTCGCGGGTGCCCGCGGCGACGATCTGGCCACCGCCGTTGCGGTTCGCAGGGGTGAGGCCCTGGGCCTCGATCGCAGCCAGGACGTCCGCTTCGACGCCGCCGACCACGGCGGCCATGCCGGTCTCGGCTCGGGTGGCCGCAGCGGCCATCGCGCGACCGCGGGTGCCGACGAGCGCGAGCGCATCGCCGGCGTCGAGCACGCCCGCTGCAGCGGCGGCGGCGAACTCGCCGACCGAGTGACCGGCGACGCCGATCCCGTCGAGCGAGGTCCGCGCCTCGAGCGCACGCCAGGCGAGCACGGAGGCGGCGACGATGAGCGGCTGCGCGATCGAGGTGTCGCGGATCGTGTCGGCGTCGCTCTCGGTGCCGTGCGCGATCAGGTCGACTCCGCTGCGCTCGGAGGCGGCAGCGAGGAACTCGCGGGCGCCGGGTGCCTCGAGCCATTCGGAGAGGAAGCCGGGGGTCTGGGAGCCCTGTCCGGGGCAGGCGATGATGATCACGGGTCCTAGTTTCTCAGATCGGACATGCAGGGAGTGCATGTATTCAACCAGTGTTTCGCGGTTCCGTTGTGGAGGTCCGCTATTTTTTGGGGCGCCCGGCGCGCCTTCCGCCGTGCTGGGCGATCGAACCGACGATGAGCGCCGACTGCAGGATCAGCGCTTCGCGCGCCCCAGTCGCGTTCCAGCCGATCAGCTCGGTCACCTTCTTGAGCCGGTAGCGCACGGTGTTGGGGTGCACGAAGAGCTCGCGGGCGGTCGCCTCGAGCGAACGGCCGTTGTCGAGGTAGCACCAGAGCGTCTCGAGCAGTTCGCCGGACTGCGCCACGAGCGGTTCGTAGATCTGCTCGATGAGCGTGCGGCGGGCGAGGCCGTCGCCGGCCAGCGCGCGCTCGGGGAGCAGGTCGTCAGCGGACACCGGACGGCTCGCACCGCGCCACGAGCGCGCGACCGCGACGCCGGCGAGCGCCGCGCGCGCGCTGCGGGACGCCTCGACCAGGTTCTCGACGGGCGGACCGAGCACGATCGGTCCGTCGGAGAAGCCGTCGGCGAGCCGTGCGGCGATGTCGATGAACGGCAGGGGAGCGGGGGCGGGGCGCCCCTCTTTGCTCTCGGGGTTCATCCGGCCGAGGACGAGCACGAGGCGGGTGCCCTGCAGGCCGATGAGCACATCCGCTCCGGCGTGACGGGCCGTCCGGCGGATCTGGTCGACGTCGACGACGCGGTCGGACGTGCCGACGAGCACCGCCGCTTCGCCGTCGCCGTGCCAGCCGAGCGCCGCGATCCTGCTCGGCAGTTCGTCGTCGCTCTCACCGGTGAGGATCGAGTCGACGACGAGCGCCTCGAGGCGGGCGTCCCAGAGCCCACGGGCCTCGGCGGCCCGCGCGTACACGTCGGCCGCCGCGAAGGCGACGTCTCGCGAGTAGTGCAGGATCGACTCCCGCAGCGCCTCGCTGCGGCTCGCCACGCGCTCCTCGACCACCGAGACGACCACGCGGATCAGCTGCAGGGTCTCCTGCAGGCTGATCGAGCGCAGCAGCTCGCGCGGGGCCGAGCCGAACACGTCGGACGCGATCCAGGGCGTGGAGGAGGGGTCCTCGTACCACTGGATGAACGAGCTGATGCCGGTCTGCGCCACGAGCCCGACGGCGCTGCGCCTGGACGGCGGCATATCGCCGTACCAGGGCAGCGTCTCCTCGAGTCGCGTGATCGTCTGGGTGGCGAGCTCGCCCGCGATGGTGCGCAGCCAGGCGAGCTCCTGTTCCTTCGATCGATCCATCGGGATGCGGCCGCTTACGCCTCGCCGCCGGCGCCGCCCGTCGTGCCCGCGTTGACGTCGAGCAGACGGTACTGCTCGGCAGCGCGGAGCGGGACCGAAGCGTCGATCTTGCCCTGCGCGGCGAGGCGCTGCAGCACCTTGACCACGACCGCCTCGCGGTCGATGGCGAAGTAGCGGCGCGCGGCGGCGCGGGTGTCGGAGAAGCCGAAGCCGTCGGCTCCCAGCACGGAGTAGTCGCCCGGGACGAACTGGCGGATGAGGTCGGGGACCTCGGTGGCCCAGTCGCTGACCGCGACGACGGGTCCCTCGGCTCCCTGCAGCTTCTGCTCCAGGTACGAGACGCGCCGCGCCTCCTCAGGGTGCAGGAAGTTGTGACGGTCCGCGTCGATGCCGTCGCGACGCAGTTCGCCCCAGCTGGTGACGCTCCACACGTCGGCGGCGACACCCCAGTCCTTCGCGAGCAGTTCCTGCGCCTCGATGGCCCACGGCACGGCCACGCCGGAGGCGAGGATCTGCGCGGGGATACCGCCCTCGGTCGCCTCGCTGACACGGTGGATGCCGCGGATGATGCCGTCGACGTCCACGTTCTCGGGCTCGGCCGGGTGCTTGAACGGCTCGTTGTAGACGGTGAGGTAGTAGGTCACGTTCGGGTCCGGGTGCGTACCGCCGTACATGCGCTCGATGCCGGAGCGCACGATGTGGCCGATCTCGTAGCCGTAGGCCGGGTCGTAGGACACGACGGCCGGGTTGGTCGAGGCGAGCACGAGCGAGTGTCCGTCGGCGTGCTGGAGGCCCTCACCGGTCAGCGTGGTGCGACCGGCGGTCGCGCCGATCATGAAGCCGCGCGCCATCTGATCGCCCGCGGCCCAGATCGCGTCGCCGGTGCGCTGGAACCCGAACATCGAGTAGAAGATGTAGATCGGGATCATCGGCTCGCCGTGCGTCGAGTACGACGTTCCGACGGCGGTGTAGGCCGCGGTGGCGCCGGCCTCGTTGATGCCGACGTGGATCAGGACGCCCTGCGGGCTCTCCTTGTAGGCGAGCAGCAGCTCGCGGTCCACCGAGACGTAGTTCTGCCCGTTCGGGTTGTAGATCTTCGACGTGGGGAAGTAGGAGTCCATGCCGAAGGTGCGGGCCTCGTCGGGGATGATCGGCACGAGGCGCGATCCGAACCCCTTGTCGCGCATGAGGTCCTTGAGCATGCGGACGAACACCATGGTGGTCGCGGCCTCCTGCTGGCCGGTGCCCTTCGCGGCGATCGCGTAGCTCTTGTCCTCCGGCAGGGTGACCGCGGTGTGCGTCGTACGGCGCTCCGGGAGGTACCCTCCGAGCGAACGACGGCGCTCGTGGATGTACTGGATCGCCTCGTCCTGCTCGCCGGGGTGGTAGTAGGGCGCGTTGTAGACATCGGCCTCGAGCTCGCGATCGGAGATCGGGATGTGCATGGTGTCGCGGAAGAGCTTCAGGTCCTCCAGCGTCATCTTCTTCATCTGGTGGGTCGCGTTGCGGCCCTCGAAGTGCGGACCGAGGCCGTAGCCCTTGATGGTCTTCGCGAGGATGACGGTCGGGCGGCCCTTGTGCTCGGTCGCCGCCTTGAACGCCGCATAGACCTTGCGGTAGTCGTGGCCGCCGCGACGCAGGCCCCAGACCTGCTCGTCGGTGTAGCCGTCCACCAGGCGCAGGGCGCGCTCGTCGCGGCCGAAGAAGTGCTCGCGCACGTACGCGCCGTTCTCGGCCTTGTAGGTCTGGAAATCGCCGTCGGGGGTGACGTTCATCAGGTTGAGCAGGGCGCCGTCGGTGTCGTTCTCGAGCAGCGAATCCCACTCGCGGCCCCAGACGACCTTGATGACGTTCCAGCCCGCTCCGCGGAAGTAGCTCTCGAGCTCCTGGATGATCTTGCCGTTGCCGCGGACCGGGCCGTCGAGGCGCTGCAGGTTGCAGTTGATCACGAAGGTCAGGTTGTCGAGGCCCTCGTTCGCCGCGACCTGGAGCTGGCCGCGGCTCTCGACCTCGTCCATCTCGCCATCGCCGAGGAACGCCCAGACGTGCTGGTCGGACGCGTCCTTGATCCCGCGGTTGGTCAGGTACTTGTTGAACTGCGCCTGGTAGATCGCGTTGATCGGGCCGATGCCCATCGAGACCGTGGGGAACTGCCAGAAGTCCGGCATGAGGCGCGGGTGCGGGTAGCTGGGCAGACCGCCGCCGCGGTGCGAGTGCTCCTGGCGGAAGCCGTCGAGCTGATCGGCGGTGAGGCGTCCCTCGAGGAACGCGCGGGCGTACATGCCGGGGGAGGCGTGACCCTGCACGAAGATCTGATCGCCGCCGCCCGGGTGATCCTGACCGCGGAAGAAGTGGTTGAAGCCGACTTCGTAGAGCGAGGCCGCCGACGCATAGGTCGAGATGTGCCCGCCGACGCCGATGCCCGGCTTCTGCGCGCGCTGCACGGTCATGGCCGCGTTCCAGCGGATCCACGAGCGGTACTTGCGCTCGAGCTCCTCGTCGCCGGGGAACTCGGGCTCGTCCTCGGAGGCGATCGTGTTGACGTAGTCGGTCGTCGGGACCTGGGGCACGTTGAGGTGCAGCTGGCGCGAACGGGCCAGCAGGCTCGTCATGATCTCGCGACCGCGGCCGGCGCCTCGCGCCTCGACCACCGCATCCAGGGACTCGCGCCACTCGGCGGTCTCCTGGGGGTCCAGATCGTCCTGATCCGGTGCGTACGGATCCTCAGTGTTCACGGCCAAGATATTGCTCCTTCACCAAGCGTCGCGCTCCACCCAGGTGCGGGGGAGGCGAGGAGGGTTCCGCGGATACGCGGACCACCGTCCAGACTAGCGGCTTCCTCCGATGGTTCCCGCGTATTTCGGTGGGGGCCGTGTCCGATCCGCACAAAATGCGGCGTCTTCGCGGGGTTTCCGGCGGTGCGGCAGCGTGTCGCCGGGTGACATCCCGCCCGGCCGCGCTCGCTAGCATTGAGACGTTTCACACCACGGTGGCGCGTCCGCGCCGAGAGAGGAGTTCGCAATGGTGCTCGAGGTCGGTGCGATCGCGCCTGATTTCACCCTGTCGGATCAGCACGGCGAGGAGCTGAACCTGACGGAGCTCGTCGCGGAGGGGCCCGTCGCCCTGGTCTTCTTCCCGCTCGCGTTCTCCGGCATCTGCACGGGGGAGCTGTGCGAGCTCCGCGACAACCTCTCGATCTTCGCCGACTCGCGCGTGCGTCTCGTCGGCATCTCCGTCGACTCCGTCTACGCCCTCAAGGCATGGGCCGAGCAGGAGCAGTACGAGTTCTCCATCCTCTCGGACTTCTGGCCGCACGGCGCCGTCGCGCAGCAGTTCGGCGCGTTCGTCGAGGAGGCCGGCATCGCGACCCGCGCCACCATCGTGATCGGGGAGGGGCGCAAGGTGCTCGCCTCGTTCGAGACCTCGCCGGGCGAGGCCCGCGACTTCGGCGCGTACCGCGAGGCCATCGAGGGGCTCGCCGCCTGATCCCCTGAGATTCGTCTCCGCGAGCGGGTTCCCCTAAGCTTGGGGGAGCCCGCCCGCGGGCGAGAGGGCCTGTAGCTCAGCTGGTAGAGCGCCACGTTTACACCGTGGATGTCGTCGGTTCGATCCCGGCCGGGCCCACCGTTTCCCGTTCTCCTCGGAGCTTCGCTCCCCGGGTTCCTTCCCGTATGCCGACCGCACCCTTTCGAATGTCGGTGGCCGCGCGTACGCTGACGGCGAGCGGGATGGTCCCGCGCTGGAGGTGCGGCATGACCTGGAAAATCGAGCTGATCTTCGTTCCCGTCACGGACGTGGATCGCGCGAAAGAGTTCTACGTGGGAATCGGTTTCAACGCCGACCACGATCACACACCTACCGAGGGCCTCCGCTTCGTGCAGATGACGCCGCCCGGTTCCGCCTGCTCGATCGCGTTCGGTACCGGCCTCGACATCCCGCTGGAGCCGGGGCAGCAGAAGACCATCCAGGTGGTCGTGCCGAGCGCCGACGAGGCGAAGGCCATGCTCGAAGCGCAGGGCATCGCGACCCGCGGCGTCGAGGACCTCGGCTGGGGCAGGTTCGTCTGGTTCGACGATCCCGACGGCAACACCTGGACCCTGCAGGAGCTGCCCGACTACGCGGCGGCGAATCAGGCCGGGTGATCTGCTCGGGTCGGACGCACGCTGGATTCCTGGTCGCGCAGTTCCTGGCACACAGCCGGATCTGGGCATTTAGCCGGATGATTATGCGGCACTCGATCCGGCTGAGTGCACAGACCCGGCTGAGCGCACGGATCGGCATGAACGGGTCATCCGAGTTCGCCAGTGATTCGCCGGCCACGCGGTTGTCTTGACGACCGATCGCCTGCGAGGGTTCGGATGGCTCTCGGAGCTCCGTAGTGCGCACCCCACATCGCAGGGGATACCGCGCCACACCTGAACTGACATAATATAGATTATCGAGACATGGACCTGGTGCGCACCGGCGCCCTGCATTCATCGCCCGAACCGCAGATTTCACCCGTGCGGAGCCGGACTCGCTCCACGCCGAGCCTGCAGTGGGTCGCTGGCATTCGAGTTCTTCACTGCGTCGGTGCAGCTTCGTCGCGCGCGTTCCGGCTGGGCACGGCATCGATGTCCGGTGGGTTCAGGCGCCTCCGTGCGCATCGCCCGAGCTCCTTCCGGGGCCCGGAACCAGCCGGAGCTGACATAATCCACTTCGCGCCTGCCTCGCGTTCCTCAGCTCTCGTCGATCCTGCAAACCGGGTTCCCGAACCGGCTCGAGCAGCCCAGGACGGATGCGAGCCGGTCCCGTGGCGTCCTAGCCGGCCAGGACGAGCAGGCAGCGGGTGGTGAGCAGTCCGGTGCCGAGCACGCCCAGCTCCCCCGCGACGAGCAGCAGCGAACTCGCCGAGTCAAGAGCTGCGAACGCCGCGATCGCGAGCGCGACGAGCACGGCGATCACGCCGAGCGCCGTCAGGATCACGCGCGCGGTCGCGCCGAGCGCCGCCGGTGCGCCGAGACGAGGCGGATGGAAGACGGTCAGCATCGCGAAGATGAAGAGCACGAGCGCCTGGGCGCCGAGCACGTCGCTCGGGCGGTGCCAGCCGAAGGCGAGCAGCTGCCAGGCGGCAGCGCCGATCACGAGGGCGCCGACCAAGCCCACCACCGCGCGGACCCGCGGGGGCACGGCCCAGACGACCGCGGCGAGGAGGGCCGTGAAGACGGTCATGTGGCCGCTCGGGAAGGTGTTCGGCGCGTCGAACTCGAACAGGCCCGGCCGGGTCAACAGCTGCTGCTTGAGCAGCTGCGAGGCGAGGATCGCGAAGCCCGCCGTGAAGACGATCACGAACGCGCGACGGAACCCGTGGGCTGCGATGGTCAGGCCGCCGATCAGCGCCAGCGCGAGCGCGACGGACGAGACCGAGACGAGATTGAGCGGCGCGGGCGGATCCATCGTGAAGGTCGCCGCGTCCAGCACGCTGGCCTCGGCCTGCTGCCCGGTCGTGCTGCCGACGCCGAGCACGTAGGACAGTACGCCGATCACGGCTGCGCAGATCGCGATGGCGATCGCGCGGCCACGGCTGACGCGAGCGACGGCGATCACAGCGCGGGCTCCCCGCACCCGTCCCGCGATCGGCGGTGCGCACGGCCCACAGCGCGAGTGCCGCGGCCGTGGAGACGTTCAGGGAGTCGACGCCGTGCTCCATCGGAATGGTGACCACGCGGGTCGACGAGGCGAGAGCCCTGCGGGTCAGCCCCTCCCCCTCGGTCCCGAACAGGAGCGCGAGGCGATCCGGCAGCGCACCGACGTAGTCGGCGAGGTCGACCGCGTCGTCGCTGAGCGCGAAGGCGGCGAGCTCATAGCCGGATTCGCGGATCAGCGGGCCGGCCTCTCGCCAATCGGGCAGGCGCGCCCACGGGACCTGCAGGACGGCGCCCATGCTCACGCGAACGGCGCGCCGATAGAGCGGATCCGCGCACGCGGGGTCAGCAGCACCGCATCGGCGCCGAGCGCTGCGACCGAGCGGAAGATCGCACCGACGTTGGTGTGGTCGGCGAGGTCCTCGAGCACGACCACGCGGCGGGAAGCGCGCAGCAGCTCCCCCGGGTCGCGCGGTGCGGGCCGGTGCATCGAGGCGAGCGCGCCGCGGTGCATGTGGAACCCGGTCAGCTGGGCCAGCTGCTCGGAGGAGCCGACGTAGACCGGAACCTCCGGATGCTCGGCGAGCACGGGTTCGAGCTTCGGGATCCACTCCTCCAGGAGCAGTACCGAGCGCGGGCGGTGGCCGGCGCGGAGCGCCCGGTCGATCACCTTCGGCGATTCGGCCAGGTAGAGCCCCTCCTCGGGCTCCCGGACCCGACGGAGCGCGACGTCGGTCAGCTGCGTGTAGTCGGCGAGTTCGGGAGCGGAGAGGTCATCGATGCGGTGGATCCTCACGCGATCCGCTCCCCCGCGTGTTCGCGCAGGAACCCGGTGATCATCTCCGAGGCGTCGTCGACGGCCTCGTAGTGCACGAGGTGGCCCACGCCGGGCAGGATCCTGAACTCGGACCCGGTGATCTTGCGGTGCAGGGAGAGCTGCTCCGCGATCGGGGTGATGTCGTCGATCTCGCCGGCGATGATGAGCGTCGGCACGGTGTAGTCGGGCGCCGAGGCCGTGACGGTGTGCGACACCGAGGCGCGGAAGGCCTGCAGCAGCGTGGTCGTGTCGGAGAAACGGCTGAAGTAGCGGTCGTGCTGCCCGTGGATCCACGCGCGCTCGGCGGGATCCGGGGTCTTCGCCATGACGATGCTCATGGTGCGCACGATGGCGGGATGCCCGAGCAGTCCGCGCGCGGCGCGTTCGGGAAGCACGTCGGCCGCGCGGTAGTAGGCGATCGCCAGCTGCGTGAGCAGCGCTTGCGGGCCCTCGAGCGCCGGGGCCGAGATCGGGTTGATCAGGATCGCGAGGCGCGGATCGAGACCCGTCGAGACCGCGTTCGAGACGACCAGCGTGCCGAAGGAATGCCCCAGGATCGCGTGCCCGTCCGGCGCGGCCTCCGCGGCGAAGGCGCGCAGCCACTCGCCGTAGAGCGCGATGTCGTGCTCGCGATCCGGGATCGCGGGCGTCTCACCGAAACCGGGCAGGTCGGGCACGAGGACGCGCAGGTCGGGCTGCAGCTCGGCGATTCGCAGAGCGAGCCCCTCCAGCCCGTGGTGGTCGCCGCGGAACCCGTGCACGAGGATCAGCGCGGCGCCCTCGGGGTCGCCGTACTGCCAGGTGCGCGTGCCGATCCCGAGGGTCGGCACGATGAGATCGGGAGGTGCGTCGTTCACAGTCCGAGTGTATCCGTGCGGCCCTGTGCGAACCCGGAGCCGCGGGTGTGCAGAAGCCCGGGAACGTCTGGGCATCCGATCCGAATGGGCCCCCGCGTCGATTGTCGGCGGTCGCCGATAGCATCGAGCCGAAGGAAGGATCAGCGAATGACCGAACGACTCCCCTCTGGGCCGAGCACCTCGCCGTGTTCGACACCGAGACCACCGGTGTGGAGACCTCGAGTGCGCGTATCGTGACCTCGACCATCGCGCTCGTCGGCCCCGGCGGCGAGGTGACCGAGCGCTACGACTGGCTGATCGACCCGGGCGTCGAGATCCCCGAGCCCGCGGTGCGGGTGCACGGCATCAGCACCGCGGTCGCCCGCGCGAGCGGCGTCGACCCGGCGGTGGGCGTCGCGCAGATCATCGAGCAGCTCGCCGCCATGATCGAGCGGGGATTCCCGATCGTGGCGTACAACGCACCGTTCGACCTCTCGCTGCTGCGCGCCGAGGCGGCGCGCCACGGCGTGACCTGGCTCGACCCCTCTCCCCCGTGCTCGACCCGCTCATCCTCGACAAGCAGTTCGACCGCTACCGCAAGGGCAAGCGCACGCTCGTCGCGGTCGCCGAGCACTACGGCGTCGAACTGGGCACTGCGGCCCACGACGCGGGCGAGGACGCCATCGCCACCGGACGGGTGCTGCAGGCCATCGCGCGCAAGTACGCCGCATCGCTTCCGGGCGAACTGCCCGAGCTCCACCAGGCCCAGATCGGGTGGGCTGCCGCTCAGGCCGCGAGCTTCCAGGACTACATGCGCCGTGCCCGCGACCCGCACTTCATCGCCGACGGCGGTTGGCCGCTGCGCACGAACGGCTGAGCCGTGCACCTCAGTGGTTCCGTTCAGCGGTTCCGCCGGGAGCGCGGAAACCGCCGGGAGCGCGGAAACCGACGAGAGAACGGATAACCGGCGAGGGCACCCCTGATCAACTCGCGCGAAGGGGGCATCTCGTCGAAAGCCCGTTCTCTCGTCGAGCCACGGGCCACTCCCCGCTCTCGACGGGCGCATCCGCCAAGCGTGCCCTGCGAACGGAGCACCCCGAGAACGCAGGAGGGGCGGCGATCCGAAGATCGCCGCCCCCTCCGGGGAAGCCAGTCTGGCTGGCCGCAGCTGCTTAGGCGCCGAAGCCCTTGAAGCGCTGGTTGAACTTCTCGACGCGGCCGGCCGAGTCCATGATGCGCTGCTTGCCCGTGTAGAACGGGTGCGAGGCGCTCGAGATCTCGACATCGATGACCGGGTAGGTCGCGCCGTCGAGCTCGATGGTCTTCTCGCTGGTCAGCGTCGAACGGGTGAGGAAGGTCTCGCCCGAAGCCAGGTCGCGGAACACGATGGCGTTGTACTCGGGGTGGATGTCGTTCTTCATGGAGTGGTCCTTAAGATGTGCGCCTGGAACGAGCGTGTAACAGCACGCTCAGAGGTCTTGGGAGCGGCGCGGTTACCCGCACCGAGGATCGATTCTATCACGATCGGGGCCGCGTGCGCGGGGACGCCGGGACGCGTTTCGCCGGCCCCGGGCCTGGCCCGCGTGCGGGGCCTACGGTCGAGCGATTGCGGCGTAGCGCCCGTCGCGCACCGAGAGCTCGAATGGCAGGCCGAAGGTCGCCTCGAGGTTCTGCTCGGTCAGCGTCTCCGCGAGGGGGCCGGCCGCCTGCACGCGTCCGTCGCGGAGCATCAGCAGGTGCGTGAACCCCGGCGGGATCTCCTCGACGTGGTGCGTCACCATGATCATCGCCGGCGAGCTGGGCGACTGGGCGAAGCCCGACAGCATCTGCAGCAGGCGCTCGCGCGCACCGAGGTCGAGGCTCGCGCTCGGCTCGTCGAGCAGCAGCAGCTCGGGGTCCGTCATCACCGACCGCGCGATCATGGCGCGCTTGCGCTCGCCGTCGCTCAGTGTGCCGAAGGCATGGTCGGCGAGAGCGAGCAGATCCCACTCGGCGAGCACGCGGTCGGTGCGACGCAGGTCGTAGTCGTCGTACTCCTCGTTCCAGCGCCCCTCCACCGAGTAGGCGGCGGTCAGCACCAGATTGCGCACCGTCTCGTCGTTCGGGATCCGCCGCGCGGTCGCGGAGGAGGCGAAGCCGAGCCGGTTGCGCAGCTCGAAGATGTCGACGCGGCCGAGCGTCTCGTCCAGGACCTCGACGCTGCCTCGCGTCGGGTAGTCGTTCGCGGTCGCGAGCTTCAGCAGCGTGGTCTTGCCCGCGCCGTTCGGTCCCAGCACCACCCAGCGCTGATCGCTCTCCACGGCCCAGTCGATCCCGTCGAGGATCGGCCGGCGGTCGCGCACGTAGGACACATCGGAGAGTCGGAGCACATTCACCATGCGGTCAAGCCTAGCCCCGCTCGCGTGCCAGACTGGTGCGCATGACCGCCGATTCTCGTGTTCGCCCGCTCGTCGTGCTCGACTGCGACTCCACCACCATCCAGGACGAGGTGATCGAGCTGCTCGCGGAGGTCGCGGGCACCCGCGACCTCGTCGCGGAGGTGACGGAGCGCGCCATGCGCGGCGAGCTCGACTTCGCCGAGAGTCTGCGCGAACGGGTGGCCACGCTGGCGGGCACTCCCGAGTCGGTGTTCGCCGACGCGTACGCACGGGTACGCCCGAGCCGCGGCATCCACGAACTCGTGGCCGAGGTGCACGCGCGCGGAGGCATCGTCGGCGTGGTCTCCGGCGGCTTCCACGAGGTGCTCGATCCCCTCGCCGCCGACCTGCGCCTCGATCGCTGGCGCGCCAACCGGCTCGAGGTCGTCGACGGCGCACTCACCGGCCGCGTCGCCGGGCCGATCGTCGATGCCTCGGCGAAGGCCGCCGCACTGCGGGAGTGGGCCGCGGACGCGGGGATCCCGCTCTCGGCGACCATCGCCATCGGCGACGGCGCCAACGACCTCGAGATGATGGCCGTCGCGGCCGTCTCGGTCGGGTTCAACGCCAAGCCCGTGGTGCGCGAACGCGCCGATGTGAGCATCGAGGACGATCTCGCGCTGGCGATCCCGCTGTTCGACCGTCTCTCCTGAACCCGGAGGATCCGAGCACGCGCGCGGCCGCCGGGCCGGCCGTTCGCGCGCTCGGATCGCCGGCGAACCGGGGCCGGCTGCGGCTGCTCAGAAGTTGTTGAGCTGCTCCACGCCCGCCGGCAGCACGCCGTCGGCCAAGAGATCCGTTCCGAGTGCCTTCAGGGCGCCCAGCGCGACGTTCTGCGGCATTGGCCCGTAGGAGATGCGGGCGACGCCGAGCGCCTCGTACTCGGCCGCGCGCAGCGCACCGGGGAGACCGATGACGCTGACCCGTTGCTCGCCCAGACCGGCGACCAGCTGCTCGGTCTCCTCCGCATTCAGGATCGCCGGAACGAAGACGGCGGTGGCTCCCGCGTCCAGGTAGGCGCGGCCGCGTTCGATCGCGTCGGCGATGCTCTCGGCTCGCGGCCGATCCCCGGCACGCACGAGCGCGTCGGTACGGGCATTGAGCGCGAAGGGCACGCCCTCCCGCTCCCCCGCCTCGACCGCCGCCCGCATCAGCGCGACCGATTCGTCGAACGGACGCAGACGGTCCTCGATGTTCGCGCCGGAGGCGCCGACGCCGATCGCGCGCCGCACGGTCTCCCCCGCGTCGGCGAATCCGCCGTCGAGGTCGGCGGTGACCGGCAGATCGACGGCGCGCACGATCCGCTCGATGGCGGCGAGCATGAGGTCGAGCGGGATCTGCTCCCCGTCCCCGTAGCCGTGGCTCGCCGCGATGGCGTGTCCGGCCGTCGCGATCGCTGCGGTGCCGGGGAGCTCGGCGACGACGCGCGCGCTGACCGCGTCCCAGACGTTCACCACCCGCAGGATCTCGGGGGCTCGATAGGCCTGCCTCAGTTGCGCCGCATCGGCGGCGACTCGGTCGAGGGAACGGGGACTCGTCTCTGCGCTCATGGGGCCAATCTAGACCCCGGCCGGCCCACCGGGCCAGGGCCCTGCGCTCCTTCCCGGCCAGCCGTCAGGATGAGGTCAGTGGCCCATGCCCATGCCCCCGTCGACGGGGATGATCGCGCCGGAGATGTAGGCCGCGTCGTCGCCCGCGAGGAACGACGCGGCACCGGCGATCTCCGAGACCTGCCCGAAGCGGCCGGCGGGGATCGACGAGCGGTACTGCTCCTGCTGCGCCTCGGGAAGCGCCGCGGTCATGTCGGTCTCGATGAAGCCCGGGGCGATGACGTTCGCGGTGATGTTGCGCGCGCCGAGCTCGCGGGTGAGCGAACGGGCGAAGCCGACGAGCGCCGCCTTCGAGGAGGAGTAGTTGATCTGCCCGGGCGAGCCGTAGAGGCCGACGACGCTCGAGATGAGGATCACCCGGCCGAATCGCCCCTTGAGCAGTCCCTTCGCCGCGCGCTTCACCACGCGGAAGGTGCCCGTCAGGTTGGTATCGATGACGCTCGTGAACTCCTCCTCCGTCATGCGGAGCAGCAGCGTGTCCTTGGTGATCCCGGCGTTCGCGACGACGACCTCGACCGCGCCCAGCTCGGCCTCGATCTCGGAGAACGCGGCGTCGATCGACGCGGCATCGCTCACGTCGGCGCGCACGGTGAGCGCTCCTTCGGGTCCGCCCTCGCCCGAACGGGAGGTCACCGCAACGCGATGTCCGTCTGCGATCATGCGCTCCGCGATGGCGAAGCCGATACCGCGGTTTCCGCCGGTCACGAGCACAGTGCGAGGAGTGGTCATCGAGGATCCTTCCGTGGGAGTGGGTTCCCAGCCTAAGGGATCGCGGTTGACGGTCAGTTTGCACGCGCTCGGAGCGCGTAGGCTTGAGTGGAAGGACAGGTGAGCATGGCCGAGCAGTATCGCGTGACATCGGTGGGGGCGGCCCCGGCCGAGGATCGTGCGCACCGCATGCGCGCGTACTTCATCATGATGACGATCAGGATCGCCTGCGTCGCCTCCCTCTTCTTCGTCCGCGGCTGGTGGGTGCTGCTCTCCGCTGCGGGCGCGATCATCCTCCCCTACTTCGCGGTGCTCATCGCCAACGCCGTATCGAACACCGACGGTGAACGCCCCGACGCGCCGAGCCCGCTGCAGCTCGAGAGCGCCGAGCCCCCGGCCGAGACGGACGACGCGGCGGGCGAGGATCCCGCCGAGACGCTGATCGTGATCGATGCGCCCGCGGAGCGACGATCCACCCGTCCGCCCGCCGCTCCGAGCTCCGGCGACGACGACCCGACGGGCGCGACCGCGTGAGCCTCGGACTCCCCTCGCGTTCGGCGAGGAGCCCGCCATGCGTTTCACCTGCTCGCGCTCCGGCTGCGCCGAGGCCGCAGCGCACGCGATCCGCTGGCGCAATCCCAAGATCCACGCCGAAGACCGCCGCAAGACCTGGCTGGCCTGCGAAGCGCACCTGGAGACGCTGCGCGAATTCCTCGCCGCGCGCGACTTCCCGCTCGCGGTGGTGCCGGTGAGCGAGCTCGACGATACGGAGGCCCGCGACCGATGACCGCCGAGATCGGGTGGAGCTTCCTCCGCAGCCGCCGCTGGTTGGGCTATTTCGCGCTGTTCGTGATCTTCGCCGTCGCCTGCGTGCTGCTCGGCAACTGGCAGTTCGAGCGCCGGGCGGAGGCGCGCGCCGAGATCAACCGTCTCGACGCGAACTACTACGCCGCCGCGGTTCCGATCGACGAGATCGTCACCGACCCCGCGAGGTTCGACGAGGACCGCATGAAGTGGCATCCGGTCCTGCTGCGCGGCGAGTACGTCGGCGACACCTACCTCGCACGCAACCGTCCGGGCGAAGGGCGCGTGGGATCCGACCTCATTCAGGCGTTCAAGCTCGACGACGGCCGCATCTTCTTCATCGACCGGGGCTGGGTACCGGTCGACGGCAACCAGGCCGTGCCGAAGGATCTGCCTCGCGGACCCGAGGGAGAGATCGAGGTGCGGGCACGGCTCCGTGCGAGCGAGCCGGCGATCGCGGGTCGGACCAGCACGGGGCACACGGTCGCCAGCATCGACGTGCCCGAGCTGATCGACCTCGCGGGCGTGACGGGCGAGGTCTACTCGGCATCCTACGGGCAGCTCATCTCGGAGACGCCGAGTGCGAAGACGGGTGCCCTCCCGCCGAAGCCGGAACGCGATGAGGGACCGCATCTCTCCTACGCGCTCCAGTGGTACGTCTTCATCCTGATCGCGCTGATCGGTGTCGGCTACGCCGCCCGCCAGGAGTACCGCACGCTGAACGCGGGCGGCGAGACCGTACGCCGCCAGGACGAGCGCAGCGCGCGGCGCAAGCAGCGACGCGGCCCCAGCGACGCCGACGAGGAAGACGCGATGCTCGATGCGTGACCGCGCGATGGATCCGACGAAGCACGGCGGTGGACCGCGTCGGCCGGTCCGTCGACGCCGAGCAGCGCTCGCTGCGGCCCTGGGGCTCGCCGTTCTCCTGCCGCCGGTCCTCTCGGCCTGCGCGTCCGAGCCCGATGCGAATGCGACCCGGAGCTCGTTGTCGAAGGTGACGGAGCCCGCCGCTCCCCCGAAGGCCGCCGAGAAGTTCGACGCGAAGAAGCATCCCGATCCGATCGCCCAGCCCGAGTACTGCACCGCGTATCTCGTCATCACCGCGCGCGGCACCGGCGAGCCGGTAGGCAACCAGCTCGTCACCCCGGTCGCTCGCCGCATCGCCGAGGCGCGGCCGGGCGAGATGCTCACGGTCAACCTCATCTACCCGGCGGACACCGACATCAACGAGGGCGGCACCGAGGGCGTGCGCCGGCTGATCGATCAGCTCAACGTGCAGGCGGAGCACTGCCCCGATCAGCGGACGATCCTGCTCGGGTATTCCCAGGGCGCATTCGTCATCGGGGACGCGCTGGTCGGCCCCAAGGATCGCCTGATCGGCGAGACCGTCGGCGAGCTCACCCCCGAAGCGAAGGATCGGCTCCTCGCCGTGGTGCTCTACGGGGACCCCGCTTCGCGGGCGGTGAACCCTACGATGTCGGCACCTTCGACGAGAAGGTCGGCGGGATCCTCCCCCGTCGTGCCGGCGCGCTCGCGCCGTTCGCGGAGCGCGTCCGGGACTACTGCGTCAAGAACGACTTCGTCTGCCAGGCCAGCGATTCCCTCGACGAGAAGGGCCACGTGGCCTACTACCGGAATGGCATGCAGGCCGACGGAGCCGCCTTCGTCATCGGGCTGCTCGGTCCGCGCGAACGTCGCTGAACCCGACCGGGCCGTTTCGCGTGGTCCGACGGGAGTTCCCGCCGGACCACGCGCTACGCGAGCTCGATGAGCTCCAGGTACTCCTTGGACCAGTGGTCCTCGGTCGCGTCGGGCATGATCAGCACGCGTTCGGGGTTGAGCGCTTCGACCGCCCCCGGGTCGTGCGAGACGAGCACGACCGCGCCGGAGAAGTGCGCGAGCGCGTCGAGCACCTCCTCGCGGCTGGCCGGGTCGAGGTTGTTGGTGGGCTCGTCGAGCAGCAGCACGTTTGCGCTCGACACGACGAGCATCGCGAGCGCGAGTCGGGTCTTCTCGCCACCGGACAGCACGCCCGCCGGCTTGTGCACGTCGTCGCCGGTGAAGAGGAATGAGCCGAGCACCCGTCGCGCCTCGGTCTCGGTGAGGTGCTGCGACACGGAGATCATGTTCTGCAGCACGCTCGCCTTGACGTCGAGCGTCTCGTGTTCCTGCGCGTAGTAGCCGACCTTCAGGCCGTGGCCCGCGACGAGCTCGCCCGTGTCGGGCTCGTCGACGCCTGCGAGCAGGCGCAGCAGAGTGGTCTTGCCGGCGCCGTTGAGCCCCAGGACGACGACCTTCGAACCGCGGTCGATCGCGAGGTCCACGCCCGCGAAGATCTCGAGCGAGCCGTAGGACTTCGAGAGCCCCTCCGCCATCAGCGGAGTCTTGCCGCAGGGTGCGGGATCGGGGAACCTGAGCTTCGCCACGCGCTCCACCTGACGGACCTCGTCGAGTCCCGAGAGCATCCGCTCGGCTCGCGCGACCATCTGGTGCGCAGCCGCGGCTTTCGACGCCTTCGCGCCGAACTTGGCCGCCTGATCCTTCAGCGCCGACGCCTTCTTCTCGACGTTCGCCCGCTCCTTGCGGCGGCGCTCCTCGTCGGCGGCGCGCTGGCGCAGGTAGAGCTTCCAGTTCATGTTGTAGATGTCGATGACCTGGCGGTTGGCGTCGAGGTAGAAGACGCGATTCACGGTCTCGCCCACGAGGTCGATGTCGTGCGAGATGACGATGACACCGGCCTTGGAGTTCTTGAGGAACTCGCGCAGCCACACGATCGAATCGGCGTCGAGGTGGTTGGTCGGCTCGTCGAGGATCATCGTGTCGGCATCCGAGAACAGGATGCGCGCCAGCTCGATACGCCTGCGTTGGCCACCGGAGAGCGTCTTGAGCTGCTGATCGAGGATCCGGTCGGGCAGGCCGAGGTTGTGCGAGATCGACGCCGCCTCCGACTCGGCCGCGTATCCCCCGAGCGCCTGGAAGCGATCGGTCAGGTTGCCGAAGCGCTTCATCGCCTTCTCCGCGACAACGGGGTCGTCGGACGCCATCTCCTCGGTCGCCTTCTCGATGTTCTGCTGCAGCGTGCCGAGACCGCGGGCGTCGAGGATCCGATGCCGGGCGATCTGCTCCGGGTCGCCGGTGCGAGGGTCCTGCGGCAGGAAGCCGAGCTCGCCCGAGATGGTGATCTTGCCCTCGGCGGGCTGCAGCTCACCAGACAGGGTGCGGGTGAGCGTCGTCTTGCCGGCGCCGTTGCGCCCGACCAGGCCGATCTTGTCGCCCGGGTTCACCCGGAACGTCACACCCGACATGAGGCGCCGGGCGCCGACGTCGATCGCGAGATCCTCGACGGTGATCATGCTGTTCTCTCCTGAACTGGTATCGGCGTGCGGAGGCCCGGGGCGAGTCTCCTCGTCCCGGGCCTCCGCACTGAGCCGGCTCGCGAATCAGATCGCGAAGCCCAAAGCTCTCATCATATCTCGACCGTCGTCGGTGATCCGCTCCGGCGTCCACGGCGGCATCCACACCCAGTTGATGCGGAAGGCCGTGACGAGGCCGTCGAGCGCCTCGGCGATGTCGTTCTCGATCACGTCGGTCAGCGGGCAGCCGGCGCTCGTCAGGGTCATGCTGATGACCAGCGCATCGTGCTCGTCGTCGAAGGCCAGATCGTAGATCAGGCCGAGGTCGACGATGTTGACGCCGAGCTCGGGATCCGAGACGTCCTTCAGCGCTTCGAGCGCCTGCTCCCGGAACTCCGGGTCGATCGACGTGGTGGTGGCGGAATCGCTCATGCTCGCAGCTTACGCCTCGACGGCGAGGAAGCGGTCGTAGCCCTCTTCCTCGAGACGGTTCGCGAGCTCCGGGCCGCCCTGCTCCGCGACGCGGCCGTCGACGAAGACGTGGACGAAGTCGGGCTTGATGTAGCGGAGGATGCGGGTGTAGTGCGTGATGAGCAGGACACCGAGGCCGGTGTTCTCCTTCGCGCGGTTGACGCCCTCCGAGACGATCTTCAGCGCGTCCACGTCGAGGCCGGAGTCGGTCTCGTCGAGCACGGCGAACTTCGGCTTGAGCAGTTCGAGCTGGAGGATCTCGTTGCGCTTCTTCTCGCCGCCCGAGAAGCCCTCGTTGACGTTGCGCTCTGCGAACGAGGAGTCCATGCGGAGGTCCTTCATCGCGGCCTTGACGTCCTTCATCCAGGTCCGGATGGCGGGCGCCTCGCCGTCGATGGCGGTCTTCGCGGTGCGCAGGAAGTTGGCGTTGGTGACGCCCGGGATCTCGACGGGGTACTGCATCGCGAGGAACAGGCCCGCCTGCGCGCGCTCGTCGACGCTCATCTCGAGCACCTCTTCGCCGTCGAGCAGGATCGAGCCGCTCGTGACCTCGTAGCGGGGGTGGCCGGCGATCGCGTAGGCGAGCGTGGACTTGCCCGAGCCGTTGGGGCCCATGATCGCGTGGGTCTCGCCCTGGCGGATGGTCAGGTCGACGCCCTTCAGGATCTGCTTCGCGCCCTGGTCGGTCTCGACGCTGACGTGGAGGTCCTTGATCTCAAGAATGGAGGCCATGGTTCAAATCTCTTTCGTAACAGTGGGATCGATGTACACGTCACCGTCTTCGATTTCGACGACGAAGACGGGAACCGGCTCGTAGGCCGGGAGGTTCTGCGGAGCGCCGGTGCGGAGCGAGAAGGCCGAGCCGTGCGCCCAGCATTCGAGCGTGTCGTCCTCGACGAAACCCTCGGAGAGGCTGATCTGGCCGTGGGTGCAGGTGTCGCCGATGGCGTGCACCTCCCCTCGCCGTCGAGCACGACGGCGATCGGCACCCCGTCGATCTCGACGCGGACCGCCTGGTCCTGCGTGAGATCGGCGAGCGCCAGAGCCTTCTGTCGGGTCACGAGCGCACGCTCGCGGCGAGCTCCGCCTCGATGGCGTCGTTCAGGCGCTCCTCGGTCGCGGCGTCGCCGATCTGGGCGATCACCTCGAGCAGGAAGCCGCGAACGACGAGCTTGCGCGCCTCCTCCGCCGAGATGCCACGGCTCTGGAGGTAGAAGATGTGCTCGTCGTCGAAGCGGCCCGTCGCCGAGGCGTGACCGGCTCCTCGATGTTGCCGGTCTCGATCTCGAGGTTCGGGATCGAGTCGGCGCGGGTGCCCTCGGAGAGCACGAGGTTGCGGTTCTGCTCGTAGCTGTCGGTTCCGTCGGCGTTCTGGCGGATCAGCACGTCCCCGATCCACACGGTGTGTGCGCCCTCGCCCTGCAGGGCGCCCTTGTAGGTGACGCGGCTGCGGGTGTGGGGAGCGTCGTGATCCATGTAGACCTGGTGCTCGAGGTGCTGACCGGCATCGGCGAAGTACGCGCCGAGCGCCTCGCCGTTGGCCCCCTCGTGATCGAGGTGGATCGACGGGTTGAGGCGCACCACGGAGCCGCCGAGCGACACCACGATGTGGGTGAGCGACGCGTCGCGGCCCACGGTCGCGTAGTGGCTCGCGAGGTGGATCGCCTCGTCGTCCCACTGCTGGACGCTGACGACGGTCAGCTTCGCGCCGTCGCCGACGACGATCTCGACGTTCTCCGTGAGATTGGCGTCGCCGGCGTTCTCGAGGATCGCGAGACCCCGCGACTGCGGGGCGGCCTCGATCACGGTGTGCGCGGCGCGCTCCGCGTGGTCGAGCGCGTCGCGGCGGACGATCGCGGTGACCGGCTCGTCGCCCGAGATGGTCACGAGGTGGGCTTCGCCGAACGCGGTCCAGGCGTTCGCCGCACCGCGCTCCTCGGGGGTGCCCGCACGGCCGATGCGTGCGTCGTCGCGGGCGATCCACTCGCTCGAGACACCGGCGACCTCGGTGACCGAGACCGGGAGGCGCGAGCCATCGAGCGTGCCGTCCAGCAGGCCCTGGAACTTCGCGATGGGCGCGAACTTCCAGGTCGCCTCGCGACCGGTCACCTGCGGGAAATCGGCGACGTCGGTCGAGGTGAACCGATCGGAGCGGGTCTGCACGGGGATCTTGCGGTCCCAGCCGCCGTCCGAGTGCGCCACGGCGCCGTGCTGAGCGGGGTCCATCGTTGCTGCAGCGTTCGTCATTATCCGACGGATCCTTCCATGCCCATCTCGATGAGCTTGTTCAGTTCGAGCGCGTACTCCATGGGCAGCTCTCGGGCGATCGGCTCGATGAAGCCGCGGACGATCATGGCCATCGCCTCTTCCTCGGCGAGGCCGCGGCTCATCAGGTAGAAGAGCTGCTCCTCGCTGACGCGGGAGACGGTCGCCTCGTGGCCGAGTTCGGCGTCGTCCGTGCGGATGTCGATGGCCGGGTAGGTGTCACTGCGCGAGATCGTGTCGACGAGCAGGGCGTCGCAGACGACCGAGTTGGCGGCGTGGTGGGCGCTCGCCTCGACCCGGACCTCGCCGCGGTAGCCGGTGCGTCCGCCGCCGCGCGCGATCGACTTCGCGAGGATCGACGACTTGGTGTGCGGAGCGAGGTGGATCATCTTCGCCCCCGTGTCCTGGTGCTGGCCGGGGCCCGCGAAGGCGACCGAGAGGGTCTCGCCCTTGGCGTGCTCGCCGGTCAGGTAGATCGACGGGTACTTCATGGTGACCTTGGAGCCGATGTTGCCGTCGACCCACTCCATGGTGGCGCCCGCCTCGGCGACCGCGCGCTTGGTGACCAGGTTGTAGACGTTGTTCGACCAGTTCTGGATCGTCGTGTAGCGCACGCGGGCGTTCTTCTTCACGATGATCTCGACGACGGCCGAGTGCAGCGAATCGCTCTTGTAGATGGGAGCGGTGCAGCCTTCGATGTAGTGGACGTAGCTGCCCTCGTCGGCGATGATGAGCGTGCGCTCGAACTGGCCCATGTTCTCCGTGTTGATCCGGAAGTAGGCCTGCAGCGGAATCTCGACGTGCACACCCTTGGGGACGTAGACGAAGGAGCCGCCCGACCACACCGCGGTGTTCAGCGCAGCGAACTTGTTGTCGCCCGACGGGATGACCGTGCCGAAGTACTCCTCGAAGATCTCGGGGTGCTCGCGCAGCGCGGTGTCGGTGTCGAGGAAGATGACACCCTGCTCCTCCAGGTCCTCGCGGATCTGGTGGTAGACGACCTCGGACTCGTACTGGGCCGCGACGCCCGCGACGAGGCGCTGGCGCTCGGCCTCGGGGATGCCGAGGCGCTCGTAGGTCTCCTTGATCTCCTCGGGAAGCTCTTCCCAGGAGGTCGCCTGCTTCTCGGTGGAGCGTACGAAGTACTTGATGTTGTCGAAGTCGATCTCGGAGAGGTCGGCGCCCCAGCCGGGCATCGGCTTCCGGTCGAAGATCTGCAGGGCCTTCAGGCGCCGCTGCAGCATCCACTCGGGCTCGTTCTTGAGCGCCGAGATATTGCGCACGACGGCTTCGCTGAGGCCGCGCTGCGCCGCAGCCCCGGCTTCATCGGCGTCGTGCCAGCCGAACTCGTATACGCCCAAGCCCTCGAGCTCGGGCCGGTCAATCAGCACCTCTGGCATGGCTTCCATCCCTCGATCGTCTCCGCGCGGGAACCCGACGCGAGACCGGAGGGATCCGGCCCTCGGAGCGCGACCGCGCCCTGCGAGTTCCCTGCAGCGGTGCAGTAGTCTGGGCCG
This sequence comes from Leucobacter sp. HNU, assembly GCF_047946755.1. GTDB lineage: Bacteria > Actinomycetota > Actinomycetes > Actinomycetales > Microbacteriaceae > Leucobacter. The sequence continues at coordinate 1,227,508 of NZ_CP178837.1, read as the reverse complement.
TGAGCGGCCGTGACTCCGAGACCGCAGGTGCTGGGCACCGCGCTCCGGGTCGCCGCACGCAACCTCAACTGACCATTCTACAGACTCGCTGTGAAAACGGGAGAGGTGCGCCGCGGTTCGACGAACCCGGTCCGCTCGTTCCGAGCACCGAGAGGAATCCACCCGTGTCGAGCGCGAGCACCGTCTCCCCCGCTTCCGATTCGCCCGCCGCGCGCCAGGCCTTC